>CAYGAN010000084.1:9236-18340 GCA_964347585.1 uncultured Planctomycetales bacterium | reverse complement strand
ACCGCGTGTTACGCCCTTTACACGCCGAAGGCGCTCTTCTTCGAGGCCCAGACTCGGATGAACATCGTGGCTGCATCCGTCGAGGACGGCCACTTGATGTGGCACCGCAAGAAGACGACAAACAACCCGAACATGCTCTACCTGGATGGCCGATTGCTCGTGGGCATCGGGCCGGACGGCAGCACCCTCGTGCTCGATCCGACGACGGGAAACACGATCGAGGACTTGGGGTTCAAGAAGCGCTCATGTGCTCGCCTGACCGCTACTCCCGATTCCATCTTCTGCCGCTGCGAGCCCGAGGGACTGACCCGATACGACCGCGTCAACAAGAGAATCCTTTTCAACGGCGCGTTCCGCCCCGCGTGCAATGACGGGGTGATCGCTGCCAATGGCCTGTTGTACGCAGGGCCGTGGCTGTGTGACTGCAATCTGTCGCTCATGGGTCGTGTGGCCCTCTGTTCGGCGGGCAAGTTCGAGTTCGAGCGTGAGGCCACGGAAGCCGAACGTCTCGAGGTCGGCCAGGGGGATATTCTTCGCGTCGCTGCGCTGGATACGTCCGACGGAGACTGGACAACGTACCGTGCCGACCTCTCCCGCAGCGCTGGTAGCGAGGCAGCGGTCTCCCGAAGAACGATCAGGATCTGGAAGTACCGTGCCGGCAGCGCATACCAACCGACCGCGCCGACCGCCGCGGGCAGCCTGGTTTTCCTCGGTGGCAACGACGGTAAGGTTCGCGCCATCGATGGAGTCAGCGGCGCGCTGAAATGGTCGTTCCTGACAGCCGGACCCATCATGCGACCGCCGACGATCTGGAATGGACGCGCCTACGTCGGCTCAGGTGATGGCTACATCTACGCGCTTGAGGCGGCCACCGGCCGCTTATTGTGGCGGTTCCGGGCAGCGCCCGTCGAACGAAGGATCATGGTGTATGGGGCGCTTTGCTCGACGTGGCCGGTCAACGCGGGGGTGCTGGTCAAGGACGGCGTGGCCTATGCTGCGGCGGGCATCATCGACTACGATGGTACATACGTGTACGCCCTCGACGCAGTCACGGGCAAGATCAAATGGCAGAACACGACCTCCGGACACCTGGACAAGCAGTTGCGCAAAGGGGTCTCTGCCCAAGGCGTTATTACTATCGCCGACGGTCGGCTCTGGATGGCCGGGGGGAACGTGGTCTCACCCGCGGTGTATGATTTGCAGACCGGCGAGTACGTCGGGGGCGGTCCCGGCAACGGGTCGCCAAAAGCCTCCCGGGGCGAAGAAATCGGCGTGCTCAAACGACGCTACCTTATCCTCGGCGGAAGATTGCAGTACTCGGCACGAGAGAACGTGGTCAACCCGGGCAGCTTTGCGGCAATGCTGATCAAGCCTGGCCAGAGCACCGGCAGGCAGATACACCTCCATGGGGGCAAGATTCCCCCGGCCTGGAGAGATGACAGGATCGTGCTGGCGGCGGGGCGGAACTCTGTGCCGACATGCTGTGCGGTCGAGACGCTCGAAAGGCGTCTCGCCGGAGACGATCGCAACGGCAAACTTGAACATGTCTGGCGGGCAGATTGGCTGGAAGGCAGCGACACTGTAGCGTTGGCAATTGGCAAAGATACAGTCGTTGCGGTCTGCGAGAGCCGTCGCCACCGGCGGTTGACATCCCGCTGGCGAGTATGCTGCATGAGCTTGGAGGATGGCCGGTCGCTCTGGGAACATGAGCTGCCCTCCCCGGCCCTGCCGAGCGGCCTGCTGATTGATCGAGATGGCCGCGTGATCCTCGCCATGGATAACGGGAACGTTCTGTGCTACGGCGGCGACAAGCCGATGCGAGATTACCTGGCTGCCTTCGTCAGTAATGCTTCTGACCCCGACGTCGGCCGACAGGAGGCGGTCGAAATGCTGGTTGCAGCTCTGCAACGTGAGCACGATGCCGCGACGCGTCAACTCTTGATCGGTCAGCTTGAAGAACTCGGCTACCGTATCGGTCCTGAGGCAAAAAAGAAGGGATGGATCATGGACTGGCAGCTCCTTGGCCCCGTGCCCTGGGACGCTCGGAACAACCCGACCGACAAGGTGTTCGTTGACGAACCCAATATTGACACGAGCCGAGCGTACACGATCGGTAAGCGGGACCTGCGTTGGCAGGGCTATGCCGTTGACGATCCCTCGGCCAGAGTTGATCTCGAACGCGTCTTCGGCCGTCGGGATAACGTTGCGGCTTATGCTTACGCTGAGATGCGCGCTCCTAATGACCAAGATGTGCTGATCAAGATTGGCAGTGACGACGGCTTCAAATGCTGGTTCAACGGCAAGGAGGTGGGCAGGTTTGACGGCCTTCGGTCCTACGAGCCTGATCAGGACGTACTCAGGGCCCAGGCAAAGCAGGGCATGAACAAGATTCTGCTGAAGATTACCCAGGCCGGGGGCGGGTGGGCGTTCAGCGCCCGCTTGACGGACTCGCGCGACGAGCCGATCGATCTGAACCCCCGGTGAGTTAGGGGGGACTTCCAATAACCAGGTTTCCGAATGTGTGTAGTTGTGGCGAGGCGAGGAAGGGCGCCGTTATCAGCAAGTGGATCGTCCTCGCTATCCCCTTACTCGCACTCGCAGCGGGTTTGCCGGCGTCGGCCTGCGAAGATCTTACGGTGCGCGATGCCGCATACGATGGACTTCGCGACATTCACCGCCTCTGCGTGATCGGCAAGACAGCAGATGATTCAGCAGCCCGCCAGATACACGACAAGCTGGCCACGTGGCTTGACTCAACCAGGGGCGGCTTGAACCTCGAGCTGTTCTATCTTGCTGCGGAGGATTCGGACGTCCGCTGGCAGGAATACGGGATTCCCTCCGCGCCGCGGTCCTTGCCGGTCGTTACGTTGGTGGGACGGCGGGCGCTCGAGCGGAAAAGCTGGGTCATCGACCATTGGGAGCCGGCTCCGAACAGTGAAGACCTGGAGCGGCTGAGGACTTCACCCGCTCGCGAGGCGATCCGGCGGCAGATCGGCCGGCGACTGGCAGTTTTGCTTTACGTGCCCAGCACCGACCGTAAGAGCGGCATGGCGGAAAGGGTGATTGATGCCGTGGTCAAGACCTGGGCGAGAAAGGAGGCCCTGGGTCTGTCTGTCGTGCGGGTGGACCGCCTGGACGAACGCGAAAGGCTGTTGCTATCCTTCAGCGGGGTTCAGGCGTCCGGACCGGATTGGCTCGCGGTCGTGTTCGGGCGTGGCAAGTTCATGCCGCCGTTAGAAGGCCAGAACATCACCGAAGCCGAACTCAACGCCATGCTCGAGTTATTGACCGGCGAGTGTGCCTGCTTAGGATCTCCCGGCACCTTGGGTGTGGACATTCCAATGATGTGGGACAAAGCCCTGGATCAGGCGGTAATCCGGCTTCGGATGCCTATCAGTATCTCTGAGGCAGTGTCGGACCCGTTGGGTAGCGCTGAAACAGACGCTTCGGCGCCGGCAAGTACGTCGCACGTTCTCGCAAGCACAGTCTGGACGCTGGTCGCGCTTGTGGCGAGCTTGGCGGGCTCGGCACTTGTGTGGCGCAGGTATCACAGAGTGTCTTAAACTCGCAGGGGCTGCCGCTTGGATCGAACAGGGTCATGACCTGGGAATTGTATCTCGCCCGTCCTCTACTGCTCTTGCACGCCCTTACCGGCTTTGCTGCGCTGACGATCTCGATTCACGTGCTGTACTTCGGCTGGCGGGGTGCAGCAAGCAACAGGGCCGGTCACCGGGTGAAGGCCCGACGTTATGCACTTATCACCTGGCCGACGTATGTGGCGGCCATGATCACCGGAGCGCTCGTCTATCCCGCCTACAAAGTGGTCGTGCGCGAGGCGTGGCTGGATGCTAACCGGCCTGAACTGACAGGGCTGTTCGAGATCAAGGAGCATTGGGGGGCGCTGGGGCTGCTGTTGGCGTGGGGATTATGGCGTTACTTCCGTCGATCCGCCGCTGATGAGCTCGCCGCCGCTCACCGCACCTTCTGGCGTGGCCAGACGCTCTTGGCAATTCTCTTCGTGATCTGCGCCGCCGCCAACGTCTTGATCGGCCTTTGGGTCGTCATGGTCAGGAGCGTCTGATGAAACGGCGTTCGGTCCCCGCCGTCGCCTGGACGATTCCGCTGGCCTTCGCGGCATTCTACGCGCTTTGGCCGAGGCTTGACCTGCCGCGGTTCTACTATGCGCCCGAGACGCGGGAGGTGTTCTGGCACAAACCGGAGAACGCGGTCGTCATGGGCTGGTACGGGCGGCTGACGATGGCGACGCTGGCCGGCGTCGTTCTGGGAGCATTGCTCGTCCCGGTGACGGCGCGCCTGTCAATGCCCTGGCAGAACCGTGGTCCGTACGTCGCCGCTGGCGTCACCCTGGGTGCAATGGTCCTCACCGCGATTGACGAAACTGTGCGGTGGATCTTGTGAACGCCGGCGCAGGCGCGCCCGCAATCTCGCCGCCGGCTCGCCTCAGCTTGGTTCGTCGAGGGCCTTGCGGAGGCAGATGATGCCCGCGCTGATCTCTTTTCTGAGCGCGTCGTAGTCGCCGAAGCGCCAGTTGTTCGAGATCTTGTGATCGCCGCGCACCAGGCGGTCGCCGTTCGGCAGGATCTCACACGGGCCCGTCCAATTCCCCTGCATGGCGCGGCCCTTGCACCCTTCGAAGCTCGCCGCAGTGAGTTTGGCCTGAACCGGACGCCAAACGCTCTCGGCGAGTCGGACCAGGTCAGCCGGACCTCTTCTCTTCGCCTCAGTTACGAGACGATTAAGCGTCAGGATATATCGGAAGTCGTCGATGCCCTCGCGCACAGCCTCGTACGCGATCGTTGGGCCGCCGCTTTCACCGGCCGCTTTGGGAAAACGGTACAGCAGAGCGTTCGGCTGCTTGTAAACCGCGCCCGGATCCTTGTCACTGACTGGCCACATGTAAGCCCATTCAAGAATGCCGTGGGCTTTCGATTTCCACAAGCCGAACCCTGTCATAAACCTCACGGGCTCAGGATGCCAGGCGGTCAGGTCAATGTTGTAGAACCAGATCCGTTTGTCGTCTGCCACGGCCTTGGCATGGAAGCGCCACCACTCGTCCATGTCGAGCCGCCCACGGTGCAGCGTCGGGCCGTCGTGCAGCGCTAACACGTCGGTAAGCCTGTAGCATTCCTCCGTGAAGTTCTCCCACCGGCCGTTCATCCCGTCGTTTTCAGTTCGGACACCTGGGATCGATTTGAGCACCCGCAACAGTTGCATCGCCCGCGGCATCCGGTCCGGATGCTCGAATGGCTCGTCGATCGGCTGATAGATGATCTCCGGCCAAACCGCCTGCCTGCCATGAGCGTTGATCTCGATGATGACCTGCCGGTACGCATCAGCGAACTTCTTGCTGTCGAGCGGGCCGATCTTCTCGCAAAATCTTGGGATGTCGCTGCCCATTAGCCATACCATTGGCTCCGGGAACCCTGCGCGCGTGTATGCGTCCATGTTGCGCTCGATTGCGCTCTGGCCGTTCCAATCGATCCTGACCCTTCCCTGTTCGACGCGCATGGGAAGACCTGAATTGCCGCACAGTCCGATGCTCGTCATTCCGTGAGCACGCATGTCGGCGAATGTTTCAGCAATTGTTGCCGGATCGCTGCGCATCCTCGTGTACATCGCAAAGCAGATGCCCCGGGGTTCGTCCAGCTTGAAGGGACACACTTCCAAGTCCACAGGAACCTGTGCACCTTCACCACTGCTTGCCTCGATCTTCACTGTGCCCGTATATCTCCCAGGTACCGTGTCACCGGGAATGCGGATCGTAAGCCAGAACGGCTGACTGCAGCCCGCGGGAACGGCGACGCCGGCGCGCTTCTCGAGAAAGAGCGGAACCTCCATGAGCGCCTCATTGAACGGACCCCAGCGCGCCTGGCCCTGCTTGAGATGGAATCGAACGGAGCGAACGTCAATCTCGCGGGCTGGAATCGCGTTGCCCTCGCTCCGTAGGTCGCTTGCGGTCACGCGCACGTGCTGCAGATTGCGAAGTGCGCGGACGACCAAGACGACCGGCTCAGATTCGCCCGGACACGCGAAAGCGGACAGACGCCCGATTCGCTCATCGGCTTGCGGGTTCGTATTCGCGAACACCAGCCGGAGGTAATCGCGCGAAAAGAGCATGAAGCCCCGGGCCCGCTCCTCGTCGGTCGTCGCCGGCAGCGGCGTATCATCAACGTACCTGGCCTTCGCCGGTCTGCTCTGCGTCTGGGCCGTTTCACCCGTCACCGAGAAGCACGCCAGAATGCCGAAACCTGCTAAACGTCCGGTCATCAAGGGTCTCCTACACACACGTGGTACAAGCTATCACTATTCTTCGCCCTGCAGATTCAGCTGCGCAAACACCTGCACATCACAAGGCAACGCGCTCCAGATCTTGTTGACGGACCGCACTGCCCTGTACTTCCAGGAAGTACGCCTGACCGTCACCGTCGGCCTCTCGGTCATTGTAAGCGCTACTGACCATCGGTTCACGCTGTCCGGAGTGCCTTGTCCGTCAGATGCAAGCGCCCCACAAGAGGATGCACCAACCGCTGTGAGATGCGACTTGCCGCACGTGAGCCCCGGGTTACAATCGTCCTCGGCTGCCTGGCTGTGCCGCTGGGCTTGGACAAAGAGGTGCGCTGCGGCCCTGAGATACAGAGTCGGGGATCCGCGGTCGGGGGCGATCCTGGGAGTGCCCCACAGGCGAATCGCTTTGGGCGTCGCTGAGCTTGGTGATCAGCTCAGCGCCATGAATCGTTGCACTGTGTCCACCCCGCAAGCGATGGCCGAAGCCGATGGCAATCGAGGTGACCCATGTGCCTGGCAATCTGCATCTGCATGACGGTCCCGGCAGCAGCGACGACGGAGGCGAGTCCGATGATCTCGATAGAGGGTCAGAAACTTGCGATTCAAACGCAGACTGTCGAGGCATGTTTTGACGGGCCGGCGATCGTCAGCGTGCGCGGCCGCGATGATCCGGTCGAGTTCATCCACCCCAAAGCATCGGCTCACGCAATCGACCTGTTCTATCTCAACGGCAATACCCTCGGCCAGGACAAGCACCAGACGGTCAGCGTCTGCAGGCTCTCGTCAGTCGCGGCTCGAATCGTGGTCAAGGGGGAGGACTCGCAGCGCTCGCTGCTGGTGGCCGTTGATGAGCAAACGGGCGACATCCGGGTAACGCCCAACGGCATCTCGAATCGGCGGGGCTTGCAGGCCGTCGGCTGGAGGGTCCCGATCCATCCTGAAGCCACGGTGATCCTGCCCGTGGTCAACGGGATGCGCATACCTTCTGACGCGCCACACCCGCCTAGCGCTCGATTTCCCTGGCCCTTCAAGTGGGAGGCGCAGCTCGCAATTGCTCAGCGAGGTGAATCGAGCATGATGATCCACTGCGAGGACCGCGCGATGCAGTTCAAGGCCCTTCGGCTCATCCGCAAAGAGGATCGGACGGAGCTTTGCTTCGAGGGCGAGCCGCCCGGTCCGCTGTGGGAGAACCGCACGGCCGGGGGTCTGGAGTGGCGAATCAACGTGTACCGAGGTGAGTGGAAAGCCCCGGCCAAACGATACCGCGATTGGATGGCAAAAGTCTACGATCTGGCCGACAAGCGCAGAACTCGACCAGCGTGGGTTGAACGCATCACGCTGGCTATGTGTTGGTGCCCGGCCAATGAGTTGCTTCTCGACAGGCTGGCTGCGGCTCACCCGCCGGATGAGACGCTCATTCATCTGTCGCACCATTGGCGGACGGAGAAGTATGACGTCAATTACCCCGACTACACGCCAAGCGAGCAAGGCCTGAAATTCGCAGTCAAGGCCCGCGAAATGGGCTTCCACGTTATGCCGCACTTCAACTATTGGGCGGTGTACTACAAGCACCCCTTCTATCAGCAGGTCCGCGACTTCCAAATCCGCTCGGTCACTAGGAATGAGCCTGAAGGTTGGCACTGGCCGCCTGACACGCACGATTACACGCGCATGGCTTACATTCACCCCGGCTTGGGGATCTGGCGGAACAAGCTGATTGACGTTGTGCTCGACGTGTGCAACAAGGTAGGAACCGATGCCGCCTTCATCGACCAGACGCTCTGTACGTGGAACACCGACAACGGCTTGGTCGAAGGGATGAACACGATTGAAGGGCTACGCTGGCTGCAGGAGGAGTTCGCCACGGTCCGGCCCGGTCTGGTACTGATCGGCGAAGGGCTGAACGAGATATCCTTCCAGCGCCAGTGTTTCGCCCAGGCCCACATCCACGAAGGATGGGGTAAGCTTGAGCCCAAACACGTCGAGGCGGCGCATCCGATTTGCTCGTTCCTGTGGGCGGGGCACGCGAAGCTAATCGGCTATCACCATCTCAGCCCCACGCAGGAAGGCTTCGAGTTGGGTATCGAGTTGTACGAACGTATGAGTGCGCTCCCGACGATCATCACCGGCGACCCCAAGGACCTGAAGGACCCTTCGCCGGAAGTGAAGCGGATCTTAGATCGTGCGAAGCAAGAACGATCGCATCGCTAGTCAGGAGAGCGAAGCAGCTGGCAAGGGCGCCTTTGCCGCACAGATGGTCGGTCACCGACCGACATTCAAAGGCGTGCTGAGGCGCACGAGAAAGCTGACTGTCCATCACCCCTTTGTCAACGGGCGGGCCAAGCCAGCCGGGCAACTCGGAGGAAGCTGATGTCCACACAGCGTGTGTCTCGAAGGCGGTTCATGAGTCGTTCAGTTAGCGTAGCTGGAGGTTTGGCTTTTCCTTACATTGTGCCTCGCCACGTGCTTGGGGGACCGGGGCGGACACCGCCCAGTGACGTTGCCACGCGAGCGGTGGTCGGGACCGGCGGTCGGGGCATGCACTTCGTGCTAAGAAATGAGCCGGATCGTCCGCCAGCAACGTTGGCCGTTTGTGACGTGGATCGTGATCGCCTGGTCGGCGCCATGGGCAGGGCCGGCGACGGCTGCAAGGGCTATGGCGACTACCGGCACGTGCTGGACCGCGCAGACATCGACGTGGTTTACATCGGCACGCCACCTCATTGGCACGCCCTGATCTCCATCCATGCTGCTCAAGCCGGCAAGGACGTCTATTGCGAGAAACCCATGACCAAGTT
>CAYGAN010000084.1:0-9093 GCA_964347585.1 uncultured Planctomycetales bacterium | reverse complement strand
AATATCAATATCCGGGCAATCCTTCCTGGCGGGGTTCATGAACCGCTCGAAATACAACTGGAAGGTCCGCGAGTGGAGCGGGCGAACCAACCTCGAGCCGCAAAAGCCACCGGCCAATCTGAACTGGGACATGTGGCTCGGTCCGGCGCCGGTGAAGCCATACCACCCGCATCGCTGCCATGGAAGCTTCCGTGGGTACTGGGACTACGACGGTGGCGGGTTCGCGGACATGGGCGCCCACTACTTCGATCCGGTGCAATACTTCATTGGGGCGGATGACTCCGGTCCAGTCGAGATCGAGGCTGAGGCGTCTTTGGGGGACGATCAGCTACAAGTTTGCTGATGGAACGATCGTCCGCTGCGCGAGTGGCGAGTGGGGCGAGCAGCGGGATCCAAACGCGCAAGTGTTCATCGAGGGTCCCAAGGGTAAGGTGTTCAGCGACGGGAGGACCGATCCGCCCGGCCTCTTCGAGCAACTGTCCGGCCACCCGGACCCCCCGCCCATGATCGACTTCGAGACGGCGCTGCGGACCCGCCAACAGCCGGGAGGCAACGCCGAAGTCTCGCACCGCGTCGCCACCCTCCTTCATTTGGGCAACCTGGCGATCCGGCTCGGCCGCAAGTTGCATTGGGATCCGGCTGTGGAGCAGTTCGTTGGTGATGAGGAGGCCAATCGCTTCGTGAACATCCCGATGCGAACGCCGTGGCACCTATGATCGCGACTGTGTCGTAACCCCTCGGCAACTTCAAGCCGCTTGTGTGGAGCTAAATCGATGAGTTCTCTTGAGCGATGCACGTATTCGGTGGCTCTGGCAACAGCGATGTTACTGCACCCCGCTGCGGGCGCAACGGACGTTGGTCCGGGTACTGCCCGCCTGCTTGACCAAGCTGCTGCTGACGACCCGAAGGTGAGCAGACAGGCCATCAAAGACCTGGCCGCCTCCGGCCAACAGACCATCGGGCAATTAACGGACATGCTCATCGAGGCGGGCAAGGGCGATGATGCCTGCGTACGTCGGGCACTGCACGGACTGGCGGCTTATCTGGCTCGACCCGACGCAGGTTCTCAGCGACGTGATTTCGCCGAGGCACTTTGTAGCCGGCTCAAGAGCGATCGACCGGCCGCGGTCAAGCGCTTCCTGATCCGTCAACTCCAGATTGTCGGAGGGGACGAGTCAGTGCCGGCACTTGCCGCCTGCCTCACTGACGAGCAGCTCGCGGAACCGGCCCGACAAGCGCTCATTGCCAATCAGAGTCTTTCGGCGGTCAAGGCCTTGCGTGAGGCGTTGCCGAAGACGAAAGGTGCTTTCCGCGCAGGTGTCATCCAGGCGCTGGGACAGCTCCGGGACACGGAATCGGTACCACTCCTCACCGCCGAGGCCAAGAGCAGCGACGAAGCCGTCCGCATCGCGACGATCGAGGCACTCGGCAGCATCGGGGACGCCCAGGCCGAGCCCGTCATCGCCGCCGCCCTCGGCCAAGGATCGGAGCGAGCGCAACGCGTGGCGCTGGATCCTTACCTGCGACTGGCAGACCGGATGCTGGCCAAAGCGCGTGCCACCCAGGCGTTTCCTCCCGGGCGGGAGCTCAGAGCCAAGGCACTGCAGATGTACAGTCGCGCTCTGAACCAGGCCCGCGAGCCCGGTCTCCGCTGCGCCGCGCTGTGCGGAGTCAGCCAGGCGGGCTGGCCCGAGGGAATCGACTTGATCCTGCCGTGGGTACATCACACGGACGCGACCGTCTGGCGGACGGCGTCGGCTTGCCTGGCAAAGATACCGGGCGAGCAGGCATCGGTCGCCATCAGCGACGCGCTCAAGAAGGCCCAAGCACCAATCAGGGCTCGCCTGCTCCGCGTCTTGGGCCAGCGGAAGGATGCCAAGGCGGCAGAGGCGATCGAGGCTGCCGCCGCCAAGGATCCGGACGCCGAGGTCCGTGTGACCGCGTGGCACCTTCTGGGGCGGCTTCAGGAACCCGCCCTAGAGATGGAGCCCTCGCTGCTCGAGGCCGCCAAGGGATCCGAGTTCATCCGCCCGGTGGCGTTGGCGGCCTATCTGAAGCTGGCCAGTGCTCGACTCCGAGCCGGAAGCGAGGGTCTCGCCGTGGCGATGTGCGAGAAGACCCTGAAACTCGCCGCGAGCAACGACGCCCTCCGTCGCCGGGCGCTTGCCACCCTGGGCGAGATCGGCAGCGAGAGCTCGCTGGCAGTCGCTGCGCCGCTGGTACAAGACCACGCGGTTCGAGTTGACGCTCTGCGTGTTTACCTCCGTGTGGCTGATCGAGCCGCCGAGGCGGGCAGCAAGCAGCGGGCGATCGAGATACTGAAAAAGGTCCTCGCGATGAGCCCGCCGCGCGAAGTGGCTGATCCTGCTGTTCGCCAGTTGCGCGAGCTCGGCGTCAAGTTCCACCCGGCCCGTGAGCTGGGCTTCGTGACTCGGTGGTGGCTCAGCGGACCGTACCCCGGTAGTGATATCGACAAGGCTTGGCCTCCGGAGCAATCTGTGGACCTAGACAAACCGATGAAGATCGGGGACCGAACGGACCGCTGGCGGCGTTGGCACACGGCTGACATGCAGGGCATCGTCAACCTGTACGAGTTGGTCAAGCCGAACCAGAACGTCACGGCCTACCTCTATGCGGAGATCGATGTCCCACAAGCCCAGGACGCCGTTCTCAAGATCGGGAGTGACGATGGCGTGAAATGCTGGCTCAATGGTCGGGCAATCCACCGGTTCTCCGGATCGCGGGGATTGAGCGTAGATCAGGATGTGGTCGAGGCCCGCCTGCAGCCCGGTGCGAACAAGGTCCTCATTAAGGTCACACAGGGCGGCGGCGATTGGGCGGTGTGCCTTCGCGTGACCGACCGGGCTGGCCAAGCTCTCGGCTTCACCCAGAAGGAGGAATAGCTGGACCGTCGCCAGCACCGGCGGGCCGGGCAAACCATCGGAGTAGAGGTGCCTGCGCCTTGTCGTTCATGGCGCTCGCAGGACACAGGCGGGGACCGACCTCTTCGGACCGCCGATGGGCTCCGACACGTTGTGGCTGGAAAAGCGAGTCGGATGCGATGCTTCATGTCAGAGGTTGTTTGCTTTCGTTGCTCCTTGCGCACGCCGCTCTGGCGGAAACCGTCGTCCTTGCCCGTGGCGGAAAGCCAGCTGCGACAATCGTGATCCCCGCTGATGCGGCGGAGAGAGTAACGCTGGCCGCGACGGAGCTACAACACTACGTGCTGGCGATCTGCGGCGTCGAACTGCCAATCCACCGCGACGGAAAGCGTGTTGCTGGGACCGGACTCTACGTCGGGCGCTGCGAGCCCTTGCGAGCTGGTGACCCCCCCAACGAATCGCTGAATCCTGAAGCCTATGCCATTCGTGTGGAAGACGGAAATCTGTTCTTCATCGGACGTTACCCGACGCCAACGTACTTTGCCGTTGTTTCTTTTCTCGAGGACACGCTTGGCGTGCGATGGTTTGCGCCCGGTCAGGTTTGGGAATACGTACCGAAGGCCTCGCCGGGGGAACTGTCGGCAGAGCAGCGTGAGCTGGTGAAAGTCCCGGACACGTCGCCGCGCATCTGGTCTGGGCACGGTTGGTTCGACTCGTGGAAACGGTGGAACCTGCGCAACAACACCGTGCTTGGCGAGGTGGTTCCCAGGCGCAATTTCCAGAACTTTCTGCACCAGGTCTTTCCACCTGCGAAGTACGCAAAGAGCCATCCGGAGTACTATCCGCTTATCGACGGAAAGCGCTGGATTCCCTCGGCCGAGGCAAGGTATTGGCGGCCTTGCGAGAGCAATCCCGAGGTGATTCATCTGACCGTGGCCTATGCGCGCAGGTTCTTCGGCGAGCATGCGGACATCGACAGCTTCTCCTTGGGCATGGACGACATTTCGCATCTGTGCGGCTGCAGCAACTGCCGCGCGTTGGACCCCCGCTGCGATTCATACGAGAAACGAGAGTTCTCCGATCGCCACTACAAGTTCGTAAACGCCGTCGCGCGCGAACTGGCTAAGACTCACCCCGATCGGTACGTCGGCACGCTGATCTATTCGATCGCTCGCGATTTTCCGGAGGCCGTTGAGCGCCTGGAAGACAACGTCTTCGGCTATATCACGGAGACCAGCGCACTTTGGTGGCAGCCGGGCCGGAAGGCGGCGGATCACGCGCTGACACGGGAATGGGCCAAGCGCTGCAAGCACCTCTCGCGGTACGACTATTACGGAATGGGAACCTTCACGCCCCGGTTCTATCCGCACACGATGGCCGAGCAGGTTAAGTTCGACAAATCGCTCGGGCTGGAAGGGATGTACACGGAGGTCTATACGTTCCTGCCCCACACCGCACCCATGATCTGGGCGCTCGCCAAGCTTCAATGGGACGCGTCGCTGGACATCGACTCGCTGCTGCGCGAGTTCTATATGAAGATGTTCGGCTCGGCGGCCGAGACGATGTCTCACTATTTTGACGTGCTCGAGCGATCCTGGAACACCCCGCGTGCTGGTCGCCGGGGCTGGGTTCATCGGAATATCGTCAACCAGGCCCTGGCCATCTCTCCGGTGGCGCTCGACGAGGCCATGGCACTCCTGGACCAGGCGGCCAAACAGGCCCAGCGCGGAGTGACCCGGCAGCGAATCGATACGATCCGGGCTGCGCTTGAGTACGCAGGTTACGCGATTCGAGCGTACGCTTTATCCGAGCAGCTCATCAGCACATCCGTAACAGGCGCCCGGCAGGCTGAGCAAGCGATGAACCAGATATCAAGACTCACGCAACTGAGCGCCAATCGCGAGCCGTTTTGGGCGGCGGCCATGAAGCGGAGGGACCTCTTGGGCGAGAACTTGCGGGGACTTGCCGGCAAGGGGTACCTGATGACTGGGCATGTCGCGAGCTTAGAGCGCGGCAGCGGCGTTGGGGCGATCCGCGTGGTCGGATGGTATGCCGACCACGCGCCCGAGCAACTGCCCAAGGTCACCGCGAGGTTGACCGAATTGCGCACGGGCGGCGCGGCGGAGTTGGTGCGAGCTTGGCTCTGGACGCGCGACACGCAGCCGTCCAATCTTGCCGAGAACGGGGATTTCGAAGACATCAGCGGAGCTCCGACGTCGGCAAGGAAGGGCCAGCCAGCCGAACGCACACCGGCTGCGTGGTGTACTTGGCAAGCAAGCCCCCGGGCGAGATTCTCCGCAGAGAAATCGCTTGGCCGGTATGGATCGATCGCAGCGCGGATCTCCAACGCCGGATCGGCGGCGTACTTCCAGGTGCACAAGGCACAGCCAGGCCAGCGCTACCTTTGTCTGGCTCACGCGAGGGGCATGCCTGCCGATCAGGACACAGGCGGGGCTTTGGCTATACGTTTCCGCAGACCGGACGAGACTTGGCATCCCCGTCGCGACTTGGAGCCGCGAGTCCAGATGGTGGCGCAGGACGGCTGGCAGCCGCTGATGGTGGTCGTCACCGTTCCCGAAGGAGCGGGCCGCCTGGTACTCTTGCTCTCCGCGAAAGGTCAGCCCAAAGACGCTGCGGTCTTGTTCGACGACGTAGGGCTGTACCGGTTACCGGAAGAGTGGTAGCCGGCCCTGCCGATGTCTTCCGTGGCAAAGGCCGCGCGATCCGCGCGCTCGAACAACGGAAAAGGACAAGGATGGACCATGAAGTGCTTGCCCCTATTCGCGTGGTTGTTGTCGATTGGTGCGACATCTGGCGGCGAGCTTCTGCCTGGCGGGTTTATCGCTCCGGATGAACGACCGCCGTCCTCCCAGATTGCGCGTCCCACCCAGCTCCGGGGGTACTGCACATACAAGTTGCTGGCCAGACCAGGCGACCGGATCCGCCTGGAGGTGCACGCCGTCAGAGTGGGTAGGTATGAGGGCCAGGTCGAGGTGGTGGTGAAGGATCCATCCGGCTGCGAACTCGCCAAGGCATCCGTACCTCCTGCTCAGTCAAGGCAGATCGAGTTCATCAACTCGAAGGCCGAAGGGCTCGTTACGATCGAGTGTCAGGCGGGCAGGAACGCAGTCGGCGTGACGGCCACGGGTGGTCGGCTGCTGATCCCGGGCGGGGACGCGACGGTGAAGATCGTCGCTTACGCCAATCCGCTCTATTTCTTCGTGGAGAAAGGCGCCCGCGAGTTTCCGGTACATTTGGCGGGCCAGGGCAAGCTGGAAACCGCTCGGGCCGTTGTCCGGGACCCCAGTGGCAAGCAGGCTGCTGCAGTCAGCACGATCGAAAGAAGTACCCAGCGGATAGACGTTCGCGTGCCCCCTGGAATGGACGGCAAGCTATGGTCGGTGCACGTAACCAAGGCATCCCGAGGCACCTTCGAAGACGCTTCGCTGAAACTTCCGCACGGTGTCGGGCCGTTCCTGGCTGAGAAAGCGAGCGACGTGGTGATCCCGGCTCTGCGGCTGAGCGCGCCGCTTTTGGTCCGACCGGAGGATCGGCAATCGACCGAAGCTTACGCCTATGTTGCGCAGTCGCTCGTCAACGAGTGTAACGGTCTGCAACTCAGCGTGCATGACTCTGCGGGTAGGACAGTCTCGTCCAAGACGTTGACGCCTCAAGGCGGCGGTCCCTGGAATCCCACCACGGCGCTGGGCCCGGGGGAATACCGCCTGCGCCTTAAGGCTCGGATCCGCGAGCGCGAGATCATGACCGAGCAGGGGCTCTACCTCGTCTCACGCCCGAAGAATCTCACCGCGAACAAGACGGCTGTTGTGAACGGCAAGCCGTTCTTCGCGCGGGGCCTGTACCATGTCCAGACGCAAGACTACGAGTTAGCCAAGGCACAGGGGTTCAACATCGTGCAGGCCGCGCCGGGCCAAGTCCCGGCCTGCGAACGCGTCGGGCTGAAGGCGGCCGTCGTTCTGTACGGCGGGATGCGCGTCCAGCTGGACCACTACCGCGAGATGCTGCTGAAACACAGGAACAGCTCGGCTGTGGCTTGCTGGATGACGATGGACGAACCAGCAGCTCACGGCGTCCCACTCGACCTGATGGCGCGTGGGTATGCGACGATCCGCCGGCTGGCCGACCATCCCGCCTACACGTGCATCTGCCGACCGGACGCGTATGCCGATTACGGGAGATGCACGGACATTATCGCCGTCGATGTCTATCCGGTGGGCAGAGCCCCGCTGACAAATATCAGCGACACGCTGGAGATTGCCAAGGCCAACGTGTCGGGGCACACCGTGTGGTTCATCGGGCAGGTCTGGAGTTGGCCCAACACGCGCCTCGTCACGCCCCGCGAGCACCGCTGCATGAGCTACCTGGCGCTCACGCACGCGGACGTCCGCGGGTTGTTCTGGTATTCGTTCCGCGACCCGGGCTGGTACCTGCCCGAGAGCAACAAGCCCGTGTGGGAAATGTGCCGCCGGGTCAATCACGAGCTCGCTCAGCTCGAGCCGGTCCTGCTCACGAACAACATCTGGGAACGCGTTCAGAAGACCGGCGGGGGCGAGGTACACTTCGCGGCCAAGCGCCATAAAGATGAGCTCTACCTCATCGCGACCAACCCGACGGAACATGATGCCGATCTTGACGTGGACCTTCGTTCCGAAGGCGCTGGCGGTCCAGCCACCGAGGTCTTCGAGAAGCGCCAGATCAGGTTGGTTGACGGTCACTTGAAGGAGCACTTCAAGCCGCTCGACACACACGTTTACGCCTTCGCGCTGCGGCGCTGAATCGGCTGCGCTGTGTTGGTTGTGATACGCACAGAGTGACGATCGTGAGGCAGCGGGACGGCTGCGATCGAGAGGGCGTCCGAGCACGTGCTCGACCGCGTCGAGCCCGTTCGGCGCGATCTGAGGAACATCGCGATCACTCATAATGAAGGCCCATGTCCCCAACGCCAACGTTCGGGCCGGCGGCTGCAGCAACCTTGCCCGACCCGACCAACTCGTTGATCTGCGGATGATCCGGCTACATGCCTCGTTGCTGCTTGACGTAGGTCGTTATCCTGCCGTTCTAATCGCCGTCGTAAAGGAGCGACCTCCAGCGCGCTGTAGGCCCTGGGGACGCGCCCCCGGCAATTCGTCCGTGCCGGCTTGACGGGTGATCGATCGCCACGAGTCCCAACTCGTGAAGCGCACAACACATTCGAGGCCACCGGCCTAGTGCTCACGCTCGCCACCAGTCGCAACGCCCGAAATCCAGCAGGTGGGTCAAGGACCCGCCCTGCCAACTACCAACTCCTTCTGGAGCGGCATGAGAAGGTTGTTGTTCATTCCGGTCATACGTCCTTGAGGTTGTCGGGCAGGTTCTCGCGCATCAATACCTGGCGTGCCATGACTCGAGTATCAGTCAGTACTTGGCTGCACTGCGGACACTTCGCCTGGTAGAACTCGAATCGGCGTTCACAAGACGGGCATCGCCACTGGGAATCCTGTTCTTCCAGCCACTTGCGCGTTCCCTCACGGCGGATCGCCTCCAGGGAATCCCGCGTAACGAGGTGGTGCGGCCAGCCGTCAAGCTGGAACGCCTCGATCTGCGGGCATGGATACTGGGGGCAAAGCCCGCACGATTCCATGTGCCTCTCCTCGGCGCATCGCCGGATGGGGCACCTGCGACAATGCTTGGCGATTGTCTGGCTCTTGCACCCGTGACAGGTGGCGTCCTCGACTGACGTGCCCCATTCCTTTGCCACCTTGGAGGACTTGCCCTCTTCGGCCGCCATGAACACGCTGCACGCGCCACAGTAGAGCCCGCAATACGAGTCGCGGGGGCCGGAGAGCGCCGATCGCTGTTCCTCGACAGGTTTCTCCGCCATGTGCTTCTCCTCGTTCCTGGACCACAATGACTCATCGGCTTCAAGGTCCACCAGCCGCTCGAGAAGCGGAACTGCCAAATGAACTGGCAGCCGAAATGCTGCCGGTCGCGACGCCAAAGGCCGTGGCGCGGCGGCTTCGCGCAAAGCTGCTTTGCCGCGATCATTCTAGGCTTCGCCCCTGCCCAGATTGCGATCCAACGTGGTCACATCCTGCGCCCGGACGGCCCGGAAGCGTTCGGCTGGTGTCGCCGTGCCGGGTACCAGCGCCCGCGAGAAGGCTGGCGCGAACGAGACCGACTGGATGCGCAGATCGCTCCCGCTGCAGGCGAT
>CAYGAN010000083.1:5673-18357 GCA_964347585.1 uncultured Planctomycetales bacterium | reverse complement strand
CGGTATCTTCGGCTCAGAGAACTTCACCTGGTGCAAGGCCTCGGCGAGCTTCTCCCGCGCAGGGGCCATCAGAGGAGAGTGAAACGCTCCAGCCACTCGCAGTAGGACCGCCCCGGCAGCGCCGTATTCGGCCGCAAGTTCGCTCGCGCGCTGGCAAGCTTCAACGTGGCCGGCCAACACGATCTGGCCAGGACAGTTGAAATTGGCAGGACACAGCACCTGTCCTTGGGCCGCCTGCTCGCACAGCCGCCAGGCAGCCGACTCCTCGATGCCGCTGACGGCAACCATCGTGCTGGGGTTGGCATCACACGCCTCCTGCATGTACTTACCGCGCTCCCGAACAAGCCAAAGAGCATCCTCGAAGCTCAGGGCGCCGGCCACATGGAGCGCTGTGTACTCGCCGAGGCTCAGGCCCGCGGTGGCTGCGACCTGGTGCGTACCATCCAGCAGCCCGACGGAAGCCGCCGCACGCAACACAGCCACGGACATGGTGAAGATGGCGACCTGGCTGACGTCTGTGGCGTTGAGTCGCTCAGGCGGGCCGCGAAAACAGATTTCGGCCAGGTCAACGCCCAGCAGAGCGCCGGCCCGATTGAACGCCTCCCGAGCAGCAGGATGCGCCTCGCAAACATCGCTGCCCATGCCGACCCTCTGAGCGCCCTGGCCGGGAAACAACAACGCCGCCGCCATCTGAGATCCCGATTCTCCCCCAGGTCATCCCCGCACCGCCCGCTCGTCCGGGGCTAGAGGCGAACCAGCGCCGAGGCCCACGTCAGGCCCGCACCGAACGCTACCATCAGAACCAAGTCCCCGCGATTGACGCGCCCGGCATGGCGAAGCTCGTCAAGCGCGAGAGGGATTGAGGCTGCGGAGGTGTTTCCGTAACGATCAATATTGACGCACACCTTCTCCGCACTCAACCCGAGCTTCTCCCGCGCGGACTCGATGATGCGCGCGTTTGATTGATGCGGAATGACCATGGCTAGGTCATCAGGAGTGACCTTCGCGGCCTGCATCGCCTGCTCGATCACCTCTTGCATTTTGCTCACGGCAAAGCGATAGACATCTCTGCCCTTCATCTTCATGTAGTGCAGCCGCTGATTGACCGTGTCGACCGAGGCAGGGCGTCGCGCGCCGCCCGCCGGTACCCAGATCATATCCGCCCCGCTGCCGTCGGCGCCCAGCGAACTGAACAGCAGACGTTGCGCGGGGTCGTCCGTGTCCGTGACCACGGCTGCTCCCGCCGCATCACCAAATAGTATGCAGGTGCCCCGGTCCTGGAAGTCAGCGAACCGCGTCATATTCTCCGCGCCGATCAGCAAGATGTTGCGGTACGTCTTGTGATGGATAAAATGTGCTGCGATAACCAGCGCATAAACGAACCCACTGCACGCGGCAGACAGATCAAATGCCGGTATGTCGGTCAAACCGAGCCGCTCTTGGACGAAACAGGCTGTGGCGGGAAAAGGCACCTCGGGGGTAATCGTGGCACAGAGGATCAGGTCGAGCTCGCCCGGAGTGATGCCCGCATCCTCAATGGCCTGCCTGGAAGCATCAATCGCCAGAGAAGCAGTGCTTTCGCCGTCTTGCACGACCCGCCGCTCGCGAATACCGGTCCGCGCACGAATCCACTCGTCCGACGTATCGAGAAAGGCCTCGAACTCAGCGTTGGCCATGATCCGCGCCGGAACTGCGCTACCCGTGCCGCGAATGGCCATCCGCAGCGGCTCTCTCATTGAGTGACCCCAGCCTTTTGCGAAAGATGTTCGACGATCTCGGCGTTCAGCTCGTGTGCTACAAATTCTGAAGCAACCCTGACCGCGTTTCGAATTGCCCGATGGTCGCTACGACCATGACAGATGATGCAGACCCCATCCACCCCCAAAAGCGGCGCGCCACCGTATTCGCTATAATCATGCCGAGCCCAAACCTTCCGAACAACAGGCTCGAATCGGCTGGCCAGGTCGGGGCCTTCCTCAGTGATCTGGCGAACAATATCGCCAAACAGTCCCTCGGCAAGTCCCTCCGTGAGCTTCAAAACGATGTTACCCACAAACCCATCACAGATGACAACGTCGCACGGCCCATGCAGCAGATCCCGTCCCTCGATGTTTCCGACGAGGTTGATGCGACGGTCACACCGAAGCAACTCTCTGGCCTGCTTGACCAGGCGGGTACCTTTCGCATCCTCCTCGCCGATCGAAAGCAGACCGACTCGCGGACTCACGACTCCCAAGACCTTCCGCGCGTAGATGCTCGACATCACGGCGTATTGATAAAGATGTCGCGGCTTGGCGGCGATGTTCGCGCCAACATCGCAGATAACGGTCGGCCCCTGAAACGAGGGAATGACCACCGCGATTCCCGGTCGCACTACGCCGGCAAGCGGCTTGATTTTCAGCTGACACGCGGCTGCACACGCACCGGTGTTGCCCGCGCTAATGACTGCATCAACTTGCCTGTCAGCCGCCAGAGCAGCCATTCGGCTGATTGACGAGTCACGCTTCTGACGAACGGCCTCTACGGGGACTTCGTCCATCCCGATAACTTGGCTGGTCGGCTCGATAGTGACGCTGTCCCGCCAGCCGTCCAGCTTTGACAGCTCGGCTCTGATGCGCTGTTCGTCGCCGATAAGCAGGAGCTGGCCGCCGTTGAGCAGGTCGAGAGATTCGACCGCCCCACGCACGATTTCCTGCGGGGCGTAATCTCCGCCCATGGCGTCAACGGCTATGCGCATGGTTCTACGATTCCTCGCTCTTGGCAGGCAGGGCCACCTTCGGGCTGGCGTAACCGCAGGTCTCGCACGAGGCGTGCGGAAGCTTGGCGGTGCCGCATTTTGGGCACGCTGCCAAGTTCACGACGCGTAGCGAGTGATGAGAACGCCGCGTGCGTTTCCGGCACTTGGATTTCTTCTGCGTCGGAACCATGAACTACATCCTGGTGGATTAGACTATCGACTCGAACTGACTGCTACAAGGGGCTTGCAACGCAAACCCACTTTGTCTGGGCCAGTGAAACAAGCCCACTAACACAGCCATCACACGCTAGTGAGTTCATGCTTTTCCGTCAAGCCAAATCTCCCTTGCGCCGACCCGCAGTACCCAGCCTGCCAGCTTGGCATGCAGCAAGATGGATGATCACAGTCTCTTGTTGATCCAGCGGCGCGCTTCGTCCAACGCGTCGGATGTCCCGTCGGGCAGCCTGCCGCCCGCTTGGGCGAACTGTGGCCTGCCGCCGCCTCGACCATCGATGACGGGCGCAACGGCCGCGACCCAATCCGATGCGCTGATCCCCTGTTGCACGAGATCATCCGTGATCCCGGCAATCAGCAGCGCCTTTCCCTCCCCCCGGGTCGCCAGCATCACAGCGGCGGAGCCCGCCTCGCTGCGCAGCCAGTCAATCGACTCGCGGATCTGCTCAGTCGGTGCCTCAGGCACCTCGGCGATCACCACAGCATGGCCGCTCACGCGCTCGGCTGAATCAAGCAGCTCGCGCCGCACGGTGCCCAGATCGGCAGCCGCAGCTTTCTGCAATCGCTTGCGAAGTTGGCGGATCTCTTCCTGCAAAGCAGTCACGCGCCGCGGCAACTCCTCCGGGGCCACCCGTAGGGCTTCAGCAGCCTGACGAGTCGTCCGTTTGAGCCGCTGGAGGTG
Organism: uncultured Planctomycetales bacterium; assembly: GCA_964347585.1. Taxonomy (GTDB): domain Bacteria; phylum Planctomycetota; class Phycisphaerae; order UBA1845; family CAYGAN01; genus CAYGAN01. Next base: position 14,704 of record CAYGAN010000083.1, on the reverse strand, counting down.
ATCCATGGCCGCTTGACCCGTCGCAGCAGTGATCCGGCGGACCCCCTTGGCGATACCCTCCTCGGTAAGAACGGTGAAGAAGCCGGCCTGCCCCGTGCGGCTCAGGTGCGTCCCGCCGCAGAACTCGCGCGAGAAACCGTCGCCCACTTCCACCACGCGGACTTCATCGCCGTACTTCTCGCCGAAGAACGCCCGCACGCCCGGCAATCGCAGCGCCTCCTCCGTGGACAAGACGTGGGCTTCAACAGGCATGTCAGCGCGGATCAGCTCGTTGACGATTTGCTCAACCTGCTCGATCTGCTCAGGGGTGACCGGCCGCGGATGATCGAAGTCGAAGCGCAACCGTTCCGGCTCGACGAGCGATCCCTGCTGTCGAACGTGCTCACCCAACACCTCGCGCAATGCCCAATGCATTAGATGGGTGGCCGTGTGATTACGTCGAGTCTCGTCGCGCTGGGGATCGACATCCATACACGCGGATTGTCCAATTTCAATGTGGCCATCAACGATGTGACCGACGTGGACGATCCCGTCGCCGAGCTTTTCCGTGCTGTCCACCTGAAACGTCCCGGTGGCGGTGGTAATTGAGCCGACATCGCTGACCTGACCGCCTTGCTCGGCATAGAAGCTCGTTCGATCGGTAACAACGCCGACCTCGGCGTCGGCGGAGGACAGTTGTCCCTCGCGCTTAAGCGTGTTAGCTTTGACCCAACCAAGCAGCCGTCCTTCGCACGAGCGAGAAAGATACTTCGGCGAGTCGTCGGTCGCGGGCAGGCATCCGTCAAAGGCAAGCGTGGCATGCTTCTTGGCGGAGCGCCGGGCCCGTTGCTTGGCCTCTTCCAAGAGGACCTCGAACCCTCGGCCGTCAACCGTCAGCTCGCGTTCCGCTCCCATTTGCATGGTCAGGTCGTAGGGGAATCCGAAGGTGTCATACAGTTTGAATGCGTCCTCCCCGCTGATCTGGCCGGTCTGCTTCGAGGCCCGCTCGGCAGCTTGGACGAACAGTTGCAGTCCCTTCTCAAGCGTGCGGCTGAAGCTTTGCTCCTCCTCACAAATCACGTCGATCACGCGCTGGGGATCGCGTTGAAGCTCGGGGAACGCTTCGCCCATGGCCTCGACAACCGTCGGCACGAGTTGATGAATAAACGGTCCGCTCTTCCCGAGCTGCTGGCGACCGAACCGCGCAGCCCGCCGCAGAATCCGCCGCAGCACGTAGCCTCGCCCGTCATTGCTGGGAAGTACGCCGTCGGTTATGGCAATGGTCAGCATACGAACGTGATCCGCGATTACGCGAAAGGCGTTGTCAACGTCGTTGCCCAGCTGGCCGGAGTACCGCTTGCCCGTGATCTGGCCGATTCGGCTTATCAGCGGCAGGAACACGTCCGTGTCATAGTCGCTGCGTTTGTCCTGCAGGGCCGCCACGAGCCGCTCAAAACCCATCCCCGTATCGACGTGCCTGGCCGGCAGCTCCGTGAGTCGCCCGGCCTGATCACGGTTGAACTGAATGAAGACCAGGTTCCACAGCTCGATGAAACGGTCGTCATGTGCCTCTTCGCAGGCCGGACAGTTCGGGCCGCAGTCGGGTCGGCGACACCCCCGGTCCGGGCCCAGATCGAGGAATATTTCGCTGTTTGGCCCGCAGGGCCCGGTCTCGGCCATTTCCCAGAAGTTCGCATCCAAGCCAAATCGCAACACCCGCTCCGACGGCATGCTGGAATGCTGCGGCCAGAGGCGCTCGGCCTCTTCATCAGGCGGCAGCCCGACCGACTCATCTCCGCCGAAGACCGTTGCCCACAGCCGATCCGGCTCGATACCCCACCCGTCCGTAAGCAGATCCCAAGCCCACTCGATCGCCTCGGCTTTGAAGTAGTCCCCGAACGACCAGTTGCCCAGCATCTCGAAGAACGTGTGGTGGTACGTGTCCTTGCCGACCTCCTCAAGGTCATTGTGTTTGCCGGAGACGCGAATGCACTTCTGGCTGTTGGTCGCACGCTTCCACGGAAAACTTTTCCTGCCCAGGAAGATGTCCTTGAACTGATTCATCCCCGCGTTCGCGAACATCAACGTCGGATCATCGATCGGTACGACGGGCGAGGAGGGAACAAACGCGTGATCGCGCTGTTTGAAAAAGTCGATGAACTGACGGCGAATTTCCGCTGAGCTGATTACGCCCATGGCGCCATATTAAACACATTGGGCGGCGCCAAAGGCAAGCCTCGCGCCGCCCGCTAAAGAGGATTGCAGCCCTTCCGGCTTCGTGTCGCAAGGGCTATTCTTGCTCGAGCAGGGCCTTCCTTCCTGCCGCTGTTTCGATCACGAGGCCGCCCTTCGCGCCGCGGATCAATCGCCGAAGGTCCTCCAAGGTGCCAACGTGCCGCTGACCCACGCGGGCAATGATCTGCCCAGTTCTCAGCCCGGCTTCAGCGGCCGAGCTGTGTGGATCGACCTCGAGGATCACCAGGTCGCCGCCTTCGTCTTTCGGGACATGCTGTCGGCGTCGGTCACGGGGCAGTTCCCCCACCGTCAGGCCGGCGTACGTGACGACCCGATCGGACGGCGCCAGTCGCCCGATCCTACGAGGTCCGACCTCAGCACGACTCGTAAGGCAGTTCTTAGCGCGATAGTAGCTCAGCTCGATGACTTCGCCGACAGCACGGTCGCCGACCAGTCGGATGAGATGATCCGGGTCGCGGAGCCGAACTGCATCGATTGCGACGAGAATATCGCCGGCACGAAGACCTACCACAGCAGCGGGCCCGCCTTCGTCAACAGCCGCAACATAGACCCCGCCGCTGTCCGGCGCACCAGCAGCCTCGCGCTCCGTCTGTCTCGGCCGGCGCGCCGTGACACCCAGGTACCCGTACTCGACCCGTTGGCCCGCTGTCAGCTTGCCGATGATCCGCTTGGTGCGGGCACTGATCGGCACGGCAAAGCCCAGGGACTCACCCCCGCCGCTCCGCGTCGAAATAGCCGTGGCGACTCCGATCACCTGCCCCCGAATGTTCAGTAACGGTCCGCCGCTATTCCCGGGGTTCATCTGGGCGGATGTCTGGACCAGATTGCCGTAATAGCGCGTCTCGGTGGAGTCAAGCTGCCTGCTCAAACTCCGTCCTACTGCGCTGACCACTCCCACCGTCACTGAGGGATGCCCGTCGCAGGCCATTCCGAACGGATTGCCGATTGCAATCGCCCACTGGCCAGGCTTTACCTCGTCCAGATCTCCTAGCTCCAGTGGCTGCAAGCCGGCAGCGTCTATCTTTATCACAGCTAGGTCGCTGCGTGGATCACTGCCCAGTACGGCGGCAACATGCTCGCTTCCGTCGCTCAGTACGACGATGATTTCCTCGGCCCGCTCAATTACATGCTCATTGGTAAGGATAAGACCGTCCTCTCGGATGATCGTGCCGGTGCCAGCGGATATCACCAGCCGATCCAGATAGTGGCGGAAAGCTCGATTATGTGTCTCACTGAACGGATCGCCCCGCCAGATCGTGGTTATCGGCCTGGCCGAGCGGATGGCGACCACCCCCAAGGTGGCCTTCTGGGCGACGGCTTGTAAGGCCCGCTGGATCGCCGCGAGGTCCGCCACCGATTGTTGGCCTTCGTCGGCACGACAAAAGGCCGCAGCCGTCAGTAGAACGAGCGGCACAGGCTTCGACACCATTGACTGACGCAACAGCATCCGTGGCATCGAGGCTCCCAGGAGCCCATCCCTAGGCCGACGTTGGCCCGCCATTATCGGGCAGGTTATTATAGTCACTTGCCCCTGCTTGGAAGCGCGATTCCGATAGGGCTGAACGCGTACGAACCAATTGTCGCAGCCCCCCGGCGAAGAATAGAATCGGCGCTATGGACCAGCGCTCTCTGGAAAAACTTGAATTTACGCAGGTCCGCGAGTTGCTTGCTTCGTACGCCCAGTGCGAGCTGGGCAAGAGGCTGGCCGAGCACATTCAGCCTGTGCGTGGCAAAACGACCGTCAAGCGCTGGCTGGATCAGTTCAGGCAGATGCAGAGAGCGGCCAGCGCCATTGGAGCGCCCCCCTTCGCCGGGGTCCAGGACATCCGCCAGCTTGTCCGCAAGGCCGTCCCCCCCGCAAAGCTCGAGCCGGAACAACTCGCCCGGATACGCGAGACCTTGGCCGCCACGCCCTGCTTGCGGGCTTGGCTCGATTCTCTGCCTGAGGGATGCGACGAGCTGGGCGCCTTTCTTGAGCGCATCGGCGACCTTGATCCCATAGCTCGCCAGATCGACGAAGCCATCGATCCTAGAGCCAAAGTGCGCGACGAAGCCAGTGCTCGCCTGCAAAAGATCCGCAGCACCATCCGGATGGCTCGCGAGCACATCGAGACGGTCATTGATCGGCTGCTCAAGTCCCCGCATACGCTTCGTATGCTGCAGTACCCCCGGGCTACCTTCCATAATGACCGTATGGTGCTACCGCTCAAGGCCGAGCACCGAGGACGCTTACCCGGCATCATCCACCGCAGCTCCGATTCGGGAGCAACTCTTTTCGTCGAGCCGACAGAGGCGGTCGAATTGAACAATACCATCATTACCCTGCGACAACAGGAACATGAGGAGATCGGCCGGATCCTCTGGTACCTAACGCAGCTCATCCACCTCAACGCGGACCAGATCCTCAAAACTCTGGACGCTCTTGCGGTCCTGGATCTCATCGGCGCCAAGATCCGACTCGCCGAGAGCTACTCCATGAATTGCCCGGAGATCAACGACGATGGCATCATACGCCTCCGCGGCGCGCGCCATCCATTGCTGCTGAAGATGCGCCAAGAAGACATCGAGGCCGGGCGTGAGCCTCGGGAAGTCATTCCCATCGACGTGCGGCTCGGCGACGATTTCGACATGCTCGTGGTCACGGGTCCAAATACCGGCGGAAAGACGGTGGCACTGAAGACCGTCGGCCTGCTCGCCCTGATGACGCAAGCGGGTCTGGCCGTGCCGGCTGAGGAGGGATCAGCCCTTCCGGTTTTCGATGATGTGATGATCGACGTCGGCGACGAGCAGAGCCTCCAGCAGTCCTTAAGCACTTTCAGCTCGCATATGTCTCAGATTCTCAGGATGCTCGGCCGCGCAAAAAGGTCAACTCTGATACTCATCGACGAACTCGGCGCCGGCACCGACCCCCACGAGGGCGCAGCGATCGGCCGGGCCCTCATGGACGAGCTTCTGAGAATCGGAGCCCCCACGATCATCACCACGCACATCGGCGCGCTCAAGAGCGTCGGCTTTTCTCGCAAGCGCGCCGACAACGGGGCTGTGGAGTTCGACGTCACCTCGCTCCGCCCGTTATACAAGCTGCGGATCGGGGAGCCCGGAAACAGCAACGCGATCGCGATTGCCAGGCGGCTGGGCATGTCCGGTAAGTTGGTTCGAACTGCCGAGAGGTATATTTCGGATCGAGAGCACGCCCTGCAGCGGGCAATCGCCGGGACCATCGAAAGCCGCCGCCGCGCCGAGCAGGTTCGGGACGCAGCTGAACGAGCCAAGATCACTGCCGAACGAGAGCGGAGCACCTACGAGCAGCGCGCCGCCGAATTGAGGGCCAGACAGGAGCAATTCGAAACGTGGGTCAGCAAGATCGCCATGCTGCGGCCTGGAGACCACGTGCACATACGCCGGTTCGACCGAGACGGGATCGTAGTCCGCATGCGGTTGCACAAACAGCTGGCAGTAGTCTCGGTGGGCGCGGTGGAAATGGAGGTGCCCATTGCGGAGTTGCAGCCGGTCCTCCGATCCGACCGGCAAGACGCATCGAAACCCAACGGACAGATCAACGATTCGCAGAACACTGAAGGCGGCCTTCACTAGTTTGGCTCTTCCGGTTTGGCCACCAGCAGCTGAGCCGCCTCATATGGACCGGCGCGGCTCGCTCGCCCGCTGAACTCGTCACATGGAGTCAACAAGTCCCCCGGGGTCACTAGTACTGACGTCAGCTGCTAGCTTACCTTGCTCGCACGAGAACACCCCGCGCGCCGACAGGGTGCCACGATCACGAACGAACTCGAGACGCGCACAATGCACGCCACGGTCGCCGGGCTCAAGTGGCATGCCAGTAAGAACCCGCCCCGCCGAATGCAGCGAGAAAAAAGAGGCAATGACCGCGGGCCAATAGCCCGGACAAGCTGCACCGCCAGCGGGGCAAGGGTCGCCGGCGGCGCGAACCTTGGGGCCGACGAACCCACCCCGTCAGTCCAATATTTGCCGCCGCGCCGGCCCCGAACTAATCAGCCGGTTGGCGAAGACCGATACTAAAGTACAACTGCAACCGCCCGTTTTGCTCTGCCCCGTTACGGGCGGCTCGTTCTGTCGCTGGACTGACGTTCGTGGGCAAGCCAAAGGCCGCGTCGCTCCGCAAACGGCTACACGATCGCGCTTTGGGCGGCGCTGATAGACACGCTGGCCGTGAGATGCTCGCGAACCGCACGCTGAGAGCTTCGCCGGCGGACGTCTGGAGGTCAAACGCGCGTTGACCAGATCAATCGCGGCAGATCAGCAAGCCGAAACCGTCCGCATCGGACTGGCGGACATCAGTCTGGCGGAAGTCAATCGCATTCTGGACAAGCTTGATCTCGAGGGTGCATCTTGCCAGAAGGAATCCGGTCGACAGCATGAGCGGTACAAGCACCGTCGCCCTGCCGCGATCTCGATCGACCAGCACCATAAACGGTTGAGCTTCGTGGTATGGACACGTAGCCTGAGTGCTTGCGGGCTCGGCTTTCTGCATCGCGGCGTCCTTTTGCCTGGCACGTGCTGCACGGTCGGATTGAAGACTACGGACGGCTTGGCCCACGCGATCCGCGCGCGGGTAGCTCACTGCCGGCACATTGATGGAGCCTTACACGAAGTCGGCGTGGTGTTCGAGACCCCGGTCGACCCCGTCACCTTCTCCGAGAATGCGGATCGCCCCCCGGCGCAACGGCCTTAGTATATTAGCTCGATCTTCGTGGGGCAGCGTCAGCGTCCCAGGCGCTGCGTCCCGACCATCCCAGCAGCGACCCCGCGGCCATTCCTGCCAAACCCGGGGGTTTGCCGTCTGGACGGCCTATCCCCGCTCGGCCAGCCGCCCAGACTGACGTGACGACGCTCCGAGAGCCCTCAGTCAGGCGGCAACCGGGCCTCACTCCACAAAGGCGAGGGATGACACATTCTGTGGAGTTGTGACCGGCCCAGCGTGGCTAGAACGACACGTACGACGGCCTCCGGGAGACCACAGTCGTTCTGGCCGCGCTACCGGTTGCGCCCCAAAGTTTTGACATCGCCGAGCCGTGACAGCCCGTCCTAACGGCGGTATGATCCGGCTGGCGCGGGTTTCTGAGCGGGGAGTCGCGTACGGGCTGGGGCACGAGCCCGGTCGGCCGAAAGAGGGCCGGTAGCGCCCAGCATCTCACCGAGCGCTAGAAGCATGGGGTTTGCCAATCCCAAGCCGCGCCAGCAGGTGGCGTTTACGCTGATCGAGCTCCTAGTCGTAAGCGCCATGCTAGCCCTGCTGCTCGCAATACTGATGCCTTCATTGAAGCAGGCCGTTGACCAGGCCAAAGGCGCGCAGTGTGGCTCGCAACTCCGCGATCTGCTCCACGCCCTGCACCAGTACTCCATCGACCACAGCAACATGCCCTTGAAACTCCGGCCGGATTACGCCAATGCCGACCCCGAACAATACAAGTCCTACGGTATCGAGGCGCCGGTCCTGCTGTACCCCCTGGTCAGGAACTGGGATTTGTTCGTCTGTCCCGCCGACGATCATGCCAGAGCCTGGCACGATCCAAAGGAGCATGGCGCCGAGTTCTTCGAATCCCGTTATTCCTACGGCCTGAGCCGCTGGGTCCTCTGTAATGGGGGCTACAGCATCGAGCCGCAGATTGGCTTCAACTTCGAACTGCATCGGGAGGACGTCGGGGCGCCACCGCCGCGAAGTTTGGAGGACCCCGCTCTTCTCGGCGCACTGGGCGCACGAGCTGCTATCACCGCTGACGAGTTGGCCCGTCCGAGCGAACGGGTGGCCTGGCAGGAGACATGTGCCGGCACCGGCATGCTTCAAGGCCACTTGATCAACGACTTGCCCTTCCCGCTGCCGGGGGGCTTCCCGTTCAATCCACCCAACAATCATAAGCGCAACTACGTTGATGCAATGCGACGGCACAACGGGGGGATCAACCTGGGCTTCGTTGATGGCCATGTCGCAAGACTTGCTGTTCAGGTGATCCCCACCGGCAATCCTTACTACCCGAACGTGGGCAACCCGACGGTTGACGGGCGTAATTACTGGTACAAACCACCTTTCCGTTAGGAGCAGGCCAATGCGGACCAATCGCAGGGGCACGCGCCACGGAGCTTTTACGCTTCTTGAACTGCTGGTCGTGACCGCTATTACCGTGCTGCTGTTGGCGATCCTTCTGCCGAGCGTGAACGCTGCTCACCAACAGAGCAAGACCACCGCGTGCGGCGCTCATCTGCGACAGACCGGCAACGCACTTAAGGCTCATGTTGTCAATGATCGCAATGGCCGCCTGCCCCCGTACCCAGACACGATGAACTTGGATACCGATCCTACCATCACCGACGGGGAAGCCGAACCGTTCGAACTCGTGCGCGACTCGGGCGTTAACCTGCTCAACCGCAGCGCCCAGGAGGCGGCTGGGCACGCCTTCAGTGGCAGCGAGGACTTCCAGATGCAGATGATCCGTCTCGGGCTCGGCAACCCCTCGGTGTGGCAGTGCCCAAGCGATGGTCTAGTCAACAGGCCGCCCGAATGCCCGCTGGCCGACGCTCCTTGCGGCCGACGCTGGTGGAGCTATGCGATCCAGGGAACATACTTCTACCATCCGCTCCGCCCCGGCTACCGTGAAAGCTATGCAAGATATGAGAACGCGATCGCTCTGAATCTCATCGACAATCCCACCGACACAGTCGTGACGGTGCACGACGCGGCCGAACCGGACGGCATCGCCGAATCGGTTCCGCGGGTGTACGGCGGCGCCATAGTCGAGGGCGGATGCCCGCAGGATCTACC
>CAYGAN010000083.1:0-5663 GCA_964347585.1 uncultured Planctomycetales bacterium | reverse complement strand
CTCACTACTTGAGCCTGCATTCCAGCGACATTGACTCGTCCGATCACACAACAGAAAACTGGCAGGCTTTCACCAGGCACATGGGCAGGGCGAACTACTTGTACTGGGACGGCCACGTCGAGCCCAAGAGGCCCGACCAGCACACCAAACGTAACTACTCCTTCAATGAGCGATCCGGTGGGTAGAACAGCTCCATGCAGCCTTGAGGGCTGGACCGCCGGCGAGGCTGCGGCTCCCAGAGCGGTTCGTGAGACATTTCCGCGCAAGTTCGTCGCTTCACCGAGTACCGCGCCCCCGATCAGCGCGCCCAATGCCCTCAGTGGAGGCCTGCTCAAGTCGTAAGCAAGCGGCCCGCCTCGCAACGAGCCGGGCCGACCGCCCTGCCTGCGCACGACGCCGGGCCGCCAGCGATTGCTGGTGTCGCCGCTCGGGCAAGGATAACATGTACGCTGACCACCGGCGTGATCAAGAAGAGGTCAAGCCTACCAGCTATGTTCCGGGCGAAGTGCAAAGCGGCGCAGGGGCCAGTGCTAGCTCCTGGCGTTCAGAGTCTCGCACGGCGGTTCGTCTCGCCAAGCTCAGAGCCTGCAAGGACGGATAGCACACCTCTTCGGAGGCGCGCCAGCGCCCCCCCAGTCACAGAATGTTTGTCCAAGCCAGCGCTCGTGTGTCTGATCGCCCAAGCTGCTGCGTTGGCTGGCTGCGAGGACGTGTTCCGCCCGCAGGCGTTTCAAGCTCCGAGTGAGGAGCGCTTCAAAGCAGCGTATTCGGACTTGTCATCCGGCCGATACACGATCATTGCCGACTTCGAGCAAGCCGACCGGCCCGAGTTCTTTCGGACTGAACCTTCGGCCGGGCGCGCATGGTGCGCGTTAAGCTCGGCCCTCGCCAGAAAGCAGACTGGCTCCGCGGCCTTAAGAGTCCACCTCAACGGGCCGGCCGATCAACTAGTGGCCTCCAACACCGATCAGGCAGCTAAGCCCACCTTTCCGCGAGACTGGACGAAATACTCCCTGTTGTTGAGCAACATCCACAGTCCGCGCCTGGTCCCGGTCGTGACCTTCGAGGTCCGCGGGGGATCCGACCGCGCGGGACCATTCCGCCGAGACGAGATCACTCTCCGCCAGGGCTGGAACCTGCTCCGCTTGGATCTGGGCGAGGTCGGTGACCAAGTCGATCTTCGCAACGTGCGGCAACTGCGATGGCGCTGCCCCCAGCTGGCCCAACCGGTCGATCTGTACTTCGATGACCTAATCCTCGTGGACAACCGGCGCGACCTGCTGGCCTCCCCTAAAGGCCCACCCGGAAGTCTCTACGCGCAGTCGGTGGGGCGGCGTCTGCGGGTGGGAGCTGCGGGGCGGTTCGAACTGGTGTTCGCTCGCGGCCAGATCATCAAATGGTTCGGCCTTCAGGCCGATCCACACAAGCTATTTGATCTCGTCGGACCCGAGATGCTCGGGCCGTTCCCGGTAGTTCTTCCCAATGTCGCAGGTGAGAGCATTACCTTGCACTGGACGCAGTGGTCGCCTCTCGGCCGGCACGTGACGATGCGTCAAGCAGTGAAAGAAGCCAACCCGCTGCGTGTCATTGTCGTCGGTGAATGGAAGTTCGCCGACGCAGCAGCGGCAGGCGTGCGAGAGAGCGCTAGGCGCGACGATGCACTGACGGGGGGGCCGCCTGTCCCGACGGTGCGGTGGGCTTACACCGTCTATGCCGATGGCAGAGTTTTCGTCCGGCTCGACTGCCCGACTCAGCACGGTCAGTGGCAGGCCCCTGAAGTGGGATTCGCCGTATGCTGCGATGGTAGGGCGGGCTTCGATCGTCTCTGTCGCCCGGGCATGGCAACCCAGCCGACACGCAGCTGCCCCGACGCTGCATACGTGCTATACTGCCGACGCAGAGCCCACCAAGCCGACGCCCTTTTTGTCCCACACCAACGGGTTCAGGCTCCGAACGTAGAGTCCCTGCTCGCCCAGGACAATCCGAGCCTCTGTTCGCTCTTCCGCGGCGGCCCGACCGACCGCGCTATCCAGCGATGGGCCATGATGATTACAGTCTGGCCCCCGGATCTCGACTCGGCTGAAACCGCTAAGCTGCTGGCGATGGACTACTGCAACCCGGCGGAGGTGCGTGTGGCCGTCGGCAAGCTTGTGCGGACGGACGACGGGGATCTCAACAACGACGGCTTCAACGAGTCCGAGGGCTGCTACGTGTTGTCGCCTGATGGTGACAGGCTGCGCGCAACGTTCGGCCCAGGCAACTTGCTTCGGTTTTCACCGGTGTTCAAGGTGCTCGGCACGGCCGAAAAGCAAGCATGGATCTACTCGGACGGGAGAATCGTGGCGCCAGCCTGGCGCGACGCTGACGGCCAGCTCACATTCCGGCTCCGCGGGATCATTGACGGCCAGAGACTCATAGAGGTCCACTTCCAGCCTGGCCCCGGGGCAGAGGCCGCCTCGTCGAGCGACGCGACCGATACCCCCGATGCCCGTGCGGCAGGTCGGGGGCGCAGTCGGAAGCGGCTGGAAAACCGCATGCCGCGTCATCGCGTCAGCGGATTGGCAGGAATCGGCTTGACACCCATGGGGCTCAGTTCTATACTTGCTAGACTATCCGCGTAGATTGCTCTTTTAGCAGTAAAGGTTTAGGGTTATCAGGCCCCGGTAGGTCGGGGGGAGGACAAACAGCGTGGGAAGACGGCCCAGCAAACCCGCTTCTAAGGCCTCGCCGGTGCGATCCGCGGCCAAGCGGCAGCGGAAAGCTCCGAGCGCTCCAAAGCGACCCACCGCTAAGCCAATTAAGCGCCTGGGGCGCTCACGCCTCACAAAGCAAGAGTTGGAGAACTTCAGACAGTTGCTCCTTCAAAAGCGAGCTGAACTGATGGGCAATGTTGCCCATCTGCAGGACGAGGCCCTTCGCAAGAACCGGCAGGAGGCATCCGGCGATTTATCCAATATGCCGGTACACCCAGCCGACCTTGGAACTGACAACTGGGAGCAGGAATTCACGCTGGGATTAATCGAGAACGAGCAGACGCTGCTGCGTGAGATCGAAGAGGCCCTGGCGCGGATTGGCAAAGGCACGTACGGCATCTGCCTAGCTACGAACAAGGCCATCACTAAGGCCAGGCTCCGCGCCACACCATGGGCCAAGTACTGCATCGAGCATGCCCGCCTGCGAGAGCAAGGACTGGCCCCCTAGCCGCCCCGCCCCAATGCCCTGTAAGCCAGCTTCCACTTCAGCTGTTCAGGCAATGCCACAGGCGGGTGGCGCCTCACCGGTGCGCGCTCTGCGGTGTCATCTTAGGTTGTGGCCCCTCGCCGCGGTCGGTCTGGCCATCGACTTGTGGAGCAAGAATTGGGCCTTCAAACATCTGCATCCCGAAGAGCCGACGACGATTATCCCTCACCTGCTGTCGTTGCGTCGGTCAGTGAACCCAGGCGCCCTATTCGGGATGGGTCAGGGCCTAGCGCCAGTCTTCATAGGCGCATCAGTCCTGGCGCTGTTGTTCGTTCTCTACCTGTTCGCCCACAGCACACGCGACCGCCGGATCCTACACATGAGCTTGGGCCTGATCCTCGCCGGCGCCCTCGGCAATCTCTACGACCGCTCTTTTCACCTCGCCGACGCGGTTTGGTGTCCCCCGGCTCCGGACCGCTGGTGGGAAGCGGCCTTCGGCGACAAGGTGTACATTACCGGAAAGCTCGTCGGCGAAGATGAGGACACATGGTCCGTCGGGCCGTATCCGGACGGCGAGGGACCTGCGCGTCGCGTCCGCAAGGAACAGGGCTTCTACCTTCAGCCCGCGCCGATCGTGCGAGACTTCGTCAAGCTCGAGCCGAAGCTTGGCAGGCTCGAACTGTGGCCTTGGATATTCAACGTGGCCGATATGCTACTGGTGTTCGGGGTCTGCGGGCTGTTGACGAACTTCTGGATTGAGCGCCGCGCCGCGCGAAGAGCCGCCAGTCGGGACGATCCCGCGATGCCGTAGGTGCCCAGATTCTCGGCGGCGTGCACTTCCCGAGCGACTCGAGCCAGCTTGGAACCCAACCGTGTCGTCAACCAACGCCAGCGAAGATCAGCGATGGATGCGCCGCGCGCTACAACTCGCTGCACGTGGGCGCGGGCAGGTCGAACCGAATCCTATGGTCGGCTGCGTAATCGTCGATCGCCGCGGGCTCATTGCGTACGGGCACCACCGCCGGTTCGGCGGTCCACACGCTGAGATCGACGCCCTGCGCCGGTGCCGGCGCTCGCCGCATCGCTCCAGCGTCTACGTCACACTCGAACCGTGCTGCCACCACGGCAAGACGCCCGCTTGTACGGAGGCCCTCATTGCCGCCGGTGTGTCACGCGTCGTAGTGGCCATGCGCGATCCGTTCCCGCAGGTCGCGGGCCGGGGCCTGCGGCAGCTGCGCCGCGCCGGCATCAAAGTGCACGTCGGCACGTGCCGGGCCAAGGCCCGGGCGTTGAACCGCCCCTACCTCAAGCTTCGACGCAACGGACGCCCGTGGGTAATCCTCAAATGGGCCCAGAGCCTGGACGGCAGGATCGCCACACACCGCGGCGATTCCAAGTGGATATCGTCTCTCGCAGCCCGGCGGGAGGGTCACCGCCTGCGCGGTCGAGTGGATGCGATCGTCGTCGGTATCGAAACGGTACTGGCCGACGATCCAGTGTTAACTTGCCGGCACGTTACGCCGCTTCGCGTCGCTGCGAGAGTTGTGCTGGACGGCCGACTTCGCCTCCCGTTGGCTTCGCGGCTTGTCCAAACGGCTGGCCAGATACCCGTCATCGTCGCGACGACCACCGCGGCCCGACATAAACGGCCTCGCAAACTCGCCGCTTTGGAACGAGCGGGGTGCGAGGTGCTGAGCTGTGGCAGGCGAGGAGAACGCGTCGGGTTGGCAGACCTGCTGGACGAACTCGGTCGTCGTGAGATGACCAACGTGCTGGTCGAGGGTGGGGGCAGGGTTCTCGGATCGTTCTTCAAGCAGGGCTTGGCCGATGAGATCATCGCCTTCATTGCTCCGAAGCTGATTGGCGATCCCCGCGCTCCCGGGCCGCTGGAGCTCCGCGGCAAAGAAGGGATCATCGACGTAAGAATGCACGAACCCGTCGAAGTCCGACGAGTGGGGCCCGATATCATGCACCGCCTGGTGATCTGCCGGTAAGCCGATCGTTCGAGGTGCCCACGCCGCACGCGGGCGCCGATCCCGTAAGCGCTGCTAGAAGCGCGCGTCCTCCTTCGGGCGCATGGTCACGTCCACGCCGATTTGTTTGCCGATCTTCTCCAGTTCCTCCTGGACGGCGCCGGCATCAACGAATCGCGGGACCTCCAACTCGATCATCATTACGTAGAGGGGTGTGTCGTGATGGATCACCTCTGTGTGGAGGTTGGTGATGTTGATACTGTTCTCGGCAAGGTGCCGCGTGATGCGATGAACGATGCCTTTGCGATCGGCGCCATAGACATGGATGACGTGTCTGGGGTGGTCCTGCTTTGGCTCAGCCGCCTCCTCCGGAGGAACATCCGCCAGATGGAGCCACAGCCCGAACTCATCCCGCACGCTGGTGAGCGTCTCGCCGAGCTGTTGGCTGGTCAGCCCGGCAGGCAGGCGCAGCATGAGCATCAAGGCAAAGTCGCCCCCCAGCCGGGCCAT
>CAYGAN010000082.1:10518-18731 GCA_964347585.1 uncultured Planctomycetales bacterium | reverse complement strand
CCCGCATTTGCCGGGTAAGAGGCAGTACCTGATGCCCGAGTATCCGACACTACGACGACCACGACGGCGGCCCTTCCCGAGCCTGCGAAGCGCCCACCGGGCTTTTTGGCGAAGTGTACGTAGGTAAGGGCCAACCACGGCGCTATCATGCGACCGAGATGGCTCGATGGATTCACGCGATCGACGTAACGGAGGCCAAGGTAGCGCCGTTCGCGTACGACCGGGCCCTGAATCGGCAGCCCCCAGAGGATGCCACCAGACAGGGGCAAGCGGGACAGCCGTTCGACAAGGGCGGCGTCCCGGGGCCGATTCATCCCCGACGAACTCGGTATCTTCCAGATATGCCGGCGAGCGAAGGCTGCCATCGCACCTGCTGTTTGGAGTTGTGCCAGTAATGAAGTCAATACTGACATACGAAGGCCCGCGGCAACTGAGGGCGAATCAGCGATTCTGGGCGAAGCTACACGTCAGACCTGGAGTGAACGTCCGGCCGGGCGGCAGGATTGTTGTGGCCGTCCGCCACGTGTCCGACTTCGGGGACGCGCAAACGGACAACTCGGACGCTGAGAACTACATTGAGATCCTGGGGCCCGAGCGCACCGAATGGCAGCTGCTCGCACCGAACGATTGGCAACGTCATCCGTGGAATCGCGGGATCGATCTGCGACTTGCGGCTGGCCGAGTACCGGCTGGCGAAAGGATCACGATCTGTCTAGGCGGCGTTAACGAAAAGGGCCCGGGGTACCGGTGCCAGAGCTTCGCAGAGACGTGCTTTCGATTTCGTTTGGGAGTGGATCCCGCCGGTTCGGGCGATTGGCAGGTGATTCCGGTTCGCGAGTCGCCGGGGCTTGAAGTGACCGGGGCGGAGGCCGCACGGGTCGTAGTCACCGTCCCCAACGCTACCGACCATGGGATGCGAATCGTCTGCGTCAAGCCGGAAGACGCCTACGGGAACGTGGCAGGGGTGGCCGAAGGGAGCGTAACTCTCCTGCTGGACGATTCGTCAATACTGGCTCGCGTGCCGTTGCGCGGCAGTCGGCCTACCCTTGCCACAGTCGAGCTGCCGGACGATGGCGGCTGGCACGTCATAACGGCGGCGAGTGACGACGGGCGGCTCTTCGGCCGCTCCAATTCCGTTGGTCCCAGCCTGGTAGAGGGCCATCGGCTGTACTGGGGAGAGATCCACAGCCAGTCCGCCCTCTGTGACGGCACCAATAGCCCCGAGGAGCTCTACGGGTACGCGCGCGACGCGGCCGGCCTGGATTTCGCGTCCGTTTCAAGCCACGATTTCCAGCTCACCCCAGACGACTGGCAACAGATTCAAGACGCCACAAGCCGCGCGAACGAGCCGGGGCGGTTCGTGACGTTCCTCGGCTACGAATGGTCGGGACCTTACGAACGCGGAGGCGACAACAACATCTATTTCCTGGGGGACGAAGGCCCCTTGTTGTACTGCAATCCCGTCGGCGGGTATTCAGCGTGGGACCCCGCCGAAGGAGCGGTCAAGCAAGCCCAAACGCTGCGGGATGTGATGTGCGAGCTTGCGGGCGTGGATGCGATGGTTGTGCCGCATTGTGGCGGCCGGCGCTGTAACTTTGATTTCTATGACGCCAACGTGATGCCACTGTTCGAGATCCATTCCTGCCACCGCAACTTCGAGCACGTGGCGTTCGAGGCAATCCGCCGGGGCCTCCGCTTTGGGTTCATTGGGGGCAGCGACGACCATCGCGGCGCGCTCGGGGACAGCCATCCGGCGGCAAGAGAACGCTTCTTCTCAACGCACAGTGGCCTGGTGGCGGCCTACGCCAAGGGATTGACCCGGGAGGCACTGTGGGAGTCGTTCTTTGCCCGTCGAACATATGCAACGAACGGTCCGAGAATCGCTCTGGACTTTCGGGTCAATGGCGTCTTAATGGGCGGCGAGCTTCGAGTTCGCTCTGGTCAGCAGCTGCATGTTCGCTTTCGAACGCGCCTTGACGGCTTCCTGGACCGCGTGGAACTGGTCCGCGACACGGAGACCGTACAGCGGTTTGTGGGTGCCGGCAACCAGCACGTGGGGTTCGAGGGCGAGTTCGTTGACGCTGCGCAAGAGGGATCAACGCTCTACTACGTCCGTGTCCTGCAGACCGATGGCGGCGTCGCCTGGTCCTCCCCTGTGTGGGTCGAAGGCGTTCCCGCACACTAGCGGGGGCCATCGGGGAGTCGAGATGACGAATCTCTACCAACTTCCGTACCCGGTTCCTCTCTCCCACGCTTTCGTGCCCCCGCTTCCTGCCGCTCCAATGCGTGGCGGACGCTCCCAGCAGGATCCAACACAGCCGCTGACGATCTGCGTTCTGTCGGCTCGGACCGATTGGAATGGCCCCGAGGTGGCGGCCAGAGTGCAGTGCGCGCCCATCACGCTGCCTGACCTCAGCGATCAGCCGATACGTGGCGACATAATCCCATGATCCGACGCATTTCCACAGTTATCGTCGCAATGTTGACATCGTTGCTGCTCGCAGGAGCCGTCCACGGCGAGCCCGCCGCTGAGAAACCCAACATCGTGCTGATCCTTATTGACGATTTGGGCTGGGCCGACCTGGGCTGTTACGGCAACAGCTTCAATGAAACGCCGAATATTGATCGGCTGGCCCGTGAGGGCATGCGGTTTACCAACGCGTACTCTGCGTGTTGTGTGTGCTCGCCAACGCGCGCGAGCATCATGACCGGCAAATATCCAGCTCGTCTGCATCTGACCGATTTCATTCCCGGACACCCGCGACCTTGGGCAAAACTGAAAGTGCCGCACGTGAACTTGCAGCTGCCGTTGGAAGAAATCACCATTGCTGAATCGCTCAAGCCCGCCGGTTATGTGTCGGCCGCCATTGGCAAGTGGCATCTCGGCGACAGGAACTTCTACCCGGACAAGCAGGGCTTTGACGTCTCCATCGTCTCGCAGGGCTCCCACATCTACCCTGACTTCCGAACGACGCCGAAGATACGTTGTGAGAAAGGCGACTACCTGGCCGACGTCCTGACCGAGCAGGCCGTCAAATTCATCAAAGACAACCAAGGCCGGCCCTTCTTCCTCTACCTGGCCCACTTCGCGGTGCACATCCCTCTGCAAGCGAAGCAGGACCTCCTCGCCAGGTATAGCCGGAAAAGGCCGCCCCACGCGGGTGTCAACCACCCGGTGTATGCCGCGATGGTGCAGAGCGCTGATGAGTCGGTCGGTGCGATCACGCGAAGGCTGGACGAATCAGGATTGGCCGACAATACGCTGGTCATCTTTGCGTCCGACAACGGCGGCCTGATCAAGATGTTCCGCGGCACGGGTCCGGTGGTCACATCCAACGATCCTCTGCGCAGCGAAAAGGGAACGCAATACGAAGGCGGCATCCGGACGCCGCTGATTGTTCGTTGGCCTGGGAAGGTGACTCCCGGCAGCACGAGCGACGTCCCGGTCAGCAGCATTGACTTCTTCCCGACTATTCTTGACGCCACGGGCATCAAACTACCCGCCGACAACCCGATCGACGGTGAAAGCCTCGTGCCGGAGCTAACGCAGAAGGGCACACTGAAACGCGACGCGCTCTACTGGCACTATCCGCACTATCACCACAACACGCCTGCCGGCGCGGTGCGACAGGGCGACTATAAGCTGATCAAGCGATATGAAGACGGAACACTCGAGTTGTATAACCTCAGCAAAGACATCGGCGAGCGTTCCAACCTGGCCCAACGAATGCCGGACAAGGCGGCTGAGTTGAGTGGAAAGCTTGACCGTTGGCTCAGATCGGTCAACGCTCAGATGCCCACGCCGAATCCCGGTTATGATCCTGCCCGTTCGCATGAATGGGGCAGACGAACTCACTACCGCCCGCCCAGCCTGCCCGCCCGAACCGTACTGTCGCCCGACTCGACAGGGCCGCTGCGGTGCCCCGACGGAAGCCTGGCGGCAGCTGGGCCTTATATCGTCAACGTGTCCAAGTCATTGCTCGGGAAACGCGGAACCGTTTCGCTATGGTTCAGACCGGCACACGCGATTTGTGACCACGGCAAGAAGCTGCATTTGATCGATGGCGAGGCGTTCGAGGTCTTCATCGACCCGCGGCGTTCGGAGACATGGGTTCTTCTGCATAGCGGATCTGCCATGACCGGCGACTCGGGCGGTGACAAATCGCCGTTCTACTGGTTTGGGGCTGCCTTGACGCACCTCAAGGCGCGCCGATGGTACCACGGTGCCTGGAGCTGGGACACAAAGGACCCCGAGCGCAATGTCTTCTATCTTGACGGCATCGCCCAAGGAGGCCGACGACGGTTCGATTTCGACGCGCAGCTGCGGCCGGCCGACCGGGACGTGGACCTCAAGATCGGAAGCACCGGCCTGACCGTCAGTGCCGTTACCTTCTGGCGCCAGCCGCTCAGCGAAGCGCAGGCAATGCACCTTTGCGAGGCGGCTGATCATAGCGGCTATACCACCGAAGGTCTGCGATTCGACGCGGAACATTTCTTCCCTAACGATGTCGATTGGGAACACCCCGTCTATGATACCGATTTCGATGATGCATCTGTTTTGAGCGACTGGAGGCTTGAAGGTGGTCAGCGCATGAGCGTTGCCAACGGCTGCCTGGTGCTCGAAAACGGCAAAGAATCCTTGAAGTCCGAAGCCAAGGCCAACCACCTTGTCTGCTGGTTGACGCGTGAGGTGCCCGCCGACTTCCTTCTCGAATTCAGTGTTCGACCGCAGAACCGCAAGAGCGGGCTCAATATCGTGTTCTTCAACGCCCGAGGTCTGAACGGCGAGAATATCTTTGAGCCTCCTATCAAGCCAAGGACCGGCGTGTTCAAACAGTACATCCACGGCGATTTGAACAACTATCACATCTCGTACTGGTCCGGTGGCAGAGGTACCGCCAACCTGCGGAAGAACAAAGGATTTCAGCTGGCCGCCATCGGGAGCGACTTGCTCGAGGACTCGCACAATAACACCTTCCAGACGGTTCGCGTTTACAAGCGCGGCGGGAAGATCCGGCTGATCGTAGATGATGTGGTTGCCCTGGCTTTCGATGACGACGGCAAAACCTACGGACCGGTGCACGAGCATTCGGGCTGGATCGGCCTGCGGCAGATGGCCCACACGCACTCCTGTGAATACGCTTACGTCAGGGTCTACCCGCTGGAGCAGGGATAGTCGTATCGCTAGGATGGAGTCGCAAGATGCTCCTTTTCCCAGGCGTGTCATTCGTGTCAAACCAGTGGAGCACCACGACGTAAGAGAACTGATCCAAGCTTTCCGAGGCATCTAAGTCGGGATCGCAAAAGGCGGGTACACCCACCTGCACCCCCGTCGCAACGATGCCTCAAGACTGTGGCGGCGCCCCCGAAGGGCTGGTATCTTGCATCCTGCCCCACGTAGCGTCAACGCGAGTGACCACGGACAGCGTTTCGAGGCGCTACCCGCAGTCGGGGTGAGCGGGAACATGTGGTCCCGGGTGCCATCGCTGAAGGAAGCCGAATCCCCGGATGGTTCGAAGGAATCGAGAACGGCTTGAGGTCGATCGCAGGTTCCATGATGAACGATCATAGCATTCTCGCCGTCGTCGTGACTGCTGTGTGTCTTACCATCTCGGCCAACAGGTTGACACAGGCCAAGGAAGTGGCCGCCAGACCCAGTATTATCCTCTGCATGGCCGACGACCAAGGCTGGGGCGACGTGGGCTATGCCGGTCACCCCGTGCTGAAAACGCCAAACCTCGACGCGATGGCCGCAGCGGGACTCAGGTTTGACCGCTTCTACGCCGCTGCTCCAGTCTGCTCGCCGACGCGGGGCAGCGTCATGACGGGCCGTCATCCGAACCGTTTCGGGTGCTTTAAGTGGGGATACACGTTGCGTCCGCAGGAGGTAACCGTCGCGGAAGCTCTCAAGGCGGCCGGGTACGTCACCGGACATTTCGGCAAGTGGCATCTCGGGTCGGTCCAGAAGGGCAGCCCTGTCAGCCCAGGCGCCAGCGGTTTTGATGAATGGCTCTCAGCTCCAAATTTCTTTGACAACGACCCCATCCTCAGCCGGCAAGGCGTCGCCGTCCAGACCAGGGGCGAAAGCTCCATGGTTACTGTAGATGCCGCAATTGAATTCATCCGGAAACACGCCAGAACCCGACAGCCGTTCCTCGCCGTTGTCTGGTTTGGCTCACCGCACAACCCACACAACGCGATCGAACAAGACCGCGCGCTGTACTCTGATCAGAACGAGAACCAGCAGCGCTTCTACGGCGAGATCACGGGCATGGATCGTGCTATCGGCAAGCTTCGGAAGGAACTGCGCCGGCTTGGCATTCACGAGGATACGATTCTGTGGTATTGCAGCGACAACGGCGGCCTGCCGGGCTTGGGCGCTACAGGGGGACGCGGGCATAAGGGTTCGGTCTACGAAGGCGGCATCCGTGTCCCGGCCATCATCGAGTGGCCCGCCCGCATCCCCAGACCGCGCATTAGTGAAGTGCCTGCCAGCACGACTGACATCTACCCTACGCTGCTGGAGATCACAGGCGGCCGACCCAAGGTTCGCCCGCCTCTCGATGGTGTGAGCCTGGTTCCATTGATCGATGGCAAGGCGAAAGCCCGTTCGAAGCCGATGGGCTTCTGGCATTACCCGATCAAGGGTATCCGCACACCGACTAAGGAATGGATGTCCGAGCTTCTGGAGGCGCAGCGAAGAGGTAACGAGATCAGCGATGGGAGCCGCTTGCGGCTCGACGCAGGCAAGATCACCAAGCAGTATCCCGAAGACACGTTTCCCGGCCACGCGGCCTGGCTGGACTGGCCGTGGAAGCTCCACCGCATCGAAGGAAAAGAAGGTGCCGTCAAGATAGAACTCTACAACTTGGCTGACGACGCGGACGAGAGCACCGACCTGTCCGCTCGGCAACAGGCCCGCGTCAAATCCATGCGAGCCGATCTGGAGAGGTGGCTGGCATCGGTGGTCGCGAGCCTCAACGGCAAAGATTACCGATAGCAACAGCGCTTTCCCACGTCGCACAAGAGAGACGCTGGCTTTGCGGGAGCACTTGTTTCGGGTAGGCGGAACGCGGGAAGCCCTGTGTTCCAGGTGGTGGCAGGGCACAATGACGACGGCAGGGACCAACGGTCCATCGCTCTTGACGTAACACCATGGAAAAGGGTGAGCACAAGGACAATTTCGAGGCCTACTACGTCACGAAGACCGACAGGAATGTTGTGGGGCCTCGAGCTTCCCAAGTTCTTCTCTGTAACTCATTATCTGCTTATCCCTTAAGATTTGCTGGCTCACAATAGTCTCGAAGTTGTGACGGACTTCGGGGGGCTCCGCCTACCGCCAGACGGATGCGTTCACCGTCTCGGGCCAACCCAGCAGGCGGTACCAGGGAAAGAGGGCGGTTAGCTGAAAGGCCGCTTGCTGCTTCTGCAGACCGGTCCGGGTCTGCGGGCATCCCGCCTACTTCATCTTCCAGCGTTTGAGCAGAGCATCCAGTGCCTTGCCGGATGGCGGTGTGAAAACGCGGTCTTGCGGACTCCGCGACGTGAGAGGTGCCTTGTCGCCGAGTCGCTTCTGCCACTCTTGCAGTTGCGCCATCATTCGTTCTATCCGTCGCGACTTGGCGGGATCGTCGGCGAGGTCGTGCATCTCGTCCGTGTCATATTCGAGGTCGAAAAGCTGAGTCTTGTTAATGGATGGATAGCGAATCAGCTTCCACCGGTGGTCACGAATCGCCCGCTGAACGTCGCGATAGGAGAGGAAAAGCGTTTCCCGAACACCTGCGGTCTTTCCGTCAATCACCGGCTTTAGGCTTCTCCCGTCCAGACCGGTAGGAATCGGAGCGCTGATCATCTCGCAGACGGTCGGAAAGATGTCCATCAAATACACGAGCGCATCGCTGCCGCCTCGCGGAATACCCGGGCCCGCTATGACGAGCGGCACCTTCGCACTATGTTCGTAGAGGCTTTGCTTGCCCATCAAACCGTGGCTGCCAATGGCGAGTCCGTTGTCCGAGGAGAAAACGATGATGGTATTATCGTAGAGGCGACATTGCCTGAGTGCCAGTAGCAGCCGCCCAATGTGGTAGTCGAGACCGGTAATGACAGCATAGTAATCACGGAGGTGCCGCTGAATCTCATCGGGACGGCGTGGCCATGGCGCCAGCAGCTCATCACGAATCACCTGCTCCCCGTTGTCGAATGGATGCTGTGGC
>CAYGAN010000082.1:3231-10508 GCA_964347585.1 uncultured Planctomycetales bacterium | reverse complement strand
GTTCTTCGGTAACGGGATCTTGCCGGGCTTATAGAGATCGAGATACTTCGGTGCGGCCACCCTCGGGTCATGTGGATTGGAGAACGCTAGGTACATGAAGAAGGGCTTGCCATTGCGCATTTCCCTCAGAAACTTGATGGCTTCGTCCACAATGGCCCGTCCCGGCTCGCCCTCTTGGCGGTCCAGGTTGTCGTTCACATACCGGTTGACGTCAAACTTCTCCTGAATGAGCAGCGCCGTGTTCCCCTTCTTGCCGTGGTGGTAGGTGGCGTAGCCCGCTTCCTTGAAGGTGACGGGCATGTTGGGCAAGTCGGCAGGGGCATACCTTCCGCGCCAGCGGAAGTAGGAACGACCACTCAGCAGCATGTTCCGGCTTGGCAGGCACACGGCGGCAGAGTTGCTGCCGAAGCAGTAAGCATTACGGAATACAAAGCCCTCGTGGGCGAGAGAGTCCAGCGAAGGTGTCTTGATGAGAGGGTTGCCGAGTGCCCCAATAGTATCCGCACGCTGGTCGTCCGTGAAAAGAAACAGGACGTTCGGGCGGCTCTTGTCTGCAGCCCATGCCACGCGACCATCACCCCAGCAAGTAGCCACGACCAAGGCAATGCCGACCAGCCGAGTCAAGGTGCGAGCGACAGATCGGGCACCACCTGTGGGCTCAGCCATAGGCATTCCCTCGCGCGACCGGAGACACTCCCAAGCCACCGCCTGATCGTCGGTCCTTGAGCAGCGGCTCGTACCGCCTTGGCTGTCCGCAGCTTAACGAATCGTTCGCGTGTGGCAAGCCATCGTACACCAGCATGTTCCGCGGCGTTTTGTGGTAGCAGTAACCTGCCAGGAAGCTCGTCGCACCCCTCAGCGAGGATCTCAGCTTGCGTCCTCTCTACGGCGTTGAACCATACTGCGGAACGGGCACAGGATGCCTTGATCCGGACAGCCCGGGCAACGAAGTCGTCACCGTGAATGGTGTCGGGGAAGTTCTATCGGAACGACAAGGCATAGAAGCGCTGGTTTGTGGCGCAACGATAGCGGGGCGCTTCCGCCAATCAGAAATCCTTACCTGAAGAAATCGATCGGGCGGCCTTTGAGTCGTCCTTCCCAACCCCGCGGACGTTCCGGCGGCGGTGCAGAGAAGGCTGGCCAATCCTCTGCGCGAAGAGCCTTCTGAAGCAATGGACGACAGATAAAGCCCGTGTCCCCGAACCGCTTCATCCATTCCAGCGTTTGTTGATGCAACCGTTGACGCACGGTGGCATACTCAGGTAAGTCGTACAGGTTCCGCGTCTCCCAAGGATCCTCCTGACGATCGAACAGACGGTTGTGGCGAACGCTTTCGGGCACTGCCTTGCTGGCACTCGTCGAATCGTGCAGGGAATACGAATAAGTATAGCGCCGGGTATAAACCCCGCGCCAATCCGCCGGCAGGAGGAAAAGAGGCTGGGATTCGACAACGTCGTCCTTACACTCAGCGATTGCCCCTGACAGGTTACGCCCCTCGCAGGTCTTCGGCACGGGCAAGTCCATCATACCCAGAAGCGTCGGCATCAGGTCGAACGTGCCAATGATCAGTTCGCTTACGCGCCGGTCCAACCGGCCGGGGAAACGAATCAGCAGTGGGACACGGCAGGACAGGTGCTCCGGACGGCCTTTGTGGCGCGGCCAATCGTAGGACAACAACATATCGCCATGATCGGCGGTGAACACAACGATTGTGTTGTCCTTCAAGCCCCTGTTTTCGAGCTTCTTCATCAGCCAACCGAACGCACGGTCCAGGCTGGTGATCATGGCCATGTGCCCTCGGTACATCTGCCGGACTTGGGGCGTATCCTTGACGGTGAGACGCAGATGCAGCTTTGCCGCGTCGTAGAGCTTCAGGCAGTCCTCAGGTGCCGCGTAGCCGGTCAGGCTCCCCCAGTTGTGCGGCGGATGCCAGGACAGGAAGAGCGCGAACGGCTTGCCGGCATGACGATTGATGAACTCCATGGCCTGTCGCGTCTGGGCGTAAGGCTCCCAGTCCCCGTAAAGCTGCTTCTCTCCGTTCTCGTCCCAGTAATAAGCGCGCTTCTTGTCGAACAGGAGTGTGCAGTTGTTGGTCAGGAACTCGTGGTCGAAACCGTAGCGGTAGGGCCCCGGCGGTATCGGCCGTCGCCGATCGCCACCGTACAGGTGCCACTTGCCGTAGTAACCGGTGCGATAACCCGCGTCGCGCAGGACTTGCGCGAAGTAGTTTCCGTTTCCGGGCAAAACCTGCAGGTCATTCGTGATGGCGCCGCAACGCAATGGATGCTGTCCGGTCATCAGGATGCCCCGGTACGGGGTGCACACGGGCGAATTGGAGATGCAATGGTTGAAGCGCACCCCCTGCTCCGCCAGGCGATCGAAGTTAGGCGTGACGACATCCTTGTTGCCGTAACAGCCCAGCATGTCCCAGGAGTGCTGGTCGCTGAAAACAAACACAAGGTTAGGACGCTTTGGTGATGCGTCACTCGCGTCGGCCGCTGTCGATACGAAAAGCACCGCAAGTAAGGCGGCTGTGAATCGACATCCGAGCGCCCTGGTCTTCTCAATCAGCACGGGGACCTCCTTTCGGTCAGTATTGCCGACTTGGCGCACACGTCACGCCGCCACTGGCCGGTACTGCTCCATCATACCGGCTACTGGCACGTGCGGACATGCCCGCGGGCGAAGCGGACCGATTCACACCGTCCTCGAGCTGTCCTGTTCCGCGACGCGCTATCGAAGGAACTGAGGCTGACAGCAGAACGCCTCACATCTCGCCGGCCTCTTCGGAGCAGGCTCAGCGCCGTTCCTCAGCCTCTGGCACGTGTACGAGAGCAAAAGATACAAAGATCGGCCAATTGCAGGCGCAGCCGTGGGCGAAGTTGGGTGCGTTGAGTATGCCGCCCGCTGGGATCAGGCTGTTCGTGCAACCCGAGCGAACGCCTCGGAAAAACGCCTGACGGGAAGTCGCTAGGTCGAAGTAAGACGCATGGCCGTCCCGAAGCGTGACGACATGCTCGTTTGCCAAGGCGCGGCCGCAGCCTCGGGTGCCCCCGGAATCGTATCTGGTGTTCATTCCCATCCACAGCCGCTTCGGCCGCTGGAAACCTGTTCGGGGATCGTACATTTGCCCGGCGTGAGTGATCAGCACATTGGGAAGCAAGATGGGTGGCTCGGGACCCGAATAGTGGCTAGGGGGATTCCGACAGGGGATATCCTTGGCCCACAACACGTCGCCATTGGCGCCCCTGTAGGCAGCTACCGTGCTCCTGTTCTGGGTTAACAGCAGGATGTCATTCACGTCGCAGTATGCAAGCTGCGGCTTGAGGGGCGGAAATCTCTTCCTAATCTTCTCGTCCGCGGCGTCCATAGGTGTTCTCGCGGCTATTTGCCAGACCACCTCGCCGCTGCGCGCATCGAGCCCGAAAACCGTGCTATGCTCCGTTTTCGTTACCCCTCTGCGTCTGTGACTCGGCAACCAGTAATCTACACAGAAGACTTTGCCGGCTCCGACGGCGAAACTGAAGCGGTCCTGCTGGGACTGGAATCCCCATAGTTCCACGCCGCTATGACGATCCAGGCATCCGAGGTGCTTGCCCGTCGTGCCGATCAAGTAGTCTCTCCACACTCGGACTTCCCGCCAGGTCGCTCGCCCCTCCTCGCTGAACTCCGCAGGGATCTTGATCTCGCCAAGCTTCGAACCGGTCGCGGGATCCAGTCGAACGCACGTGTCGTCGCAGACCACATAGAGGCTATCCGCGGCGGCAGCGAGATTATCGGCGGCTCCTCTCTGTGTGATCATGTGGTGCCTGCTGCGAGCCTTCGTCTTTGGGGATTCAGGTAGCGTCACCTGCCAGAGGCTCCGCCCCGTGTAGATGTCCGCGGCGTGCAGTTTGTTTCCGACCAGAATGAACATTCGGCCGCAGGCAATGATTGGGAAAGGACCGCGGCAGTGGGTGTAATCCCACGAGGGGAAAACGCTATCGACCGATCCGCCGAACCAAAGCACGGCCAAGGGCGGCTTGACCCGTTGATCCTTGGATGCGAACGTGTTGCCTGCGCTGCCACTTTCGTGTCTCCAGTCTGCCGAGCCCGGTAGAGCCTCCGGGCGCGTGAGCAGCGTGAAATCACCCGCTCTCTCTAGCTTGGCCCCGGGGAGCTTCGCTTGTTTGACCCACTCGGCGAAACTCGCGTGCTGGCGCTGCGAGGCCGAAAGACACGCCGCTCCGCCGTAAGGACGCAGTGAATCGAAAAGCTTCTCGACGAACACTTGGCCTTGTTCGAGCCCACATCCTTTGAGATCCTCCGAAACCACCAGGCTGGCCACATAGGGCGGGAGCCGCGCCGATGCCAGGTCGTGCGGCAAGATATGGACGTGTGTGCCGTAGAGCCCGATCGCATCGAGCTTCCGTCGAGCCGAATCCACCCTTCTAACGTCCGAGTCAAGCACAATAATGTGCATCCCGGATCCACGCGCCAGCTCTTCCACCAGTCGGCCCGTTCCTACGCCCAGGGCTAGGCAGTACCCTCCCGTGGCTCCGGTTTGCTTTAGGATCTCGCCGGCTCGTGTTCTCCATTCATCCTCGGTGAACGTGATGGGCGGCCTGCTCATCGGGTAGGTCTTCGCTTGCACCTTCCTGCCACCGAAGCAGTAAATGCAGCCATCCTTGGTTACCACAAACAGCCTACGATCGGCAGCCAACATGCTGGAAGGCGTGCCCTCAATCTCAGACCTCCAGGAGATTCTCGGCTCGCCGCCGGGCTCGGGTATGTCCACCGCCGCGACAACACCGGGGCCGCCGACGTATAGGCGCCCCCCTGCCTTGATGTGGACCTTGAGTTCAGAGCGCAGAGACCATAGCTGATCGAAGGTGACAGTCTTCCATACGACAAGGCGCCGGGGCGATCCCCATGCGCCTTGGCACGTCAACCCACGCCTGGGATTCGTGATGTCGTAGGCCACGATTTCCTGGTAGCCGAGGTCCGCCGGCCAGTGATGCCCCCTTCCGCGCTCGTTGTTGACAGGCTGTGAATAATACATCGCGTGCCTGGTAAGTACCGGCTCGCGGAAGACGCCGAGCTCACCGCCATTGGCGGGATCAATCTGGAGGCGAGGGTGAGTCTGCAAGGTATGCTGTTCGCCCTTACGAGGCGGATCGGTCCACCAGGACACGTACGTCGTTGTACGACGCTTCTGTGGATTGACTAAGAGCTTGCCATCCCGCTCGACCGTAACAAGCAAGCCCTTATCTGCCCATTGCCGGACGCTTTCCAGCGGGGTATCCGCGCGCTGGGCGAATTCCTCTAAGGTCAACAGCCTTTCAGCGTCGTCTTCCGGACCGGCAGGATCGGCGCGGGCGGCTAGACCGTACATGTCGCCGCTCTGGAAGAAGTACTCACCAATGCCCGCGACGTACCAACAGCCTTTGGCCAGGGCGATTCGGCCGCCCCACCCTGTGGTGTAGGAATCCATCTGGCCGGACTTCAGGTCGAAGAAGCCGGGGAGTGCTCTTCCGCTGGGAACGATCAACTTCCCGCCCATGACGGCAGGATATCCTTGCGGAGATAGGCCACCATGTCTTCGCGTTCCGTGATCGATGAGCCCGTTCTCGATGAACCCGCTGTCCGTGTTCACCCAAACGAATTCACCCGTCTCGGCATCAACGGCGCAGACATAAACGCCTTCGAAGGGCCAGATGCCGGCTGCGAAATACACTGTTCCGTTGGCCACTACCGGGCCGCCGCGCGCCGGCCAGCGCGAGATCAGACGCTCATTTCCCAGTAGCCTGCGAGCCTTCCCGCGGGACAGCGTCGGGCTGGACTTCCAGAGCAATGTTCCCAGCGCTGCATTCAGGCAATAGAGATAACCATCATCCGAGACGAAGAAGACCCTGTCCCGCCAGGCCACCGGCGCGAACCGCACCGGGCCGTTAGCGAAGAATTTCCATTTCTCGGAGCCGGTGCTGGTATCGAGCGCGACGACGCTGTCGGTGACCATCGACGGGACAAACATCGTCTCGCCCATCACGACGGGTTCGTACGAGATGTCAAAGCACAGCCGAAGGTCCTCAGGAAAGGCTGGACGAGGCGGGGGCAGCTCTTTTCGCCACTGAAGGTGCAGCTCAGTCGGAAGCTCTGTCGGTGAGGCTGCGCTGCGATTCGCGTCAAAGCGCCACGTGGGCCAGTCGGCATCGCAAGGTGTCGCGGTGACAGCGAACCACCAAACCAAGTTGGCCCACAGGGCGGTCTGAGGAAGCCTTACCTGCAGCATGACGCTCCTTCGTGACCTGCCGATCCCGCTGCCCGCAGCCGCTGGATGCCTCGCTCACAGGCACCAGCGGGAGGCTGAGACAGCAGACAACTACGAGGCGCCCAGCACCATGAATTCATCCGCCGCCCCGCGAGCAAGCCGTCCGAGACACCCGCCTGGTTTGTCGTGGATGACCAGCGTGAGGAACGCGGCACCAACTACTCTCATCCACGGCTCGTCCGAAACTCTCTTGGATTGTACACCTGTGATAGGGGCTCCAAAGCCGGGGGCCGCAAGCCCGGAGATCCTCCGGGCCCAGAGTAGCATAGACCGTTCGGTCTCGGGCGACAACAGGCCAACTGCTGCGGGACGCTGGGCAACCAAGCGCATCCATGGCAAAGCGGCGACAAACATCGTGGCGAAACAAGTCAACGGTTACGTCCTGGAGGCTGGCGAGGCTGAGCTCGTCTGCGGCTGGCGCAGCGTCGCCGACAACTCGTTCGCGTACCTCTACCCTAGGACACCCAACTCCGACAGGGTCCGGTCGCGTCGTCCTTGAGTAGGTGAGTGGGCCTGCGCTCCAGGCGATGCCGGACCGGTAACACGGGTCTGTCGCACCACGACAGCACTTGGTACGATCCTGGCAGCTGGGCATAGGGGCATCACGCCGGCTGGATGTTCCGGAGCGGCAGTTCCGTGGGATGGTCGCTCCTCGTGAGGTGCCTTTAGAAGATAGGGGCCCATATGCGACTTCCGAACTGGCGAGGTCGGCTCTGGATGATGATGTCTGCCGGAGTGGCAGCGTGGATAATGTGCGGTCCTGCCCTTGCAGCGCAGGGCCGAGTGCTCGTGCCCATTGCTGCCGGCAGGGAGCGAATGCATCCGTTCACCGGCCATCCTGGGTGGATCGATCTGTTTGGCCGAGGCTACGGCAAGAGTGTCTCCGCGCGCATCCAGGACGATGGTACGTTCGAGCTACCTGAGCCGAACAAGCCTGGATGTCTGATCCTTATGTTCGACCGGATCG
>CAYGAN010000082.1:0-3221 GCA_964347585.1 uncultured Planctomycetales bacterium | reverse complement strand
GTGGCGTCCATGGACATGGAAGAAAAGATATTTGATGTCGTCATCCCGGTGGAATACGCCTGTGTCCCCCCCGGTTTCCCGGCGAGTTGGGATAAGAACTGGGTTCACAGCGGCGTGAACTTCTTTCAGACCTTTATCCCGCGCGGAACACACCTGTACGGCTTGTCGTTGTTCCACAAGCCGAGCAAGAAGCCCGAAGCCAACAGGTTTCAGATGATGCTGCACGAGGACAGGCCTGAAGGACCGGTCCGGTATCTCAAAGACGCCGTTTCGCCAGATCCCGGTTGGTCGGGCAAGCTGGACCGGGTGGCGGCCGAAAAGGGCGACAGCGCTGTTCTTCGCGCCGGCTGGCGGCATGGCGACATGCCCGTGAAAGCCGGCCGAACCTACGCGATACGTGCGGAAGCCCACCGCAGCCACGGCGGCGTTCAGTACAAGCTGGCAGCCTACGTCCGACCTGACAACGGCGACGGCTATGGCAACGGTCAGGCCTTTGTCGACGGCAGGAGCCTTGGTGGCGATCTGTGCTGTTTGGTCTTCGGCGACAGCCACGGCCAGTACGTTGAGAATCAGATTCGCGCTGAGGATTGGGAGATCTTCCTTCCCCGGCATCGGCCCAGCCGAGATTGGGGGCAGAGCTTCCTAGCCCACGGAGCCAGTCTGGCGGGCGTGTCCTTCTGGGCCGCAAGCCACAACACGTCGCAGGTCATGTGTGAAGTCCGGGTGCGAGAGGACGGCCCATGGGGCAGAATCATCAAGCCGGTAAAGGTCGCTCGCAGCTGCCTGTCGGCTGCACGACCCCGGATCGTTTATCCCGAGATCCCCGCGCCGCTCCAGGAGTACCGCAGCTATTATGACTCATCGCCAAAACTGTTCCAGGCAGCCTATTTGCCTGATGAGGTCAAGTTGACGCCGGGCAGGACCTACTACATCCAGCTCCTTCCTACGAAACCTTTGATCCTGTACGCCGATGGCCACTTCTACCAACACGGCCATGCCTATTACGAAGGCCTCAAGGTCGAACGCCAGGAGCTTGGTCAGAGGATCTTCCACTCGAAGCGCTGGACCCTGCTCATGAACATCGTGACCTATGCGAATCCCGGTGGAAGGCCGCTCAGCCGGATCAAGCTTGGCGAATCTCAATGAGCGTCTGGTAGCTCCGCAACGGATCCCGGACGACGCTGCTATCGATGCGCGGGCCTGGAATCCGCATGTTGTCGGGAACTGACGGTCCGCCTGGCAATCTGCCACGGAATCTGGCACGAGGGTTGGGACAGGTGGGCACGGACCGTTCAGGGCGAAGGCCGGCACGATTGGGCAAGGTCGCGCCGCTGGGCAAGTTGCTGGCAGCGACGACTCGGGTGCAATCGATGCGAGAGACTTCCCCTGCGCCTGTCCCGGGATAGATATGAACGCCAAACACAGCCGGCCAAATATCGTGTTCATCCTCGCCGACGACATGGGCTACGGGGACTTCAGCGCGTTTAACAAGGGGTTGTCCAGCACGCCTACCCTCGACGCGCTGCTTGGCCAGAGTGTGTGCCTGACTCAGCACTATACGGCGTCGCCGGTCTGCAACCCTTCGCGCGCGACACTGCTGACCGGACGTTATCCACACAGAACCGGCTCCATCGATACGCTCGAATGGCGCGGGCTCGAACGACTGGCGCTCCGTGAAACAACTCTGGCTGATCTGCTCAAGCAGGCAGGCTACGCAACAGGCCTGGTCGGCAAGTGGCATCTTGGTGCTTTTGACAGGCGTTATCATCCTAACGCTCGTGGCTTTGACGATGCGGTCTGCTTCTGTGGGGGGATGCATGACTACTATCGTTGGCGATTGGAGTACAACGAGCATGTCGAACACGCCGACGGAAGGTACCTAACAGACGTCTTCACCGAAGAGGCGGTCCGGTTCATCGAGGGGCACAGGAGGGGGCCGTTCTTTCTTCATCTGACCTACAACGCACCACACACCCCGTTGCAGGCTCCCGAAGAGGAGATCCGCCCCTTTGTCGAAACCGGGACATTCACAAGTGCAGTGAGCACCATCTACGGCATGCTTCATCGAATGGACAGCGGCGTGGCACGTGTTCTGGAGCAATTGAAGAAGCGCGGGCTGGAGGAGAACACGGTCGTTCTGTTCACCAGTGACAACGGTCCCCAGTTCGGCGGACACGGTCAGGATTGTAAGGACCGTTTCAACTGCCAGTTCAACGGGGCAAAGGGATTGGTCTATGAGGGCGGAATTCGCGTGCCTATGCTGATCCGCTGGCCGGCAGGGCTTGACGGCGGGCGCGAAGTCCACGAGATGGTCCATTTCGCCGACTGGTTCCCGACACTGCTGGGCGCTCTCGGAATAGATACGCCAAAAGAGCTGAAGATCGATGGGTTCAACGTGCTGCCGGTCTTGCGCGGGCAGAACGCCAAGGTTCAGACAACGCGCTTCTGGCAGTGGAACCGTTACACCCCGCTGGTCACCTGCAATGCGGCCGTGCGCGACGGGGATTGGAAGCTTGTTCGCCCGGCGATCCGTGAAGCCATGCAGGTGCCGGATATCCGCTGGCTCGAGGTGTCCATGTATGAGCCTGAACACTTCATCACGAACGGGATCATCCGGGACCCCGAGCCGGCGCGCCAAGTGCCTGATCCTCCACGTCCGGAACTGTACAACATCGCGGTTGATCCTTTGGAGAAGACCAATCTCGCTGAGAAGTACCCGGATCGTGTAAGCAGGATGCTGCGACAACTCGAAGCATGGTTTGAAGAGGTCGAAGCGGAGCGCGCTACGATTGATGATGACTGGTAAGGCAAGCGCCGAGGCGGCAAAGAACATCTGCCTACACCCCAGCCTCAGAGGCGGGCCGGCATAGTCGGCCGCTGCCGACGCGTGGCCGATGGGGGAGGACGTCCTGCAGTTGCGGGCAAGAGACCTGCGTCTCGGACGCCTGGGCTCTCAACGCGGCGGGGCCTTCTTCTCAGCGACAGTTGGTTTCTTGATGTAGTTGCGATGGACCCAGACGCTGGGATCCTTGGCGTCGAACGTTTCGAGCACGACGGAGTCGTTCGATTCTCGCGTGACCATTCGCACGCGGGAGGAGACTGCTTTCGTGGCGGCGCGGCCGCCCCCTGCCGCGTCCAGGAACCTCTGGACATCGGCGATGGTCGGAAGCTTGGGCGCTTTCTTGTCTCGCTGCGAGGCAATCGCTTCGGTGACACTGGCT
>CAYGAN010000081.1:18496-19038 GCA_964347585.1 uncultured Planctomycetales bacterium | reverse complement strand
GGTGGCGCGTTTTTCAATGACGTTACTGATCAATAGATAATGTGCCCGCCACGCGTTGGGGCTGTACCCACCGCCGAGCGTCATGACGACCGGGATTACGCGGCGCCTGGCCTGATCGATCACGTACGCGTCTCGCCGGACGATACCGTCTTCGGTCATCGCCAGCTCGGCCAGTGGATCGCCCCGCAACGTGTCGGCGCCGGCCTGGAGGAAAATGATGTCCGGCTGGGCGCGCTCGATGACCCGCGGCAAATGCGCCGAAAGAACACGCATGAACGCGGCATCGTCCGTTCCGGGTGGGAGTTCGACGTCCAGATCGCCCGGGGTCCGCGGCTGCGGGTAGATGCCCTCCTGGTGCATCGAGAAACAGAAGACCTGGTCATCGTCGCCGAGGCACGCCGCTGTGCCGTTGCCTTGATGCACGTCGAGATCGACTACGCGCGCCCGGCGAATCAGGTGCTCATGGGCCTCTTGGAGCTCTACGCAAAGCGCGAGAAGGCAGAGCTGAAGCCAGCGCCGCGGAGCGCGGCGGAAAAAGAGCA
>CAYGAN010000081.1:15266-18486 GCA_964347585.1 uncultured Planctomycetales bacterium | reverse complement strand
CTTGGCGTGGTGATAGCCGCCACCGACGTTGACGGCGATACCGTGCTTTAGAGCAAGCCGAGCTGCAAGAATCGTTCCACCGACAACGTGGCGGAACGCTGAAAGCACCCCCGCATCGATCAGCTTTGCGGGCATCGCACCGACGATTTCAGCTTCAAGGTATTCAGCCACACGCGCCGGCTCATTCAACGTGTCCAAGTAGGCGGGAGTGTGCACCCGCAGCAACTGCTCGCGTGTTGCGGGCGTCGGCACGAACACGTCCTCCGGCCGGATGAGGCCGGAGGCGTTCAACTCCAGATAGATCCTCGCGTACTTATGGACGTCGAAGGGGTGTAGCTTCTCGAGGCCGGCGAGATTGATCTGATAGTGTTTGGAATAAACGAGCGCCACGCGACCGCCGATGGCCCGGCCGGGGCGCGCGTCTCTGACCTCTTTGAGCCCCTTTGATGGCATGCATCCGGCCAGCGATTGAGTCAAGGCTGCCCCGACCGCAAAGGACGCCAGCAACGCCAGGCGTTTCGGCCGCCCGCTTGCATGAGTTGTCCCCGCTGCCTTTGCCTGAGCGTCCACATGCGGGCTGCCCAATCGCCTGCCGCGCCAAAGCGGCGCTACCCCGGAGCCGACGCACGGGCAAACAGATCACTCATCGGACATTTCCCACATGCTTGTGGGCATCCGGGGCAAATCGGTGCGCTGCGAACCGGCGTTGCCGAACTTCTCCTGCAGCCTTTCCGTCACGTTGGGCGGGACCAGCCGGGCCAGTCGTTTCGGATCATAACCACCCAGGTAAGCGATCTGCTTGATGAGGGCACTGCTGGTCAGCGCGTGTTGATCCGTGGTCATCAGGAAGATCGTTTCGACATCTCCCACCATCAGGTTGGTATTGGCGTGCTGAAGTTCTCTGCGCAGATCCACACTGTCGCGAATCCCACGCAATATGGCAGCCGCGCCCACGGACTTTACGAAGTTGAGGGTTAGGCCGTCATACGCCCGTACTTCCACGTTGGGCATCCGGGGGGTCAGCTCTTCGATCATCTTGACACGATCTTCCTGGCTGAAGAGTTCGCGCTTCTGCGGGTCGCAACCGACCGCGATGATCAGCTTGTCGAAGAGGCCCCGGCCCCTCTTGATAATGTCCAGGTGGCCGTACGTCACCGGGTCGAACATCCCGGGATACACGGCCAAGGTGGGATCATGATCGGCCATAGGTGCTCCCAAGTGCAAACCTGCTGAGAACGATTCTAAGCCGCCCGGGTCGCAGTTCAAGTCCTAAAGACAGCCCGGTCGGTGTCTTGACTTAGCCGGATGATGGGCCGATGCTGGCTGAGGCGTCGCTGAATGGGTGAAGCTATGACACCCCGGTCCATCGATCTGTCAGTTGAACTGGCCGGCGTGAAGCTGGCTAATCCTGTGATGACCGCGTCCGGCACCAGCGGCTACGGTCTGGAGTACGCGGCCTACCTGGATTTGTCACGCCTTGGCGCATTTGTGACCAAGAGCATCACGCCCGAAGAAAGAAAGGGCAACCCGCCTCCGCGAATCGTTGAGACGCGCGCCGGGCTGCTCAACGCGATAGGGCTAGCGAACGTCGGCCTGGAACGATTCGTTGCTGAGAAGCTCGACGGCCTGCGCGAACTGCACATCCCGGTGTTCGTCAACGTGGCCGGTCACAGCGTGGCGGACTATCTGACCGTTTGCCGGCGGCTTGATCCGATCGACGTGATCGCCGGGCTGGAGTTGAACGTCTCGTGCCCGAACGTGGCCGATGGACTGGCCTTCGGGACAGACCCGGTACGAGTGCGCCACCTCGTCGGCGCGGTTCGCCAGGAGGTCAACAGCTCGATTTTGATCGTGAAACTGTCGCCGAACGTAACCGACGTAGCCGCGACGGCTCAGGCGGCGATCGAGGGCGGCGCCGATGTGCTTTCGATGGTCAACACCTTCCTCGGGATGGTGGTTAACGTGGAGACGTGGCGGCCGATGCTGGCTAACGATAGCGGCGGACTGTCGGGCCCGGCCATCAAGCCCATGGCTGTTCACCTCGTCAGTAAGGTTTACCGTGAGGCGGCGCGTCAGGCGAACGTGCCCATCATCGGCATGGGAGGCATCGCCGATTGGCGCGATGCGGTGGAGTTCATCCTTGCCGGAGCTGCTGCCATAGCCGTCGGCACCGCCATGTTCATCGATCCTGCCGCCCCCCTGAAGATAATCGATGGGGTGCGGGAATACCTGGAACGGGTAGGGCTGTCCAGCGTCCGAGAACTTACCGGCAAGCTCCAGGTGGGTGGGAGCAGCCGCTAGCGGAGCGGTTGGCTGGCTGCCCTGCGACGGTGCCGTTGGACCTGTCGGCTTTTGGAGTGTACTATTATCCAAGCGCATGATTTCAAGGGGTTGCTTGTGAGAATCGCGACGTGGAGTCTGACCGTGGCGATAGTGCCCGCGTGGGCGATGGCCCAGCATCCCGTCAAGCCCGCCGTCGGCAGGCCCGCGGCCACACGATCGTCGGTTACGAGCGAAGACATCCAGCAGCTTCAGCAGAAGATCAAGACGCTTGGGCCGTGGGAAGAACAGCACCGACTCGTTGAGCAGGCCACGGAGAGCCTCTGGAAACAGAACCGTTGGGACAGCGAGTCCGACCAATTCTCCCGGCGCGTAGCCGTGGAGGTCTCGGCCATCCCGCCCTGGAAGTTCCAGGAGCGCATGGACAAGCTCACGTCGATGTTCGACGAGCGCTACGGTTTGACTCCCGAGCAGTCGGCCCAGTTCAAGGCAAGACTCGTTAGCACCGTCATGGTGGTCACGTGGAAGCATGCGGACGCGATCATGCAGTATTCCCGGGAGATGGTCGATACCCGACTGGCCGGTAAGCCCTTCACCAGTGAGCAGGTGGCCCGATGGGCGCGCATGAGCAGGCCCTTGCTGGCAGACGTCAAACGTCAGGTCGCGCTTTTCGGTCGGCAGTTCGCCACCACGCTCGATCCGAGGCAGCGGGAGATATTCCGTCGCGACCTGGCTTCCGTCGATAAGCGCCTGCGGCACATCGACAGGAGCATGCCGGCCTGGGAACGGGGCGAATGGAAGCCGGCGGACTGGGGGCTCGAAAAGGATCCCCTCCACGCTGGTCTCGTTACCAGCGAAAGCGCCGGACCGACGACGCGTCCCTACAGGGTCCGGCGGGGCGACACGCGGAGCATCGGGGTCGTGACCTTCAGCATGCGGC
>CAYGAN010000081.1:12248-15256 GCA_964347585.1 uncultured Planctomycetales bacterium | reverse complement strand
CGGCGGCCAGCCGAGCCGGTCGCCGTGGCTGAGGACGAGTCGGCATGGGCACGATACGTCCGCGAGTTCATCGCCCGCTACCGGCTGGACGATGCCCAGCAGGTCACCGCGCGCTCTGTCCTCGCCGACCTCGAAGGCCGAGCCAAGGAGTATCGTAGCGCCCACGCCGACGAATTGGCCAAGCTCGATCAGAAGATCCGCCAGGCGGACGATCCGGCCTCACGCTCCGAAGTGGCCGAACAGCGCAAAGAACTCCTCCAGCCGATCGCCGACTTCTTCGAGGAGCTCAAGGAGCGACTTGATCGGCTACCGACCGACGCCCAGCGGCAGCAGGCCGGCGAATGAACCCACCGGAAGTTGCTCCGACTCACCATCGACATGCGGGACCGTTTGCGGTAAAAAGAACGCTGCTTCTCACCGATAAGCGTCTGTGAAGCGTCTTGCGGCTGGTGGTGCTGCTGCGAGGAGGGTCCGGCGATGGTGATTGGGGACTTGGCAAGTTGCGACGGTCGCGGCCGGTGGGGAGCCGCGCCGTAAGAGCAGGGGAAATCCTCGGCCTGATGACAACGGCTCAGCCTGGTCAGTTCGGAACCCCTCAGCGGGCATCTGTTCGATATCGCGTCTGGATGTCGGTTCTTGGCCATCTTGGGCTGTTCGCGCTGAGTCTTCTGACGGCGTTCGCGCTGGCGTTCAACTTCCGCAACACGGACGGTTGGTTTCAGCGGCTTTATCTTCCGCTCTTGCCGATCAGTGTGCTGATCAAGTTGGTCGTGTTCGGGTGGATGAGGCACTACCGCGGCTCGTGGCGGTACGTGGGCCTGCGGGATTTGATCTCCGTGGCAATCGCCTCGCAGATCAGCGCGCTAGTGTTCATTCTGTTGTTCTTCGCGACCGAGTACGTCCACGCCGCACTCGGGCGCGGCATGCTATTCGAAGGGTTCCCCCAGTCGGTGTTCCTGCTTGATTGGGCCGGCACAATCGCTTTGGTGGCCGCGGCGCGGATCACCGTGCGACTGTACCACGAAGAGTACCGCGCGCACCCCGGCGAGAGCGTCACACGGACGCTGATCATAGGCGCCGGCGACGCGGGGGAGGCCCTGCTACGAGAGATCCTTCGGATGCCGGAGGGGCGCTACCTGGTCGTCGGCTTCGTGGAAGACGACCCGGCCAAGCTCGGGGCTCGCATCCACGGGGTGGAGGTGCTCGGAAAGACCGACCAGATCAAACAGCTTTGCGATCGCTACGACGTCGAGGAGATCCTCATCGCCATTCCAACAGCCACACATCGCGAGTTCCGGCGTGTCGTTGAGCTGTGCACCGGGACCAACCTGCGGCTGCGGACGGTCCCGGGGGTCTCCGACGTGATGGAGGGCAAGGTCAAGGTCAGTCAGATTCGTGACGTGGACATCGAGGACCTGCTCGGACGAGAGGCGGTCACGCTCGACCTGGAAGCCATCGGCCGGTATCTGCGCGACAAGCGGGTCATGGTCACGGGAGCAGGCGGGTCCATCGGCTCGGAGATGTGCCGCCAAATCGCCCCTTTCCGGCCGGAACGCCTCATCCTCGTGGAGCGGGCGGAGAACAACCTCTTCGAGATCGATCGCGAGCTACGCCTGCAACACGGCTCGCTGGACATCGTGCCCTATGTGGCCGACATCTCCGACTCGCCGCGCATCGAGGTGATCTTTGCCGCCGAGCGCCCCCACGCCGTCTTCCACGCCGCTGCGCACAAACATGTGCCCATGATGGAGCTCAATCCGGGCGAATCGATCAAGAACAACGTGAGCGGCAGCAAGATTGTTTCCGATGCCGCCGCCGCCCACGGCGTCGAGAAGTTCGTGATGATCTCATCGGACAAAGCCGTCAACCCCACCAGCGTCATGGGATGCAGCAAGCGTGTTGCCGAAATGTACGTGCAGGGGCTCAGCGCTCGGAGTTCCACACAGTTCGTGACGGTCCGATTCGGCAACGTGCTCGGCAGCAGCGGCAGCGTCGTGCCCATTTTCAGGGAGCAGATCAGCCGGGGGGGGCCAGTTACCGTCACGCACCCTGACATGATGCGATACTTCATGACCATTCCCGAAGCCGCCCAGTTGGTACTCCAAGCCGGCGCGATGGGACGCGGGGGCGAGATCTACGTGCTCCGGATGGGCGAGCCGGTCAAGATCATCGATCTGGCCAGGGACCTGATCACGCTCAGTGGACTGCGCCCCGGCGAGGACGTCGACATCGTCTTTACCGGCGTTCGTCCGGGGGAGAAGCTGATCGAAGAACTGCTCATCGACGGCGAGGACGTCAGCGGGACCAGCCATCCCAAGATCGGCATCTGGCAAGGACGCACCGAAGACTGGGACGCCCTTCGCCGCGGGATGGAACGCTTGACCGAGTTGAGCGATGCCGGCGACTTGCACCAGGTACGTCAAGCGCTCAAGACCGTAGTTCCGGAGTACGCGCCGGCGGACTCTGGCCCTGGCGTTCCCGGCGCAGGCTCCGCCAGCACAGCCGCCGATGCCGGCCACGCCGCCTCGGCGCCGACCGAATTGATCGAGCCCCACACTTCGTCGGGTTCCTGACCCGCGCCGGCCCGAACCCGGCCGGAACACTTCGCCTGGCGTGACGGTCCCGCTACTTGCCGAACATGGCTTTGCTCACGTCGGCCAACGACACGCCCAGGACCTTCTCGGCGATCGCGCTGAGCTTATCGATCGGGCCCTGTATGTGCATCGTGTGATGCCAGTGCAGCTTGGTCTTGCTCGGCTCTAGGAAACCGGCCGAGGAGGAGGTCTCCAGCTCGTAGAAGCCGCCGAGCGGCTTGCCGCCGGGCTTGACCGGCCCGTCGTTGTACGAGTTGCTTACGTCGCCCGCGAACGGATGCTCCTGGACGGCCGTCCAGATGGAATTGACGTAGTCCGTCTCGCCTTCGACCTTTGAGAACGCCACGATGGTCAGAATCCCGTTGACCAGGTCGATGCTCCCGATCCGCTCGAATCCAACAGGGACGACACCTC
>CAYGAN010000081.1:2055-12238 GCA_964347585.1 uncultured Planctomycetales bacterium | reverse complement strand
CCCGATCCGCTCGAGGGCGCGACTCGGCGAGAGTCCGATCTTGCTGCGATATAAGCCGTCGGTGCGGAACAGCACGACGCCCTGCTCTTCGAGAATCTTGAGCCGATCCGCGGGCAGCTTGTTGAACGCCGTGCTGTTGGCCCCGTAGTCGGTGACGACCGGGCCTTGGCCTTGCTTGTCGTACGGAGCGATGACCACCGTTTGCTTCGATGGCACGTACATGCCCAGAATCCAGATCGAGACCGCCCCGGTCTGGCGCGTCCAGGGCTGCGAACCGGTATTGCGGACGCAGTTCAGGCTGGAGTAGCCGACGTACTTGAGCGCGTCGGGAATCTCAGTTGCCAGAGTCTTGCTCGCGTCGTCGCGCGGAATGAGGGCGACAACCCGTTCCACGCTCATCTGAAGCTCATTCTTGCTGTAGTTGATCAGCTTGATGGAATGCGTCATCTGGACCCGAGTAGGGACGGCCTGGTTGACGGTGAACGGCTGCGCGTCGAAGCCCTTCGGCACCACCCAGTGGTCAATGTCTTGCGGATCCCCGGGTTTGAAGAACAGCGAGAACTGTCCGCCTTCGGGCCCGAGCCAGAAGCGGTCCGCGCCGCCGAAGTTGTTGAACACCGGATCGGTCGTGCCCTTCTTGACCGCCTCGCGATTAACCCATCCGAGGCTGCGCCCGTCCTCACCGGCGAAGCTCGCCGTCATCACGCGACCTTGCAGGCCCGGCGCCACCGCCACGTGCATCTCGCCGTCGTGAAGGATCACGACGTCCGTGTGCTTCCTGAGAAACTCCACGTCGCTGCAGAAGGTCGTTGGCTTTGCCGCGCATCCGTTCATCAGACAGGCTCCTGCGGCCAAGGCCGCAATTGTGATACGTTCTGCGTTCACGGTTATCCTCCCTTGCTGTTGGTGTTCCCCAGCCCATGCGTGTTGCTGTCCGCTTGGGGACCCGGCTCGCAAGCTCGCTTCCGGCACGTCCGCGATCGAAGGCGCATTATACGCGCCTCCGCCTACCTGTCACCGCCCCTTGAAGGGTTGGCGGCGCGCCCTTGCCGCTGCCGGCGCCGAGGCGATGCCTGTGCTAGAATACGAAGGGCCCTGTATCCGCAAGAGAGGCTGGCGTAACACACCGGAGTGTGGGACGGATATAGGGCCCCGCTAAAGGGAAAAGAGAACCGTCTCTTGTGTTTGCAGAGATCTGAGCCCGCCTGAGCACGCGCTGAAAGCAACCGTCCGCCCCCGCGCGTTCCCCTCCATACTGGTTAGTCGCCGATCGACGAGTTTTGTTTCCGGGGAATTCGCAGTTCCTCAGACTCGCCTCGGTGCCACGTTTGTTGCCCGGGCCGATGCACGCTCCTCTTCTCGTAACCTGGAAAACGGTCAATCAACGCGCCCAAGCGCCTTGTGCAGCGGCGCGGTGCGAGCGGGGGGGCAACCGAGGGAGCGTTACTTGTCGGCTTGTGCAATGGCGCTGTCGGAGACAAGTCGCGTCGGCTCGCCGATCTGCCTCTGGACGCTGCCGTCTTCGTTGTAAAACACGCCGTACACTGTCTCGCCGTTTCTGAGGCGCTGCTCTGATTTGAGTCGGCCGGTCTCGTAGAAGCTCAGTTTCATCACAGGCTGACCATCGAGCGACCACGCCTCAGATCGCAGTCGCCCGTCCTTGAAGTACTCGCTGGCGAATCCGGCTGTCGTCACCGGGCCGCCGTAACCGCTGCGCACGAAGGCGCCGCCAAGCGTCCTGAGCTCGCCCGTCTCGTAGAGCGAGTGATCCTTTACGAACGACTTGGCGGCCAAGGGCGCGCATCCGTTGCTGGCGACGGCGAGAAACGCTACGAGCCCGAGCATCTGCCTGTGCATGGTGGGGCTCCTCAAGCAAGCACGCGCACCCAGAGCGACCCCCCGCGTGGCGCACTCTACCGCAATGGCCCTGCAGCGTCCATGCACGCCCTCAGCTGCGTCCGCCCGAGACTGTCTGCCCAGCCTGGGCTCCGAATCCGTCCGGCTTACCGCGTCCTCGCCTAGCGAGGCCGGACGCAGCAAGGCCGGGGCTCAAGGCTGAAGGCAGAACGCCGAGCCGACGCATCGCGATCCCGGGCGCAACGGCCGCCCCGCGGATCGCTCCCGGCGCATGGCTCGGGATGGCTGACCCAGCGATCGCGCGCCCTGCCCTTCTGACATCGTCGGCTCTGGCGCGGCCCTTCTATTCCGCCATCGCGACACACCGGACGTGCCGAAGGTAGTAGAAGATAGCGATCGGCATGAGCAGCCAACCGGTAACTCCGCCGACGACCGCCCAAAAGAACAGCCAACCCCACGAGCCGTCGAAGTCCAGCTTTTTCGTTGTCGTTGACATACCAGGCTCCCTTTGGTACTCAGACCGCACCTGGGACGCATCCTATCGACGTGCCCGCAACCGGGCAATTCGATAAAGCCGTCCCTCTGCGGGCGCCCCGTTCTCGCGCAGCGAGCGCGGGGACGGACGCAAGAAGGCTGAAGGCGGAAAGGCCCGGAAGCACTTGCTCGGTGGCGTCGTTCGGCGGATTCGGGTATCCGGAGTCGCCGCCTCGCGGGGAGGCGGAGGGTGTGTCCGCAACCCACCATTCACAAAGGCATTGTGGATCGTGCCACCACCGGGCTGAAGGTGGGACCAAGACCCGCCGATGGAGGTGCACAGATGATTCGGAGCACCTTTCGATGGGCCGTTTATCACGGCCAAGGAGACAAACGCATGCGTCCTGCAAGTGCAAGCAGAATCGTCGGCATGACCTGGCCTGCACTCGTCATCGTCGCCCTTTCCGGCTGCACTGCCGCCGGCCCGCGCGGCGAGATCCCTGCCGGCCAATGGACAGGCCAGGGCGTCCTAATCTACGAGCACTGGAAACCAGCCGATGAGAAGACCGAAGGTCCCCAGCCGCAAAGCATTAACCGGGCGTATCCAACGAGAATGAGCATTCGCCCCGCCCAGTTGGACGGACGCGAGGTCATCGAGTTGGAGATTCGCTCCGAGCGCGGCCCGCTGCCGGGCATGGAGGGCAAGGCGACCCACCTCAAGGCCGCTCTGGTCAAGGCCAAGCGGGTCTCTGATTCGATGGTGCTGTATCGGCTCGTGGACTTGCTGGTCAATCCCGGCGCGGACGAGGCACTCGGTTTCGATGACGGGGCCCCGCCCTTCGGGGCGAGCTGCATCACCGTCAATGGCACGACCACCGTTCAAATCGAGTACATGGACAACTTCGTCGATACGGTCCGCTTTAAGGGAGATCACGTCGAGAAATCGGGGGTTTACTTCGACATCAAGGAGGGGCTCATCCACTGGGTTGAGCACCTGACCCGCAGCAAATAGGCTTTCACAGCTAATGTGCGCGCGGCGGGTCGTTCGGGGCGATGTACGGGCATGGCGATTCTCGGCGCCTTCGGGTATGGGGGATCCGCGTTCACGTTTCACGTTTGGCGCCGCCGTGCCGGCGGCCGCTAATCAGTCTCGCGCGGCGCAGGGAATCCGGCCGCGAGCACGCTAGGCGTGACGCGTAAGTCGGTCAGGCGGGTGTCGGCGGCGGCCAATGGGGCTTGAGCATTCAGCCTTCGGCTTTCTCGCGTCCG
Source organism: uncultured Planctomycetales bacterium (assembly GCA_964347585.1). GTDB lineage: Bacteria > Planctomycetota > Phycisphaerae > UBA1845 > CAYGAN01 > CAYGAN01. The sequence goes on along the minus strand of CAYGAN010000081.1, from coordinate 8,638 downwards.
AGGGTGCGGCGCCCGCGGCCAATCCCGTGGTCGCGATCGGCGAGTCGGCGCGTCTGTGTTGATGTGGGACAACGCGACGATGCGTGTGAGCAACGGATCGTAAGCCGAGCGCCGGACCGGTGTTGACCAGCAGTGATACCACGCTTGCCGGCGTGGCCTGTTGAGTTGGATCAACAGACGCTTGACGGGCCTAAACAGGGCTGCGACGCTTGATAAGCTCAGCCTATTTAGCCTATCTTCTCCCATCTCTGAGGCTTAGGTCAGGCAGTGCTTAACCAGGTTTACGCGCACCTGGTGCATGGCACGAGGCTTGCTGTGAATGACGGGCGTGGGGAAAGAAGCCTCTCTTTTGAGGCAGCGCAGGCCGCCGTGGGCTCCGGGACCTGTACGGCGGCTTTTTTTCTTTACACAATCAGCTGGGACTGCACGCGCGACGATGGGGGCTCCGATTGGAGTCTGATGGGCGGGTAAGCTCGCAGGCGAGCTGTGGCGCGGCAGTTCGGCACCGCTGCAAGCCGGTGGACGTCGGTCTCGTGTCACTCGCTCAGTACGTAGCCGCCCGCGTAGCAGTGGCTGCGGCCCGCATCGTCCGGCGGAGTTGGTCAGCGCGGCTACGCGCGGCCTCGATCTTCGGGTACCGATATTCTCGATAACCGTTGACCGCATCCACGCATTCCAGCATCTCGACGTATCGGCGGTACTCGACCTCGTCGTCGTGGGCGAAGTCATCCACAAGTCGCAGGTACCAGGACAGGAGGCGCCGGTCGCGGCGGTGGTACCACGGCATAACGTGCCGCAAGAAGCGCAACTCACGGATCACGTATAGCGACCAGTGGGGCAGCGTCACGTCGATCGCTTGGCCGAAAAAACGTGGATGGAACGTCCGCGAGTACCGAATGCGATCGCGGTTGGCGGGGTTCACGTTGTAGCGCTGGCGGTCGCGACGCCGCTTCTCGAAGCTGGTCAACAGATGGGCCACGTAGAACTCATCCTTGATCAGCATGAGCTTGGCTAGGTTCAGTGCCACGGCTCCGGTGGCGGCGAAGCCGTACTCGTGCCTGTCGGCGAGGAACGCGCGGCGGACGCGTTTGACGTATTTCTGGGCATAGCGTACGCCTCCCCATTGAATCAAATCGTAGATGCGGATGGCAATATCGCGCATCGTCTCCTTGTCGAGCTCACGGCAAGCGCGCAGCGTTGTATAGACCAAGTGTTTGTACGTTCTGGCGAGCCTCGTGTCGCGGAGGCGCAACTTGGCATCGCGCGTGGGGCGTTCCGGCTTGAGCGCGCGCCGCTTGCCCACGCGCCGCATGTTCAGGAACATGGCCTTCTCGCGCACCGTCCGAGCCAGCGTGCGGGGCGGCTTTCGCTCGGCGAACAGCTCGGGGTTGGTGACCAGCTTTCGACCCAGGTTGAACGCCCGCATGTTCTTCTTGAAGTCCGCGCGGATCGTGCCGCGGATGCCCTGTTTCATTGCTTCCAGAGACACTGGTATCAGCCCGAGCTGGTAGGCCGTGCCCAGCATGGTGATGTTGGCGTAGAGCTTCGTGCCGAAGAGCCTTTCGCACAGTGTTGAGATTCGATGCGCAAAGAACTTCTCCCGGTGCGTTGCGCCCCGGAGGGTCTGCTCCAGCGAATCGACGTCGAAGTCGCCTTGACCGATCAGCGTCAGGACGGTCGGGGCCTTGTCGGTGTTGACCACGGCGGCAGTTCGATCGCGTGAAGCGACACGGAACGGCAGGCTCGGATCGATCGCGCGCAGGGCCTCTAGGATGTCGAGCCCGACCAGCAGGTCAGCCTGGCCGTAGGGGATTGTCTGAGCGATGGGCGCGTCGTTCCTCGCGAAGATCACCTGCGAGTACACCCCGCCGTTGCGGATGGCCAGGCCCTTCTTGTCGGCGAAGAGCACGCGGTAGCCCTGTCGGTGCCCGGCCCGGACGAGGATGCCGGTCGCGGTACCGATACCCATCCCGCCGACACCGGCCAGCCATGCCCGCCAGACCGGCCCGTCGAATCGGATCGTCGGCTCGGGCAGGTCCTCCAGCTTGATCTCGCGCCCCCTCGGCCGCGGCGGGCGTTTGCGGATGACGGTCAGCTCTTCGAAGGCCGGGCAGGCCCGGAGCCGCGCGCAGGACCCGTCGTTTACGCACCACGACAAGTCGGTCGCCATCTTGGGGCCGTAGTCGGTCTCTTCGATGTTCAAACCCGGACACCCCGTGCTTCTGGCACACTCCAAGCAGAGCTCGCACACTTCCGGCGTGATATTCATGTAGGTCTTCTTTCGGACGAAGCCGCGGTGCTTTTCTTCGGCCCGTTCCGCCGCCATCTTCCGCCGGTTGTAAGTGATGCCGCACTCTTTGTCGGCGACGATGACCTTGACGCCGTCGCCGAGGATCGTCTCCTCGAGGATCCGCTTGTAGTTGTCCCGATCAGCCGGGTCCGTACGCACGACCGTGCATCGGCCCCGGCCGGTCATCGCCAGCACGATCTGCTCGATGTCCTGCGCGAACGTCGGTCGGCCGAGCAGGTCAACGTCCACCCCGGGCGTAGGCTGGTGGCCTGTCATTGCCGTCGTGCCGTTGTCCAGAATGATGTACGTAATGTCCTGGCCGTTCTTGATCGAGTTGCTGATCGCCGTCAGCCCGGAGTGGAAGAATGTCGAGTCCCCCATGAAGACGATCTGCTTGTTCGTGATAAACGGATCGATACCCGCCCCCGTGCCCCCGCCTAGACCCATGCCCGAGTAATTGTGCATCAAGGCCGAGTTCGGCTCGAACATGAGCATCGTGTAGCAGCCAGTGTCCCCGTGGCAAACCAGATCAACCGGGCCGCGGCGGTGGCGATTGCGCATGTACGCGTCGTCTGCAAGCTGCCTCTTGATGTCCAACAACACGCTCGACGAATCACGATGCGGACAGCCCGGACAGAACGTCGGCAAGCGCGCGGGGATCTGGACATCGACAGAAGCGGTCTCTTCAATCACCTTGGACGTCAACGCGATCGGCCCCGATGCTCGGTCCGCCAGTGCGCTATTCAACTGGCGAAGCAGGCGAACCAGTCTGTCCGCAACGATCGAGGCGTTCAGTCCCCGCACCGCAGGGATGCCGGAAATCGGGCCGGGGAACGTCTTGCCCCAGACGTTCGGCGTGCGTGCGGCCTCGTGCTGACGTCGCCGCGCGAGGAACTCGGATATCTGCTCTTCGAGGAAGCCCCGGCGCTCCTCGATCACGAGCAGGTGTTCGAGGCGATCAGCGAACGAGGCGATCAGTTCTTCATCCAGCGGGTAGCTGATGGCGAGCTTGAGAATTGGAATCCCGCCCTCGATTCCGAGGTCTATCAGAGCTTGCGTGACGTATTGTTGTGCGACGCCAGTGGTCACGATACCAAAGCCGGGATTCTTCTTCTCGTATTCGAGGCGGTTGACGTCCAGGTGTCTGGCTTCGGCGATAAGCTTCTGGTAGCGAAGGTGGAGCTGCTCTTCCTTCCTTCCCGTCCGCGGCGGCAATAGGACGGTCTCTTCGGTGTTCAGGGTATAGGTGTGCAGTTCGATCGGATGCCGCGCGCTCGTCAACGGATAGCGATTCGGCCTGCAAGAGACCGTGCCTCCGCCATCAGCGAGAGTTGTCGTCAGGATGAATCCCGCGTAAAGGCCCGACGCCCGCGAGAGTCGGAATCCCAGATCGACGAAATCTTTGACCGCCTGAGGCGTGGCCGGCTCGAGCACGGGCATTCTCAGATGCTTGCACAGGAATCGCGAATCGGCTGGAACCTGCGTCGATTCGCTCCATGGATCGTCGCCAAAGACGATCACCGCGCCGCCCTTGGGGTGGGCGCCGGCGAGGTTGCCCAAGGCCAGCCCGTCGCTGGCGACGTGACCGCCGACGCTCTTGAGCACAGCCATCGCTCGTAGCGGGGCCATTTGCGAGCCGTTTACCGCCGCCACGGACAGCGCCTCGTTGTTGGCCATCTGCGCGGCGATGCCCTTCTCGCGCAGCAGCGGCGCCAAATCGGCCAGTACGTCGAAAAACGCCGCCACCGGCGAACCCGGGTAGCCCGTCAACAGGTGCACGCCCCCCTCCGTCTCCAACGCGCCTTTGACGAGCAGCTCGCACCCGTTGAAGATCTCGTTGCCCCGATCTCTCAGGAAGCGACGGTCGATGTTCATCCCTAAACCTCTGAGCACACAGTACGTGGTGCCAGCTGGCCCTTTCTACGAAACGCGCCAATCAACCGCAACACATGGCGCGATCGAAGGCTTCATCCTCTTTTTGCTGTTCGGCTTCCGGCCGCTCCGCCTCGCACGCTCTTCGGCAGCCTTTCTCGCCCGGCTTGAGGAGCACTGATCGTGTTGAAAGCCACTATCCGCAGACCGCGCCGAGACCGCGCAAAACACGTACTTCAATGATTATACCCGGATTTGCCTCACAGGTGTCATCCAAGACACGTTCGTCCCGTGGCCGCGCTGCCTTGCTCACTCCGGGGAGCGGGCGCAGCCGAGCGGCCGGGCTTACGGCGGGCTCTACTTGCCGTGGTCCTACCTCGCCGATCGACAGGTTGTCTCGCTCAGCCGGCAGACCTGAACGAGTCCATGTTAGTTGGAAAGTACGGGCGCCACGAGCAACTTGCCCGCCCGTGTTGATCCATCAAAAGGGCAGACGCTGGCAGACAAGCTGGCAGTGGCACCCGGCCTGGGCCACTTTCCCATTTCGGTGGACCTATATAGAATGAAGGGTGAGGCGCCAATCCGCACGATGCGCGTGCAGCAAGTACGTGTCTATCCCTATCCGATCAGGAGTCGGCCACGATGTCTGGAAGATCGGTGCTCGCCTTGATCACTGCTACGGTTCTCTATCCGATGCCTGCTGCTTTTGGCGACAGCGTCCTGCTCAACGACGGCACGCAGTACGAGGGACGCATCGTTGCCGAGGACGCAATTACGGTGACTCTCGAGATCAAGATGCATGGGATCACCTTGAAGCGCCGGCTTAATCGCCTGGACATCAAGCAGATCACTTTGGGCCAGGCGCCGGCTGCGCCCGATCTCGATAAGGCCGACATTGAGAAGATCAAGAAGGCCGATTCGGTGGAGGAACTTCAGCGATTGGGCGCCAGATTCTTCAAGAAGAACGAAACGCAAGCGGCCGCACAGTGCGTCACGAAGGCCTGCGCGATGGACTCGAGCCTGCTCGATAGCGTCGTGCCGCTCGCCCCGCCGGAGTGGCAGGTGTTCTGGCATGCTCAGGTGCTGGAGTTGTGCGAAGCGAAGCTACCGGCCGCGGACGCCCCCGCCCGCGTGACACTGGCCAAGTGGGCCCATCGAGCCGGACTGCCCGACGACGCCCAACGGCTGCTCGGACGCGCGATGCAACTGGACCCGTCGCTGACGGAAGCGAAGGAATTGGCCGAGCTGTGGCAGTTGCAGGCCGGCGGGCCGGTACGGATCGATCTCCGGCTCGGGCTTAGCCAGCCGCTTATGCCGGACTCTATGGAGGACGAGCAGCAGGAAATCACGGCGCGCCCGCGGTTCCGCTTGGCCATCGTCCCTTTTGAGTACCGCCCGGCCGCCGAGCCGCCGAACATCTCGCGAACGACGTGCACGTTTCGCACCGGCGCCGGCCAGGTGTGCAGGCTCCTGGGGATCGCCTTGCTGGAGGCAGAGAGACATGGTCGGCGCGAAGCGGGCCCGGGCCTGGCGCTGCGAATGCAGGCAGCCGACGAGCCGCTCTGGGAACGAATCGAGCCCATGCTGCGCGAGGGCGAAATCATCCTGCGATGCTACAACACCTATCGCCCGCGGCGAAGGCCCGGCACGCTGGAGCGGCGCGAACGAGGCACGTCAACTCCCCCGCGGACAGGGACGCGCGATCGGTACGAGGCAGAGCGAGGCCGCTATCGGCCGACACCGTCCCGCGACGAGAGGACACGATACGAATCCGGCACCCGGACGCGCACGCCTCCGGAGCTAACCCGTCCCCGCCCGCGGCCGCGAGGGGAGTCCTCCGAAAGAATCACGCGGGGCGAGCGCACCGGCAGCGGCTACGCCGCTTTCGTCATCGAGTTCCCCGACGACGCCGAGGTCCTGGCGTTTGCGTTCCAGAAAGGCGTCCCGGTCCAGATGACCCGCTCGCTGTTGGCCTCGGCCCATGAGAAGCTCGACAAGCTCAGCGGTCCGGAACTCGAGGACGAGATTGCCGGCCTCACGAAGTTCATCACCGGCACGTCCGGGGTGGACGCGCTGCTGGCCGCGGCGAAGCTGGCCGAGTGGCGAAGCTCGACGGCTGACGAGGCTGACACCGAGCAGGCCGTCCTGGCCGATCGCGGCCTGATAAAAGCCTTTGCCCACTCGGACGCCCCTACCCGCCGTCAAGCGTGGGATGCCTTCGCGTCACGAGGCTGGCTTGACGAGCCGACGCGACGTCTCATCTCTTCGGAGAGTGACGTTCACCTGCTCAACGGCTTGCTGGAAACGGCTGAGCAGGTCCTCAAGGCCGCCGGCACCGGGGCCGAGGGCGAAGACGTTGAGTTACCCCGCGAGCGGTACCGCGGCTCGTCGCGCCGGGGCGATAAGGAGCTGGCCGTCATT
>CAYGAN010000081.1:0-2045 GCA_964347585.1 uncultured Planctomycetales bacterium | reverse complement strand
TGCCTCCAGGCTGCCCGAGTCGCGCGCGGAGCCCGGAGCCTTCGCCGTGCTCTCCGCCTTGCTGGCCAGTTCCAACAAGTCCGTCGCCGTCCGCACCGTCGAGCTTCTTCTAAGCGACGCGACGAAGCAGTCGATCGCCGTCTTCGCCGACGCGAACGACACTGCCCGAGGCGCCCTGCTCGAAAAGCTCGCCGACGTAGCCGACGAGGAGGTCAAGACGACGGCGATCAAGACCCTGATGATCCACCCGAGTGCGTCGTTGCTCGAGAAGATCGGCGCCGCTGCCAGAGGGCTCACCTTCCGGGTCGAGGACGAGAACGATCCGCTCTTAAAGACGGGCGCCCAGACAAAGGACCCCGCCGTCGCTCTGGCCGTGCTGGATCTGCTGGGTCGCGCCTCGTTGCAGTCCGTTCTGGCGACCGGCAGCGGCGCGGAAATGTTCACGAAGATGACCGAGGAGGACGCGGGCAAGGCCGTCCGGCAGCGTGCGATCGAGCTGCTCGTGCGGCAGTGGAAATCGGCCGGACCAAGCTGCTGGTCGCGGGAGCACTCGCGCGAGCGAGGCATCCAGTCGGTACTGGCCAAGGCGGCGTGCGATCCCGATCAGGAGGTCCATCGCGCCGCGGTCGCCGCCCTGATCCGGGCCGGCGGCGTCCAGGACCTCCAGGACGAGCTCCGCCGAGCCGATGGCGCCGTCCGTTTGGATATCGTCAGGCACCTGGCCGACGCAAAGGACCTCTGGAAGTTTGACTCAGCCATGATGCTGCTGGCCGCTATGCTCGACGACCGCGACGAGAAGACGACCCGCGCCGCGCTGGAGACCATCGACTCGATCTACGAGGCCCATCCCGCCTCGGGGCGCTGGCGGCTGCGGATGGCGCTCAAGAAGGACATGGAATGGCGCAAGTTGACGGGGCTGCTGCGGAGCTCGGACCCCAAGACTGTCCAACTGGTGCGAAAGCTCGTCGGCGAGCTGGCAGCGGTCAACGACGACGAGCGACGCCAACTCAAAACGCAGGGCGGCGAGAGGGAGCTGGCCGACTTCCTGGGCAAGCTCGACGCCCGGCGCGTTGATGACCCCGCCGGGCAGTACGCCGCTTTGATCCACGTTGATTTGCTCATCCCTCCGGCACACGGTTTCTCTGCCGAGGCCGCTTCGGCGTCCCGACGCCGCTCCAGGTCGTCACGGGAGCCCGGCTGGGTGCGAGTCAGCGCGAGCTTCGTGATCGGTCAGGTCGCAATCGAGGTCATCGGTGAGCAGCAGAAGCGTGTCCGAGTCGAATGGGCCGAGCAGACGCTTGCCACCGGCGAGCTTTCCAGGGGAGGCGACCGTCGCCGCCGCGGATCCGGTGCTTCGGCCCAGTTCGTCATGAACGTCGGCCCGCCGGCGCGCAAAGCGCTGGAGTCAGGCCGGCTCGATCCCGAGATCGCCGCCAAGGTCGATCTTGCCGCCTTGCCCGAGAGCATCAGCGTGGTCGTCGAGCACGTCGGCCAGGGCCAGTGGGCCGGCCAGAAAGATCTGACCGGTGAGCGACGAAGACGCTCCGACAGCCGCGTCGGGCAACCCGTTTACGATCCGCAGGCCGGCGCGCGGGTCGCGGCGGTCGGCATCGTGCTGGAGTTGATCCAACTGTAGGACCGTCCCCGCCCCGCTTTGCGGTGATCCCGACTCAGCCACGCGCCGGCGAGATTTCCCGTTTGACCAGCCCGGTGAGCCGGCCTGACAATGAAGCGACCGTGCCGCACCTCGAAATCGCCGACGTCGAACAGCTCAATCGTTACCTGGCCGACAGGCCCGGACGGCTCAAACCCCTGCCCATCCGCCAAGTCCTCATCGCCGAAGACGCTCTCGATCAACTGCCCGATCTGATCCGTCGCTCACGCGATCGATCCGACCGCCCTGTGTGCGTGGTCATGGACCGTACCGTCATGAGCCGGGCCGGCCAGTCGATCAAGCCCGTTCTGCTCGAGCGTCTGCGCGCAGCCGTGCCGGGCATCGACGCGATCCAGCTCGGCACCGAGGCGGACCCTCCCGACGCGTCCCT
>CAYGAN010000080.1:13768-19054 GCA_964347585.1 uncultured Planctomycetales bacterium | reverse complement strand
GCCCCTTTACGGTGGATCCGAACAGCGACACCGCCATTTACGTGTTGTTCTGGGGCACGATCGCCCAGGTCTATGCCGGCACCGGTTGGGTGATCTACGACGATGTGGAGCTGATCCCCGCGCCGTGGGTGCTCAACGGCACCGGCAATGTCAATTGGAACTACAGTTCGTTCAAGCTGGAATACACCGGGGCGGGCAGCAGTGCCTACTACTGGGTCGATGAGGAGAACGATCGCTTCCAGACGTACGTGGATGGTGTGCTTGACGTCGATGTCGATCTGACGGACTTCACGAGTTTCAAGAAGACGGGCCAGCTGGTTGACTACCTGGAGGCCCTGCCGGACTACACGGCGGCGTTCTACACGGCCGGCGGGACTACGGCGGCGATAAGCCAGAACTACCATGGGCTGGCCTCGACGCTGACACACCACGGCGCCTTCGACAGCCAGGTCGGCGGGAACAACTTGAAGAATCCTGGCGTTGGGTACCCGGTGCAGGTCGCATGGGCGAACAGTTGGGCTCTGTACGGTCCGACGGCGACCTCGGCCTCCATGTTCGGGCGCAGCGGCGCTCAGGGCGATCGGGCGATCAGCGTGTATGACGATCGGCCTTCGGACCCGTATCCGGAAAGTCCTGAGAGCGTGACGGTCTCGCAGAACCTGCACGAGATGCACCCCTACTGGGAGAGCCTGAAGGGCATGGACGTGAAAATCAAGGGCTGGGCGCGGCGGATCGAGACGTCCGGCAGCACGAACGCGCAGATCCGGGTGCACCACGGCGTGGACGGCGCGACGATCAATGACTTTCTCGTGGACCTGCCGGTAGGGGGTGCGTGGCAGTCCTTCGAGACCGCGGAGTTCACGATCGCTGCGGACAGCAACCAGATTAGGCTGGTATTGTTCCCTATAGAGATCGGCCAGATCTATTGGGGCAGCGGCTGGGTGCTGTTCGACGACATCGAGCTTGAGGTGACCTCGATACCGGCGGCGAATCTGGTGAGCAGTGACCCGGCCAATGACGGCGTGCTGCCGGCGGAGCAGAACAACTGCATTGAGCTGTTGTTCGACGGCGACGCCAGCGCGGTGACGGTCAGCATCAAGGCGCATCTGGGCGGCGGGTCGTTCGGTCCGGACCTGTCCGGCAGCTTCACCAAGACGCTGCACACGACGACGCTGCTGAACGACACGATGCGGCTTCAGGAGAACGGCGACGTCCTGAGCGACGGGACATGGTACCGGATCGAGCCGACAGCGGGATCGAATCCGTTCACCGTCGATCTGCTGGTGCTGTACGGCGATGCCGACCAGAGCGGCACGGTCGCGGACGCCGACTACGTGGCGGTCAAGGCCTGGATCGGCAATAGCGACACGTGCAAGCACCAGGACCTCAATGGCAGCGGGCGTGTGACGGCCGGGGATTACCTGGTCGTCAAGAATAACAAGGGCGATGGTCCAATCCCCAAGCCCTAGTCTGATCGTTGCCGCGCCATCCGATGGGTCTTGGTGAGCAACGAAGACATTGGGGCGATGGGCGAGACGGGTTTAGCCTCAGGAGGAAAGGTCATGTTTAGGTCGAGTACACTTGCGATCAGCGCGGTTGTCGTGGCGCTGGCTGCTCCGGTGAGTCTGGGCCAGGCCACGCTCCAGTGGCAGCCGCTCGGCGGGGGCTCCGCTTTGACCGAACTGGTCGCCGGTCAGACATACGAGCTCCACGCGGTGGGGGTGACGACCGGGCTGCAGGGATGGACCATCGACTTGAGCGCGAGTACCGGCGCGAGCGTTGCGTCGGGCGCCGAGGCGGATCGCTCCTCGGTCTCGGTGCCGGGGATCTGGAACAACAGCGACATTCCCGGCAGCGGCGGTACGTCCTTCTTTGACGTGCTGGTGCCCGACCAGTTGATCTGCAACTTCATGGACACCGGGCCGGGCTCGATCGTTACCGATGCCGATCAGTATCTGTGCAACGTGACGCTCGGCGGCACGCCGGGCACTCTGAGTACGGCCGGCCCGAACACCGAGGGCGTGGGCGGCGACACGCTGACGGGCTCGACGATCACGGTGGTCCCCATTCCCGGCGATTTCGACTATGACGGAGACGTGGATAATGACGACTTCTCGACGCTCCAGGCGTGCTACGTCGGACCGGGTGGCACGATTCAACCGGGGCCGGGCGGTGAGGAATGTGAGCGCGCGGACATTGACAGCGACAACGACGTGGATCTGGTCGACTTTGCCACGTTCCAGACCCACTTTACGGACTAAGCTTGGCGCGGCGTCGTCAACGGGCGTGCCTGGTGTGCGGTGTATGCGACTGAGGGGTTTTGCCAGGGCATCAGGCAGCAGATAACGAAGGATAGGATCCTCGCTCTGCGGAGGCTTTAGATATGGCGGCCCGGCGGGAAGAAGGCGTCGGGCCGCTTGCTTTTCGGGCGCGGTGGGGGGAACGAGGCGAGCGAAGAGAACTCAGGAGCAGCCTTGTCGGCCGAGCCAAGGCGGTCGGCAAGCAACTCATCTGGTCAGTCTGAAGCCAGGGCCTAGGCTGGGCTTATCGCGGAGAGCTTAGCGGCGAGCCGGAGCCGCGGGGACGTGATGCGATCTGCGTCTAAAGGACGTGACGGGCTGAGCGTGGACTACTCAGGCCTGCTGGCCAGCCACGACATTATGTACCTCTCGCCCCCCGTGCACGGCTGGGAAGGTCTGCCGGTCGGCAACGGGGAGACCGGCGCGATGATCTGGAACCCAGCGGACGAGCTGCGCGCCCAGATCAATGACGTGCGGCTGTGGGACGACGGCCCGGCCAGCGCGGCGGAGTTGGAGGGCTTTCCGGGCGGGGTCCTGCGGCACGCAGGGCAGTTGGCCATTCGGCCAGGGCTGCCGCTCTTCGGCTGGGAGTACCTGGAAGACTATGAGGCGCGTCTAGAGCTGGCTAGCGCCGAGGTGCAGATCGAGGCCAAGGGGCCGCTGGGGCAAGTGCATGTGCGGGCTTTATTCAGCCATCCGCATCAGGTCCTGCTGGTCGAATACGAAGATCACCTAGCAGAGCCGACGGCGCGACTCGTCGTGCTGGAGCGGTTCGGCACTCGCGTTCTGGGGGACTGGTACCGTCGCATTCTGCGAGAGGCCGCGGTTGGGCTGACGCAAACGCACGCTTCGACGGACGGACGCGATCTTCTGCTCACACAGTCTCTCGGATCATCGCGGTTCGCCGTGGCAGTCAGGATCCTTGGGGCCCATCAGACGATCAAGCCCATGAATTCATGGGCCGTTGAGGCTGAAGTGGCCGGCGATTGCGAGTGCCGATTCAGGCTTCTGCTGGCGCTTGCCTGTGATCAAGACGACGGAGAAACAGACCCGCAGGCAGAGCTGCGCGAAACCCTGAACGAGGCCGAGCGAGCGGGGCCTGATGCAATCCGAAAGGCGCACCGCGAGGATTGGACGGAGCAATGGCGCCGCAGCTTCGTGCATCTTCCGGACGATCGCTACTTGGAGAACCTGTGGTATCTGGCGAACTACCATTACATCAGCTCGCGACGGGGGAAGGAGCCGCCTTTCTTCATCGGAGGGCTATGGAGCTGGACCCGGGACCTGCGCCCTTGGGGACATCTGCCCTACCATTGGAACATGCACAGCCCGAACCTGCCGCTGCACTCGATGAACCGGGCTGAACTGATGCAGTCTTATCTGGATTGGAAATGCCGACAGTGGCCTCACGCCAAGGCGTTCGCCAGAGAGGTCTTTGACTGCGGGGGCGCGATGTTCACGGAGTATGCCTCACTACGCGGCGAGCAACTTGCGCGGGAGCCGATGATTATTCGCAACCTCAGTCCGACTCTGCAGATTGCGATGGAGTTCTATCGGCATTGGCGCTTCACGTGTGATGAGGCGTTCCTGCGCGAAAAGGCGCTTCCGCTGATGCGCGACGTGGCCCGGTTCTGGTTTGATTACCTGGAACGCGACGAGGAGGGGACCTACCACGTGCCTCGGAGCCGGCCTTACGAGGCCGGATATGAGATCGACTTCAGGGACTGCCTGACGGACCTGGCCCATCTGCGGTGGTTCCTGCCGGCGCTCATCGAGGCCGAACGTGGCGCGGATGAGGTGACTTCGTGCTCTGCGCAGGCACGCGAGGTCCTGGCAAACTTGGCCCCCATTGCGCCGATCGCGGTCCATCCCCACAACACGTGCGATAACGGCGAGGAAGGGCGGGTCTATGACAACCCGTTTTTCGATGGGGAGCCGTTTCGCGATGGAGATCGCACGTACGCCATCGGCCACTCGATGAAGCACGGTCGGCTAATCGGCCACACCGAGACATACCTGGACCCCGACTTCGTCTTCGGGGCGTTTCCTTCGTCTCAGTCCTCGCCTGTTTATCCCTGCGGGCTGGCGGGGCCGGATGCGCACCCCGTCCGCCGCGAATCGAGGCAAGCCAGCCAGCGAGACATCGAGATGTGGGAATGGGGTCGCAACTCGCTGCGAACGATGCGGCGCGCGACACCCGACCATCCGTACCTGCGTCATGTGGCTGTCGAGCCGAAGCTTGCCTGGACGGGCCACAGCTTGGAGCTGCTCGCTTTCGCCAGGCTCGGCCTAGCCGGGAATCTTGCGAGGGCAATGAGCTACTTCGTCCAGGAATACCAAACCTACCCTCAGGGACTGTGGTGCTATTGGGGTTGGCGCACCTGGCGCGAACGGATTACGCACCCGGTAGGCGTGCGGTTCGGCGCGGGGCCGGTTGAGGAGGCCGAGTGGGGCACCGCGGTTGTCGGGCCGGACAAGGCCCCTAAGGTCGATTTTCCTGACATCGCGCGCGTGTTGCACTGCAGCCTGGAGCCGGAGGGGATCTTCGCAGAAACAGTAAACGAGATGCTGATGACCAGCTATGACGGCACGATCCGGCTTTTCCCGGCCTACGAGCAAGATGGTGCGTTCGAGCTCGCGGCGGCCGGTGGGTTTCTTGTTGCCGCCCGGCAGGTGCGAGGGGATGTCGAATTCGTGCGCGTTCATAGCCGCGCGGGGCAGACGTGTCGTCTCGCGTCGCCTTGGCCTGCGAGGAAGGTCCGGATCCATGTTGACGAAGGCGACGCACCAGCCATTCGCAGCCAGGATGGCGTGTTGGCGTTCGACACACGCCCCGGCCTAACCTACTGGCTGCAGGCGAGCCGCGGGCACCCGAAGCCATTCGTCATCAGCGGCACGCGCGCGGCCGAGTCGCGGCGGCTTGGTCGAACTCAATTGGGCAAACCACGGGATTTCTAGCACGCACAACGTGATTGAGTCGTCGGAA
>CAYGAN010000080.1:3940-13758 GCA_964347585.1 uncultured Planctomycetales bacterium | reverse complement strand
GTGCGCGGCTTTGCTTTTGCTGACGGTCGGCTTGGCCGAGCAGGCGGCTGCGTCGGCGAAGAACTTCGCGGCCGCGAGCGTTGGGGCCAGGGCATCTTCGAATGGGGACTTCCGCGATCCGGCTCACGCCGATCGGGTTTTTCCGGCGTCGGCCGCCATCAATGGCAACAGCAACGCTGAGGGATTCGGCGAGGGCAACGTCTGGATGTCTGCCGAGCCCGCCTCGGTTGACAGTCCTGCGATCTGGCAGGTCGGCTTCCGCAGACCCGAACTGGTCAGCCGCATCACGATCACACAGTGGCCCGAAGGGCAGAACCAATTGGTGGACTTCGCGGTAGAGTTCCAGTCCCCGCGAGACCAGGGCTATCATCGGCTGGTACCGCGCGAGGGGGCGTGGGCCAACCCGGTCCGCGGCAACGGCCAGAAGGTCCTGACGCTTGACTTCGAGACCGTCCTGGCCAAAGCGCTGCGGCTGATCATCACCGCGGCGAGCCCGGACAAAGTCGCTCAGTACGGCAGCGGTTTCGCCATGATTGCGGAGTTTGAAGCCATGCACGTCAGCTTCGCGGAGGAGGCCAGCGCCCGCAAAGAAAAGTCTCTGTCCGAGCTGAAGGCCTTGGTGCAGCAGTGGCGCGAGCAGCGCGCTAAGCGTGAGCAGCAGCGACTCGCTGAGCGGCGAAAGACTGATCAGGCCGAGGAACCCGCCCAGGTGATTAATTGGCTGAAGCGCGAGAAACTGCTGAGCGGCCACACTGGCCTGGGCGACTCGGGCTTGTTCAAGCATTTTCCCGAGTGGCAGCAGGCGATCGGCATGAACTCGATGGATCTTAGCGGCTGGAACTTCCATACGATGCGAGATTGGTGGGAGCCGCGGATCAAACAGCTACACGAGTTTTTCACGAAGCAGGAGGTGCGTTGGACACTCTGGATACCGCACTACTGGTATCCCAAGGACATGGACGCGGAGGGCTTTCATCGTCGCAATTGCCTGGAGCACATCACCCCGGACGGACCTTACCGGGGGGCGGTCAACCTCCAGGGCCTGCCGACGCACCACACTCCGTGCCCCCTGGCCGAGGAGTTCTGGCGCTCGCTGCGCGGACAGGCCCGGCAGGTGGCGCTCTGGTCGGTGAAGTACCCGAGCATCTTCGGGCTCTGCTATGACATGGAGTTCTACGGCACGAGCAGCCCGCGGATGTACTCGGGATACTACACGTATGATCACTGCTTCTGCGACCACTGCTTCGACCGCTTCGTTCGCAAAGTCGGCTCGTCGCTGACATCGGCGGCTGTCCGAGCCGAGCGGAGATTCGCTTGTCTGAAGCGTGCTGGCGCGCTTGTGGCCTACTACGAGTCGCTTGGCGATGAGGTGCGGCAGCGTTTCGAGGAGCTGCGCCTGATGGCGCATCAAATCAACCCCGACTTGATCCTCGGCCTGTACGGTGTGCCGATCTGGCCGATCGAAGACCAGGCCACGTGGGCGGAGCTCGAGAAGCGATGGGTCTGGAAAAGCTGGTACGGGTTTGCTATGGCTCAAGGTCTGGGAACGAAGCGCATGCCTTGTCTCTCGAAGCCGCTGGACGGGTATGGCACGTGGGACCTGGATACCTGGATCGTTCGCGGCCCAGGCGAGCCCGGCTCGGGCATGAAGGACTGGCACTGGGCCAAGATCGGGATGTCGATCCAGCAGAAGATGGAGAGCCTCGGGCTTCACGCGCTCTATGTGCCCGGGTTTGTCATCACGGACATCGAGACTCCCGAGCAGTACGCGGGGCATCTGAAGCTCTGTCTTGAGAAGGGCCATGGCTGCTGGATCAACGAATGGTGGATGCTCTGGGCCTTCGCCGAGAAGCCGGACAGCCCGCGGCCGGGCTGGTGGAAGCAGAGCGACTACGAGATCAATGACTTCGTTCGAGCCATCCGCGAGACGTTGGCAAGCGTCGAGCGATAGCCGCTGGGAGCGCCGCCGCGGATGAGCCGGGCACGTGCGGAAAAGATCCTCCACCTGGAGCCGGCGGACCGGGTGGGGCTTGCCTACGCCATCGAGCATCCGGCCTTCCTCGCCGACTACACCGGGATCGATCCACGCAGCGCTCTGTCGGATGCCACATTGGCAGCCATCAAGAAGATGGACGCCGATGTCGCCGGGGGGGTCCCGAGCCGCATGGAGGCGCCCTTTGAGGCCAGCGGGACCGTCCGTTGTGACGCGGCTGGCCATCGGGCAACGCAGTGGGGATACGGCTCCACCCCCTGGTACGAAGGCCGTCTGGGCGATTTCGCCGATGAGGACTCCCTTTTCGAATACAATCCGCTTCAAGAGGATCTGCTTCCCTGGAAAAGCGAGTACGTCCGTCAGTTCCGAGAGACCGATGCCCTTCTGGGGCATTTGGCATATCCACTGGGCGCCGCTGGGTATTACTTCTCGCTTGTGACACACTGTACGGCTGTGTTTGGCTGGGAGCGATTCCTTCTAGCGGCCGCCGCTGAGCCGGCCCGGTTTCGAAGCGTGCTCGAACTCGTTGGTGAGCACACCCTGGCCGAGTTGGAGGCGATGGTGGCCGCAGGCAGCGCGGTTTACACCGTCCACGACGATATCGCGGCCACGCGGGGCCTGATTCTGTCGCCCGAGTGGCTGAGGACGAACGCTTTGCCCTGGTATGAGAAGTTCTTCGATGTGATCAAGCGCGCCGGCTCGAAGGTATGGTTCATCTCAGACGGCAATTACGCTGCGATCCTGGATGATCTTGTCGCGGTGGGTGCGGATGGTTTCTACGCGGATCATTCGATGGATCTGGAATGGCTGGTGAGCCGCCTGCGCGGCGAACGATTCCTTGTGGCAACTCTGGACCAGCGAGTATTGTCACGGGGCGACCGTGAGGCCGTCCAGAGGCAGACTCGCCAGCACCTTCGCGCGGCCAAGCGGCATCCGGGCCATTTCCTGAGTGCCACTGTCCCCCACGACGTGCCCGTGGAAAATGTCTATGCCTTTTTGCGGGAATGGGACAAGTCATCGCCGCTCTAGGCGAGGGGCACGGGGGTAAGCTCCGAGACGGTTCGGGGGGTGCAAGGAGCACTCTGGCGACGAGGAGGCTTACGTTGTTTGAGTACCGCTCTTCGGTGGGCATGTGGGACCCGGATATGATTCGCCGGGGTGATGAGTTCCATTTGTTTCACCTCCAAGGGATTGAGCTGCCGGCCGGTCATCCGGACCAGAACACGATCGGCCACGCCGTCTCGCGCGACCTTTACCACTGGACCGAGCAGCCAGTCGCTCTGAGGAAGAATGAGGCGGGCGCGTGGGACGGTGGCGGCTATGGACATTTCAACGTCTTCGAGTGGTCGGGGCGATACTACATGTATTATACAGCGAAGTCGGGCCGGCCGGGCGATGTGTGGGACAAGATCGGCCTGGCAGAATCAGATGACCTGTATGAGTGGCGCCGTTACCAAGAGAACCCGATCCTGGTGCCCGATCCACGGTGGTATGAGTCGCCCCAGGACGCGGATTACCGCAAGGCGTGGCGAGACCCGTTCGTTTACCACGATCCTGAGACGGGCAAGTTCTACATGTTCCTCGTCGGCCGGGTCAGAGAGGCAGACAAGCAGGTCCGCGGCTGCATCGCGTGCGCGGTGTCCGAAGATCTGCATCGGTGGCATTGCCGTGAACCCGTTTACTGGCCCAAGCGATTTCACGACTTGGAGGTGCCCTCAGTCTTTCGGCAGGATGGACGTTACTATCTGATCTACCACGCGCCGTACCTCGGTGGCCCCAGCAACTACCGGACAACGGATCCTTATCAATCGAGTGGCATATGGTATGCGACATCTGAAGCGCTTCTGACCGGATACAGCTCGCCGGAGGACGAGGTGCTGCTCTCGCGCTGGGCTGCGGAGCCGTCCACCGTGCGAATGTTCAGCGGGCGCAGCATCGCCGTGGACGGGACCCGATGGCTGTACTACTGGATCCACCGCCACCCCGTAGGCAGCGACCGAAGCGATCGCAACGATTGTGTTTTCCCACCGCCGAAACCTCTGCTGCTCCGAGCGGATCGCGCGCTGGAAGTAGGCTACGACTGCGGGCAGGAACGTTTCGCAAGCCAGTCCATTCTGCAAGGGCCCGAGCCGTCGGTCCGACAAGCGGCGGACCAGACGGGCGGCACTTGGCGCGTTACGGGAGTGGCGCTTGTAGGCCGCGCTCAGGCCGGCAGTTCGGCCTTGGTTCTACCTCAGCAGTGTGCCGGCGGCATCTTCGCGGCGCGTGTGACCGTTCCCAGCGAGGGCCGTGCAGGTCTTGTGATCCGTGCCAACGAACAGGGCAGCGACGGGATAGCCGCGTTGCTCGACGCCAGAGAGCAACGAGTCTGCCTGGAGATGCTCGGAAAGGACGAACTGATCGACCAACGCAGACATCAGATGGCCCCCAGCGGCACGGCGGAGATCAAGACTGTATTTCGCGGCGAGTTCATCGAGGTGTACGTTGACGACAGGCTGCGGCTGCATAACGTGAGGCATGTTCCGGCGCTGGGGCGCTTGGGATTCGTCGCTATGGGTACGGAAGCGCGATTCACGGCGATGTGGGCGAAGTCGTTCTGACTGTCTGGCCGCAGCGGCCGGCGGTCCAACGCTTCGCAGCGAGACGTCGCGTGGCGCCAGGCTGGCTCGTGCGTTGCCGTCGGTGCTGAGTGGCGCGGCGGTGAGCCAGCGGCGGCCTGGACACAAGGGACCACATTAGGAGGAAGGCTCATGATCCCCGCGATAAGCTATTGGGCATTTCCCGGAGGCTTGGCGGGCACGGCGGACATCGAACAGACCATTGCACAAGCGGCCAAAGCCGGCTTTCGGGGCATTGAGTTAAGCATTGGAACGAGTGGGGAGCTGACGCATCGCACATCGCCGAAGCGGTGCGCGCAAATCGTCGCGGCCGCGCGAGAGGCCGGCATCAGGATAACCAGCACCGCGAGCGGCGTGTTTTGGGAGATGTCCCTGACCGATCCGAAGGCATCGGTCCGCCGACGCGCGCTGGTATTCCTGAAGGATGCGCTGCGCGTCACGGCTGAGTTGCGCGCTGGAGCGATGCTGGTCATACCTGGTTGCGTGCACGCTGACTTTATCCCTGGGTGCAAGGCCGTGCCATACGACTTTGTGTACAAGACGGCCGTTGCGCAGATCCGCGAGGCCGCGAAGGTTGCCGAACGGCTGCCGGTGCAGATTGCGATCGAGAACGTCTGGAACAAGTTCCTGCTCAGCCCGCTTGAGTTCGTCGCGTTCCTCAAGGACTGCCGCAGCCGCGCCGTCAAGGCCTACTACGATGTCGCGAACTGCGTTGCGTATGGCGTGAGCGCCGATTGGGTGCGCATCCTAGGCCGGCGGATCGCGCGCGTTCACTTCAAGGAGTACAAGCGGCGGCGCAACCCGGACGGGTCACTCACCTGGACGGGTTTCCCGGAGGGTTTTGCTCATCCATTGGGCAGCGGGGACGTTGACTACCCGGCGGTCTTGAGGGCGCTGCGCCGCGTGGGATACCGCGGGCCGGTGACATATGAGTACCTGAATTTCGAAGGCGATCCTAAGGTAGTCAAACGGTGCGCAAGGGAGTTCGCCAAGGTCTTGGCCGCCTGAAGCGTCGGCAGGACGGGCAGCGGGCGTGCGGCGCAAGGCGAGCCCGGGAGAGGCCTGTTGGCAGGGCGGCGTGGAAGAGCGCCGACGGGCGATTGAGTTCCGGATTCCCCCTTGGCTTGCCTTCTGGCAGCACGATGTGCCGGATGCACCTGACGACGTACGCGACGTCTGGGAGATGGACCGCGCGGAGGCGGGTTGGTTTCTTGACAATCCTCTTACGGACGACTGGGGTCGTCGGCAGGCGCGGACTGAGAAGAAGAACATGGAACAGGTCGTGGGCCACCCGCTGGAAGACTGGTGCGGCACTGGGACGCGCCAACGAGAGGCTTCGTCGTGTTGAACTACGGCGACCCCGACGGTCTCGGGGTGGCCCCTGATACTACACGGATCATGTTTGATTACATCCCCCCACGCCAGATGGGACGGTTGCCAGACGGCTGATGTGTTACGCTTGGACAAGGACTGTTGACGATGACCGCTTCCAGGCACGTGGCGAGAGTCAACGACGCGTATGGTTCGGGGTATGAGGCCGTCCACATTCCGGACAGATACAAGATGGCAGACCGAGTACGGGGTAACCACAGTAGGGGCATCGGCCCGTCCGCATGCGGTGGCGAGATTTGAGACGTCTGACGCCTAGCACAGGAAGGCGCACTAGCAGACAGCCAACTAACGCCCATATCAGCACATTTGCAGCAACACCGAGCCACGAAAGGTGAGCGAACTCAACAGGTTGTTTGCCGAAAGGCTTCGCAAAGGGGTTCACCATGACAGACGAAGTGCCGTTGTCTGCCCCTGTCACGCGATGGATGTAGACCCTTCCAAAGTAGCTTCCCCAGCACCTGACAACGACGAAGGGACGACCACAACCGGCAAGATAGAGCCAGTTTGCCTTCCAGGGCCTGCCCGCTCGGAAGGCGGCAATCACCCCCAAACGCGCCGCCAGTAGCTCCTGGCTCTTGACTCTCCTCGACCGGCCTGAGCTAGCGCGGTCGTATAGAAAGGCAGCGTCAAAGGATCTCACTGCACCTGTTTCATCGACATACATGCCAACGTGGCGCATGGGAACGGCGTCGCACGACCGCACCGGGGTTGAGATGAGCTCGAGGGCGAGGCGAGAGTAAATAGTGATGAGGTCATAGCGGCGATAGCGCAAATGATAGAGATCGGCCGACGTAGTGAGGACGGTCACTGCCACGCCGACTAGGAACCAGCGGATCGCGCGACTTCTGATCCTCAGATTGGTGAACGCCCGTAGCACGTAGCGCAGGTAGGTCCGTTCCTCGGTCATGCCGAAGTCTCCAAGAAGAGCGCCTCACGCCTTCCGCCCGGCGATTTCCAGATGGCCTCCCCAGGGACAGAAAGCCGGATCGCTGTTGTATCTCAAGTCCAGATGATATAGCCGCTACTGGACCTCCGGGTCTCCTGACCCGTGACAAGCAAGGCGATGCGCAACAGCGGGCCTTCCGACGATGCTTTCGACAATAAGGGCGTTCCCTTGGACCGAGATTTCCCAGTTACCGCCTTTGGCCACGCGATCCTAGCCGACCCGGACGCTCCGTCGCAAGCCAGAGCCGCGATCCTGGCCGGAATCCTTGCTCTTCACCCCTTGAACCCGGGCATCTGGCTGTGGTTGGCCTCTTGAGCGCGCGGCTGTCCCTGTCACCGCGTGCCCAGAACCAGCTCCCTGCACCAGCCCCCCCGGGGTATTCATCTAGGCGTGACCATCATGCGCGCCTCGGTAGCGGTGGCGGCACGCCGAACCACTGGATCCGTACGGCGAGATCCTCGCTGAGACATGGATGGCGGCGAAGTGATCTTCGGCCGTGACCCAGACTAAGAACATCTCAGTATGCGTTTGAGATTCCCTCCCAGGATCAGCTGTTTCTCGGCGTCGGTGATGTCCCAGGACTGGACCCACTCGATGTCGCGAGCGATGTGCTCTTCGGGATTCCAGGGCCAGTCGCATCCGTAGATCATCCTTTCCGGTCCCACGGTATCGATAAGCGCTCTGATTCGCTCATCGGACAGGTACCAGCAGTAGGGCCGGAGCTTTCTTCTGGCTTGAGCCAGCTCCGCATATACGTTCTTGCGGTTGTGCAGCACCGCTAGCGCCTGATCGAAGAACGCCGTGCCGCCCACGTGGGCCATGATGATGGTGAGCGCCGGGTGGCGCTCGGCTACCTCGTCGATCAGAATGGGAAGGTACTGGCTGAGTCGCCAGCCGTGGACACCCGCGTGGAATACAATTGGTATTCCGAGTTGCTCAGCCGTCGCGTAGAACGCGTCTGCTGCCTCATCATCGATCCGGAACTTCATTACCGCGGGGTGCAGCTTGGCCCCGTCGAATTCCTTCTCCTCGATGTAGTGACGTAACTCCTCTGCCGCTCCGGCTTTGAGCGGATGGATGGTCACGAATCGCAAGAGATTCGCTTGATCCTCGAGCGTCGCCGCCAGCCATTTGTTCGGATCGCCGGTCATCTGGTAAGTGAACGGCGCGAAAGCGACCGCCCGCTCGATTCCCAGCCGCGTTGCGACCTGTTCCCAGCGTGCGAGCGTCCCGGCCGTTGGGTCGGAGTTGTCAAACGCCCCGGGCGGTAGCAGATGGCAGTGATTGACCCACATAGGTAGTCATACTCCTCTGGTTTGGCGCCGTATCGTGTGTGACCCGCTTGGAGATCCTGCCTACGAGAACGGCTCGAGCTCTGCCACACGTAGCTGCTCAAAGGCCGCTTCTCCTGCTTCCACCATGAAGGCGAGCCGACCCCGTGGCGGGAGCTCCTCCACGTGGGCGGAGAACAGCCAGCGGTCGTCAAGATAGAGTTCTATGTGCTCACCGCGAGCCAGTATGCGCAGGCGTACGGGCTGGTCGGGAACGAATCGCCATGCAGCTTCGTCTTCGACGCACACCACGTCACTGTATGTAAGCCGGCCCCACTCCGCCATGCTGGCGCCGGCGTCGAGGACTATAGCCGTTCCGAGGCGGGTCTCGTCCCGCCGCTCGGGATCAACCCGAAACGCGACCCCCGCCCGAGCTGCCTGTCCCAGGCGCAGCTGGCAGGTCAGATGGAAATCGCTCACTTCGCCCTGGAGATAGCAGGTCGTGTTGCGGACCACAGACCGGCCCCCGAGTCGGCCTTGCTCCAAGGACCACTTCCCGCAGCCGGGCTCTCGGCAGACGTCCAGGTCTCGGCCGAATCCTTGCCTGGTTTTGCCTCGCTCGAGGCGGTTCACGCCTGGCCAGTACTCGAGGAAGAGAGTTCCGTCGTCTTGCGCGCCGACGAGCTTTGGTGCCCCCCACGTGGGTCGGTCGCCGTACATGTGGTGATAGAGGAGTCGCCTGCCCTGGTGATCCAGCGTCCGGCCAACGATTGCGTCCTTTCGGCCGCAGCCCGATCCCAACAAGAGTGGGTCGGCCGGTGCCCGATAGTCGCCGTCTCTTCGATCAGCCATTACGTAGTAAGTTCCCGTCGTGCAGCGCCTGGTGGCAGTGTCGAGTCGCCGGCCGAAGCCGCTCTGGCTGGAGAACAGGATGTAATGCTTGCCCTTGAGTTCGAAGTAATCTGGAACCTCGGCGCAAAGGAAAAGCTCGCCAAGCATCGCGGCTGGCGGGAGGTACTCCCACCCGATTAGGTCCTTCGAGCGGCAGCGGGCAACGCACGTGCCCGAGTCAGTAACGCCAACGCGCCCGGCTCGCGCGCAGACAAGGGCCTCGTAGGCCCCCCAATCCTGACGCCAGCTCACGTAGGGGTCGCGCCAGTCAACAGCGTTGCCGTAGGAGTCGGGCGTCGCCTGGTAATGGCGCCCGCCCGGCACAAGCACTGGGTTGTGTTCGAAAGGTCGCCACGTCAGAAGATCGTCGGAACTCATCAGTCCGATCCTTTGGACTCGGCCTGACTTGGCCCCGTAGAACATCCAGAACTTGGCACCATGGCGGACGACCATTCCTGTTAGCGTTGGACTTTCATCCCACGAACCCGGCGCGCCCTGAGGAACCGGGATCGAGGGCAGCTCTTCCCAGTGAACTAGGTCCTCAGATAGGGCACGTCCGATGTGAGTCCACTCCGCGGTCCGCTCGGCCGATTCCAGGAAGAACAGATGGAACTTGTCCTGCCACGGAAACAGCCACGTATCCCAGAGAAACCGCTCGCCTTTCGGTCGATAGATCATGCTGGACCTCCCCGGTCCCGCCTGGACCA
>CAYGAN010000080.1:2834-3930 GCA_964347585.1 uncultured Planctomycetales bacterium | reverse complement strand
AGTGTCTCGCTGTTGACTCGCGTCCGCGGCAACGGCACGGATTCGCCGAGCGCCGCGGTCTGGCCGGCACGATGGCTGCGACCCAACGCGAGAAACAAGCGAGCATTAACGCGCAACCGAAAGCCCGGGGAGCCCTTTCTGACAGCGCCGGGCAGTCGAAGTCATCACGTGACAACGAAATCAGAGAGGGGGGGATTCTCGGCTCCGCCACGCAGGAACACCGTCGGCCGAACGTAAGCTCTTGCATGCCAATGCGGCGAACGGGGCACGGCTTGCGACTTATGTCCCGGCGAATGCGTAGACGCCCCTGGTCCACCTCCACAAGACTTCCACAAATGCGAACTCGCTATCCCGCGGCCCTCGGATCGCAACAGAGACGGGCCGTCTGCTGCAACGACCAGCAGATTATCAGATAACCGACGCGAGCGCAAGTGGCGTTCTGCGTCGTCAGAACGACTCTCGCTAGGGCGCTGCCCGCAGCAGCACAGCTCCGCTAGCCGATCTCCCAGGCGCGTGAGGAGCCTCGACAGAAGCCCAGCCCGGCTGCATATCTCGTCGTCGGCTGTCGAACGTACCGCAACCCGGGTCCGCGCCTAGGACCGTTCGAAAAGGGCACGGTGAGGAATAAGCCGGGGCAGTCGGACCCCCAATCTGGCCAACGTACCTGGCCTCGCCGTGATAGAGTGCATAAAACGGGGTGTCCGAGAACCTACTTCCCGAGAGGCTGCCGAGCCGCGAATTGTCCATCTCCCCGCTCGAGGCGAGAATGCTGGCCGAACGGTAGCCCGGATTATTCATGAGACTTGGTTTCTGCTCCAACCGAGCTGGCGATTAGGGCTTGGTCAGGTCGCTCGGGGCCGCCAGGCCGGGCTCGGCGTAGAAGACCCCTTACCCTATTTGTTCCCACAGACGGACACGTTGGTAGGTAGTTGGTCGTTGGAAGGCGGATGGGCCGAGCGCACCACCGCCATCGCCGATTTCGTCAAACGCTATGGCAGGACGGGAGCCATCTCGGGGGTGAACAGCTACACGAGGGCGTTGACGAATCCGGAGCACGTGGCCTCTTGCCTGTGGGCAAGAAAAGAGCCGCACCGCT
>CAYGAN010000080.1:648-2640 GCA_964347585.1 uncultured Planctomycetales bacterium | reverse complement strand
ACGAGGCGAGTGTTGTCTCCTTGCTCTAGGCATTCTGCAGCGTCCTGCGGCGCGCACCCGCTTCGAGGCGCCGCCGAGCAGGGCTGGCCCATTGCTGGTAGAATCGCTCCCGCACGTCGGGACCGGCAGGTCACGTGTGCGGGTTTGGTCGGAGGATGATGGTGCGACGCGATGAGCGAACGCCGGTGGCTGTCCCGGGCGATTCGGGCCTGCGATGTCCGCAGTGCGGCTACAACCTGACCGGGCTGACCGTCAACCGTTGCCCGGAGTGCAGCAGAGAGTTCGACCCAGAGGAACTCCGGCAGCTGCTAACCCGGCCGCCGCCAATTCCGGGCTGGGACGACCGCGGGGACAGTAACATCCTTGTCGCTTTCCTGCGGGTTTGCCTGTTGACCTGGTGCCACCCGGTCCAGTTCGCCCGCCAGTTCCCTTGGAACTACAATCGCCGGTCGGTCGCTCGCTTCGGATGGCTGACGCGGGTGGCGGCAGTCGGCTTGTACTTGGCTATCACCGCAACCTTGTACATGGCGTCCGGCGTGTTCCAGGAACACTTGCGAATCGGCGCCGGCAACGTGCTCTCGTTCGTCAAGGTTGTCTTGATCCCAATCGTCCTGGCTACATTGCTGGGATCGTTAAGCTGCGAGGCGGCCCTGTCGGCGATGTTGGGATCCATTGTGCCAGCGAAGACCGGGTCGTCGTGGTGGGGGTTCGTGCGATTCCATAGCAGCTTCCTGATTCTTAGTGGTGCCATAAGCGGCCTGCTGTTCAACATGTGGCTCTTCGAGACTCGGCCGTTCGAGCTGGGGCGACCGCTGGAGTGGGTGCCGTGGCCAGCGGCGGCGATCAATTTGGCCTGGTGGTGGTGCTGCTTGGGTACCGGCGTAGTCATACGTAGTAGTCCGGGCGCCGGCCAGCTCGTGGTGATCTTGTTGATCCCTATCGTGGGAATTGGCGCGATCGTCATGGGTGTCTGTTTGGGCTTGTGCTGTGGGTTCCTGCTGTTCTGCCTTGAATAGGCTGGGCAAGTAGTTGCAGTAGGCGCAGGTAACTTGCCTGCCCCCGGCGCGCTGGTAGGAAAACGATGGTGCGACGCGATGAG
Source organism: uncultured Planctomycetales bacterium (assembly GCA_964347585.1). Lineage (GTDB taxonomy): Bacteria > Planctomycetota > Phycisphaerae > UBA1845 > CAYGAN01 > CAYGAN01. The sequence continues at coordinate 1,541 of CAYGAN010000080.1, read as the reverse complement.
CGAATGCCGGTGGCTGTCCCGGGCGAGTCGGGCTTTCGCTGTCCGCAGTGCAACTACAACCTGACCGGGCTGAGCACGAGCCGGTGTCCAGAGTGCGGAGTAGAGTTCGATCGTGACGAGTTGCTGCGAATGCTTGCCGGCGTGCCGCGCGCGATCCCGGGCTGGGACGATCGCGATCAAACGATTGTCCCTTTCCTGCGCGTTTGCCTGTTGACTTGGTGTGAACCGGTCGGGTTCGCGAGGCAATTCCCGTGGACCTGTAGTCGGCGCTCGGCCAACTTGTTCTTATGGCTCACCCGGCTTGCAGCACTCGGGGTGTACGTCGCCACATGGCTAGTGGTGGCGGCAGCATGGGGTGCGGACATCCTACCGAAGCTGGCGAAGCCCCTCATTCTGGTTGCCGTCGCCGTTCCCGTGGGGGCGACGGCCTGTGAGGCGCTCGTGTCGCTGATGTTGCGATTAACGGTGCGACCACGGTTCCCCTCGTCATGGTGGGGCTTCGTGCGATTCCATGGGAGCTTCCTGATCCTCAGCGCTGCGATCAGCGGGTCGATGTTCAACGTGTGGCTGGCTACGGACGCAGCGTCGGGGGTCCAAGTGGGTTTGCAGGCGGCGGTGGTGATCAACTTGGGCTGGTGGTGGTACTGTTTGGCCGGGGGAGTGCTCGTACGAGGCGAGCCGGGGATCGGCCGCCTTGTCGCGGTCATGCTCATCCCTTTCGTGGCAGTCGCAGCCATCGGACCAGCGCTGCTCGTCGGCGGCTGCTGTGCTTTGACGGTTGCCGTACTCACTCGTTGAGGGTCCTGATTGGCATTGCGGGAGCCGCCGGGATCGTGCTCCGAGTCTGCGGTAGGGCGCTGCCTGGCACGCGCGAAAGCGGCCGAGTTCGGTTG
>CAYGAN010000080.1:0-638 GCA_964347585.1 uncultured Planctomycetales bacterium | reverse complement strand
CGCAGTGCGGCTACAACCTGACCGGGCTGAGCACGAGCCGATGCCCGGAATGCGGCACGCCGTTTGATGCGGACCAACTGCGTCGCATGCTCACGGCTGAGGCGGGCCCCGTCCCGGGGTGGGACGATCCAGTCCACGCCAGCGTGATCGTAGCATTCTTCCACACGTGCCTGACGACTTGGTTCCAGCCGACGAAGTTCGGCGAACGCTTCCCCTGGTGCTATGACCGTCAATCGGGGGCGCGATTCTGGTTCCTGGCCCGGATCGTGGCGGCGGGCGTACTCTTCGCCGCCATTGTGTGCATGTGCGCGAGGTCGTTGGGCGAGTGGGAGCTAGGAGAGGTCATCCCGGCTGTGCTGATACTCGTGTTGATCCCGGCGGCGGCGTCTCTGGCGTGCGAAGCCGGAGTGGTACTCGTTCTGCGCTTGGGTGTTAGAAAGAAGGTGACGGCCGAGCCGCGATGCCCGGAAGCTGCGTCAGGTTCCTGGTGGGGGTTCGTCGAGTACCATGGCACTTTTCTGGTGATCACCGCGGCGCTGACAAGCGGGTCCATTGGCGCCGGTGCGCTCCTTTTCCCATCTGCCAGTAGGATGGCGCTGCGCGCTTTGTCTTGGCTGGCTGTGGTGGTGGCCTTGGCT
>CAYGAN010000079.1:608-19135 GCA_964347585.1 uncultured Planctomycetales bacterium | reverse complement strand
CGGCACGATCAGTCCCGGATAGCTGTCGATCAGCTCCAGTTTGAACATCAGGAAGTAATTGGGGATCAGCAGCACCAGGCCGGGGATCATCATCGTCGCCAGGTATAGCAGGAACACTTTGTTGCGTCCGGGCCACTTCAGCCGGCTGAAGGCGTACGCGGCCATGGCGCTGGTGCCTAGTTGCAGCAACGTAACCCAGGAGGCGATGAACAGGCTGTTGAAATACCATTTCAGAAAGTTGATATCGACGAACCGCCCTGTGCCCGGGTCGGGCCGAAGCCCCAGAACCACCAGGAAGTTCTCCGGATGCCACTCGCTCGGCAGCATCGTCGGCATCGCCGCCTCACCGCGCGCCTTGAAGCTGGTAAAGACCATCCATAGGAATGGCACGCACATGCCGCTGGCGAACAGTATGAGAAAGGCGAGCTTGGCCAGCGACGCGCCGACGCTCTTGCCCTCGACCGCGCCGGCTGTGCCCCGGAGCCCTCGACGTTCCGGTCCGTAATCGAGTTCTATGGGTTGCTCAGCCATCTAAAAAGTGCCTCGCAGCCTGCCGAGCCAGGCGCCCGGCGCGCGGCTGGCGATGATCCTCAGTAGTTCAGTTGGCGGCTCCCGAATCGCCAGTTGACGCACGTGACCACGAAGATCATCAGGAACAGGACCCAGGCAACCGCGCAGGCGTACCCCAATCGGAATTCCTCGAAGCCTTCCAGGTAGATGTAGTACCCCAAGGTTACGGTGGTCTCGGCGGGCTTGCCCTCGGTCATGACTCTGGCCTGCTCGAAGCCGCCTTGCAGCCCGCCGATGAAGCTCATGATGACGATGAAAAAGGTCGTCGGAGCGAGTTGCGGCCAAGTAACGTGCCTGAACTTCGCCAACTGTCCGGCCCCGTCGATCATGGCCGCCTCGTACAGCTCCTGCGGGATGTTCGACAGGCCCGCCAGATAGAGCAGCATGTTGTTGCCGCCGATGCCGCACCAGATCCCCATGATGATCAGCGCGTCGCGCGCACCCAGGCCAAAGTTGCCACTTTGCGGCCAGACGTGTTCGGGGTCCAGGCTCAGGATGTTCTTCGGGCTGCTCAGCCACCGGGGGGCCTCCCATTCTGCGCCGGCCAGTTCGGGAAACCGATTCACCCCGTCCGCTACAAGCAGGACGCACAATGCCGTTGCGCCCCCGAAGACGAGCCAGCCCAGCCAGCCAGCCAGCCCGTCCCCGCCGCGCACAGCCCGCACGATCCGAAGTACGATCAGAGCGCCCAACGGAACAAGCATGAACCGCAGGCCCCTGGCTGCGTTCATGCAGAACACGTCTGCCCCGTCCCTCGATGCGAGCCGCTCGAGGTGGTTCAGACCGGCGTTGATGGCCTGGTTGATCGGCCCGAAGTGCGGGTTGAACAGGTTCTTCCACAGGATGAACATCGCCACGCCGGCCGTGAAGAACGGCAAGTAGAACAGCGTGCGGAAGCCCACGCGACCGAAGATCAGACCGATCAGTGAGCACCCGGTTAGTATCGCCAGTGCCAGTCCGGCTGTTGAGTTGCCGTAGTGAAAGCACGTCAGCGCGCCGCCCGCTCCGGGAATCAGGCATGCCCCGAACAAGAGCGGCCTGACCCACGACCGACCGTAGCGAATCGGCTCGTGCAACAGGATGGCCAGGAAGAGCGACCCGCCGATGCCGATCGGGATGCCGAGCATCAGGTACAACGTGTTGGTGAGGAACTTCCAGAATCGCTTGGCCTCGGTGCCAAACAGCATCGCGCGGAAGCTCTCAAGCCCGCTGAACCGGAGCGGTTCGCGCTGGAGCAGGTCCCAGTTGGTAAAAGCCATCACCAGACTGAAGATCACCGGCAGCGTCACGAACACCAGGAAGCCGACCAGATTGGGCGAGATGAACAACATCGCCCAGGCCAGCTCTTTGCCGCGACGGTCTTTGGCCAATGCGGGGATCATCCGTGCAGGCTATCCAGTCCTCGGCGGGAAGTCGTTCGGATCGAACTCGCGGCCGGTCCGCCGTTGGTACTCCCGGCGCATGGAGCCGTACTTGATCAGATTCTCACGAATCCTCTGATTGACTTCCGCTGCCGCGTCGATGCAGGTCTGGCGGGGGGATTTCCTCTGGTTGTACATCAGATCGAGATGGCGGTTGACGATCCGTTGAACGGACATTGGCTGGATGAATGGGCAGATCTCCAGGTTCCGCCCGCGCGCGACTGCCTCGGGAAAGAACCTGTTGAACTCCTCCTCAGGGTGATCGGGATCGTTCAGATAGCGATCCGTCCTAACCAGGGCGGGATTCGGCGGCATGGCGTCAGCGCAACGGATGATCTGCCAACTGTAGGTATCGCTGGCCAGATACGCGAGGAACTTCAGCGCGCCGTTCATGTTGGGCGTCTTCTTATTGATGCCGGCGCTGCGGCTGGTGGCGGTCACGACGGGCTTCCGGCCTTTCCTGTGCGGCACATGACAGGCGCCCAGATTGCCCTTCAGATCGGGGTTCTGGCGGAAGGTAATCAGGGCCCAGCGCCCGACGCGGATCATCGCGACCTGGCCCTGACTGAACCATTGCAGGAAGTTGCCGCCCCAGCCGCCCTGGCCTCCCATGTAGAGCCTGTCATCGGGTGTGGGCATAGCCCGGTGCTCGAACATCAGATCGTAGTAATACTGCATGGCCTCGACGGCCTCAGGCGAGTCGAGCGTGCAGTACGTTTGATCTTCGCAGTAGATACTGCCACCGTTCTGCCAGATCATCTCCCGCCACTCCAGCGAAAAGCAGCCGAAGCGCTCGTAAGTGCGGGCATCTGTCTTCTTGGTCAGCTTGGAGGCCGTCTCGCGAAACTCGTCCCAAGTCCAATCCCTCGGCGGCAACGGCACGCCGGCCTCGCGGAAAATCTTCTTGTTGTAGAAGACCACGGGCGCTTCGATGTTGCATGGGAAGCTGTATTGAATCCGCTCGTACTTTTGCTCCTGTTCGTTCCACTGACGCACCGACAGATCGTTGATGATCGCCGGCCACGTCTTCGACAGGTCGAACAAGTGCTCACCGCGCGGGGCCCCTAACTCGGCCCGTAGCTTCTGCTCATCGAACAGGGGAATAACCGTCCCATCGCGCTTGTAGCGATAGAGCGGGCGCACGACGCCGGCTCGCACGTAGTCGTGTAGCTGCTCGCGGAAGTACATGTCGAACACTTCCGGGCCGATCCCGCCGGTGCATTGCACGATCACCTTGGTCACGCCTGTGTTGTTCGGGTCGAGTCGCAGGTGATAGTCTTGGTTCGCTTGGTTGAACAGGTCGATCTGCTCGCGGCGAACGCGATTGTCGTCGCTGACCCAGGTGATGATCGGCCGGCCCTGTTCGTCCACCGAGGGGGGGGCCATCCACCAGGCCGCCGCCGACCAGGCGATCATGCCGACGAATACGCTCACAAAGATCTGCTTCATGGCATCAACTCGTCCGCCCCTTGTGGCACGCCGGCATTGAAGATTCCGTCAGAAGACTTGTCAACCTCGGCGGGCCCTGTGATGTCGGGTGTGAGACGGGAAGCTGGCTCGTGGGCGGCTTGGGGGCGTCCGCTCCCGCATGGCCTTCACGTACGTTGCGTGCAAAGGGTAGCAAGGCGGGCTAGGAGCTTCCCCCGGGCCGGATCGTGTGGGTCCAAGGGATCGCAACAGAACAGCAGCCGATGCCGTCCGGCATCCTGGCGGATCCGCGACATCAACAGGTCGAGCCGACGGATGCACTCATCGCCGACCGGGGTGTCGCTGCCAACGCCGGTGTTGACCAACACGATGTCGCTTTCCGGAAGACCTTGGTACCCCGGCTGGAGCTGGATGCGGGAGGCGATTTCAACGCCCAAAGGCGAGGAGAGGAAACGATGCATCGCCACGCTCAAGTGAGGCGATCTGGACTTGGCCTTCGGCTCTTCGTCGTCGAGTGCACCGGCCTCAAGCAGGCCGAAGATCTCTGAAGCGAACGCTGCCGTATCATTCAGGACCTCCTGAAGCGCCACGTTAGCTTCGGCTCGCGTCCTGAAGACAGACTCCAGCGTAGTGGGCGGGTACGTCACGAACAGCCTGTGGTGATACGGATAGGCATTGCGCAGACAGGGGTAACCGTCGCCCTCAACGACGATCGTGCAGACGCGCTCCTGCCCGCGCACCTCTTTGAGCGCGTGGGGAAGGCTTTCGAAGATGCGCGCCGGGCTGTAGTGCATCGTGGCGGTCGAGGCGATTGCGGGGTCGCAGAACTCGTCCGAGACGACCCGCTCGTCAGGGTCGTCCTGCTCGCTGCGCACCAAGCGCAGCAAATGAGGCGGCCGCTTCATCACCTCGCGAGCCATCAGCCGGGAGAGCGTCGTCTTGCCCGACCGGCGAGGACCAATAATCAGAACGACGCACAGCGGCATCGGACCGTTACCACACCCCTCGGAAGTGCTCTTCGCGTTCGCCTCGACGAAACCAACAAAACTATTGTAGGCGCTTCTTTTCGGCCGGACCACGACGACCGGCACGGGTTATTCAGGGTAGCTCCCCTCACGCCGCCAAACATCGAGGATCAGCTCGTATCGCTTCAGGCGCATCCCGGTATAAACGCAGTTGCTTGTGGAGAAGACGTAACCCCCCCCGGGCATCCCGTGCTGCAGCGCGTACCGGGCGGAGGCCACGCACTGCTCGTCTGTGCCGGTATCGAGCAGACCGCAGTTGACGTTCCCGATCAGACAGACGCGATCTCCGACGAGTCGCTTGACCTCGGCCATGTCCACCCCGCCCTGCGGATCGAGCGAATGGAGCGCGTGCGGCGGGCCCTCCAGCAAGCGATCGAGGATCGGCATGATGTTGCCGTCGGTGTGCTTGATCACGTAGTAGCCTTGGTCACGGTACCCCCGGACCAACTTGGCCAAATACGGCGTAACGAACTCGTCGAACCATGCCGGGCTCAGGAACGGACCGGTGTTGAAGCAGTAGTCGCTGCACAGCGCAAACCCGTCGAGGCCACCGTGTTCGGCGAATCGCTCGCCGCGAGCCAGTGCCTCATCGACGCGCTGGGCGGCCTGGGCTTTGGCCTCGTCCGGACGTTCTGCGAACCACGCGCACGTCTCTTCCATATTGGCGCCCCCGGGCACGCCGAAAGTCGCGTCGCCGTGCATCATCAGGAAGAATTCATCGCCGCTCAGCTCGTGCACCAAGTCGATCAGCCTGAACGCCTCCTCTTCCTTGCCGCCGGGGGCGCCGTGCAGGAAGATCGCCGAGTGCTCGTATCGCCGCGCTGTTTCGATGTACACCTCGGCTACGTCTCGCCGGTGCAGGTGCCGCTCCGTCTCGGTCATCTGATCCCACTGGCCGTAATGACGGTGCGTCGGGTGCACTCGGCCAAATGCCTCCATCGTGAGGAAGAACACCAGCTCGAAGTGCGGCACACGGCCGGCAAGCGGCTTGCGCTCCAAAGCCGCGATGAACCGTTCACGTGGGGTTAGACATGCCATGAGTCACCCAAATCAAGTCCCTGACCTCGGAGGCTCTCATACGGTGCAGTGGCGCCGACCGGACGAATAGTCTAGTCTGGGCCGGGGCGAACGCAAACCGCCACGCCGGGCGCACGGCGGCGCCTCCGCGCTTCGTGGCACGGGACCGGCTAACGCGGGCGGACGGAAACATTCTGTCCCCTGTGCCTCGTAACCGGGGCGAGGCGGTGCTATATTGCTGCCATGGCTACGTCCGCACCCGCTGAGGTTTGGGCCGTCGGGCGGCTTCTCAACTGGACGCGCCGGTGGTTCGAGCAGAAGCAAGTTGACAACCCGCGGCTGTCGGCCGAGCTGTTGCTCGCCCACGCGCTCGACTGCCAGAAGATCCATTTGTACACGCGGTTCGAGCACGTGCCGACCAAGCAACAGATTGCCGCGTTTCGTGAACTGGTCCGCCGGGCTGGCGAGCACGTGCCGATCGCTTATTTGATCGGTAAGAAGGAGTTCTTCTCTCTCGAGTTTGAGATCAGCTCGGCTACGATGATCCCGCGGCCGGAGACCGAGTTGCTCGCGCAGCAGGTCATTGAGTACTGCCGCTCGCGAGCGCGCGGCCGCTACGATCTATTTGAGATGGGCACGGGCAGCGGCTGTGTGGCCGTGGCCGTCTGCAAGTACATCACGAACGCACATTGTGTCGCGAGCGACATATCCGTCGACGCGTTGGAGGTGGCGCGGCGCAACGTTGATCGGCACGGTCTTTCGGACCGCATTCGGCTCGTCGAGGCCGATCGGCTCGACCTGCGTGCCGAGGTTATACCGGCCGAAGGATTCGACGTGGTTTTCTCGAACCCACCGTACGTAGCCGATTCCCAGTGGGACGCGCTGCCCGAGACGATCCGCAAGTTCGAGCCGAAGCTGGCCCTGGCAGCTGGACCCGAGGGCTTGGTCTTCTACGACGCCCTGGCCGACGGCGCTGCCCGCATTCTAAAGCCCACAGGCGTCGTATTCGTGGAGATCGGACACGATCAGCACGAGAGGATCAAGGGAATCTTCGAGCGCAGTGCGTTCGAGCACGTCGAAACGTGGCACGACATTGGGAGCCGGGACGAACGCGTGATGCAATTTCGCGCGACCTGTCCTTCGCAGGCCCCGGCTCAGGACACAGACAGAGGGTAACATTGCCGTGGATTACCTGTTAATCAATGGCGGGCCCCGCCTGAGGGGCACGATCGAAGTCAACGGTGCCAAGAACGCCGCCCTGCCGATCATGGCCGCTTCGATCCTGTGCGAGAGCGAGACGGTCCTGCACGGCGTGCCCGACCTGGCTGACGTGCGGCATCTCTCGCTGCTTCTGTCCAAGCTCGGAGTCAACGTCCGGCGCGACGATCGTGGGGACCTGCACTTGCAGGTCGAAGACGAGATGAACTCTCACGCTGAGTACGAATTGGTCCGCAAGATGCGCGCCAGCATCTGCGTGATGGGCCCGCTACTCGCCAAGCGAAAGAGCGCCCGGATCGCCATGCCGGGGGGCTGCGCCATTGGCGATCGGCCAATCAACCTGCATGTCGAGGGCATGCAGTCGCTCGGCGCGGAGGTCGATCTGGTGGGCGGCGACATGCACCTTCGGGCCAAACGCCTGACGGGCACGGAGATGTTCCTCGGCGGGCCGTTCGGAAGCACCGTGTTGGGCACGGCCAACGTGACGATGGCAGCATGTTTGGCCGAGGGAAGTACGGCAATCGAATCCGCGGCCTGCGAACCCGAGATCGTCGATCTGGCTGAGTTCCTCAACAAGTGCGGCGCGCGCATTCAAGGCCACGGGACGCCCCGCATCACCATCGACGGCGTCTCCCGCCTGAGCGGCTGCGAGCACACCGTCATCCCGGACCGCATCGAAGCGAGCACATTCATCATCGCCGCGGCCATCACGAATGGTGAGGTCCGGCTGCGGAACTGCCGGCTCGAACACATGCTGGCCGTGGTCGATCGGCTCCGACAGATCGGCGTAAACATCGAGAAGGAGAACGACGAGGTCGTCGTCTCGTCAGCTCGCCGGCTCGATCCGGTGGACGTGACCACCCAGCCGTTTCCGGGCTTTCCGACCGATCTGCAGGCGCAGATCACCGCGCTGCTGTGCCTGGCTGATGGGAACAGCACCGTCACCGAGAAGATCTTCCCGGATCGGTTTCTTCATGTAGCCGAGCTGAACCGAATGGGAGCCCGGCTGCGCAAGGAAGGACCGACCGTCATCGTCGAAGGCGTCAAGCGGCTGATCGGCGCGCCGGTGATGGCCTCGGACCTCCGGGCCTCGGCGGCGCTGGTGCTGGCCGGGCTGATCGCCAAGGGCCAGACTCGCGTCAACCGCGTGTACCACATCGACCGCGGATACGAGGCGATCGAGAGGAAGCTGGCCTTGCTCGGCGCCGACATCCAGCGGCTCAGCGAATAGCTGTCGCACCGGCGTAGCTTAGTACGGTGCTTGGTCGAACATGCCAAGCGTTCGCCATGGCGGAAAAACACGTCTTCAAGCCGCAGCTGTCGCCGGGGCAGAAGCGCTGCAGGCACCACGACTGGCAGCCCTACACCAACCCCAACATCCGCAAGTTCCACCCCCAAGCCGACCCGGACCAGCCCATGCGCAGGTGCCGCAAGTGCGGCGCGATTGAGGCACACCTGAAGTCCCGCGAAGAGCGCCTCCAGTAGAACAGGAACAGGAAAACAAGGCCAGGGGTTTGGCCGCTCGGCGAGCCACTCCGATCGGAGCTCAAACCGTCAGCGCACTGAAGTAAGGGCGATCAAAGGATGGACCTATCGTGTTGCGCCGGTCTTTGCCGCACAAGGATCGGATTGTCGGCTGGCTGCTACCGCGAGTCGGCGGAGAACTTCGTGGGTTCCCAGCCCCACAGCAGGCGGCAGATGTCGTCGTGGATGCGATTGAACGGCCTGGTGCTGCCCGGGATGTCGTTAAACAGGACCGAAAAGCACATCGTCGTGCCGGAGCGGCTCTGGACGTAGCCGCTCAGGGTCCGCACGCCCCGAACGTAGCCCGTCTTGGCGCGCACGGACCCTTCAATGTCGGCCATGCGACGCTTGAGGGTACCATCGACACCGTTGACCGACAGGCTGCTGATGAACAGCTCGCCCCGTGGATGATTGAACATTGACCTGAGCACCTCGGTGAGCTGTGCGGCGCTGACGCGGTTGTCTCGGCTCAGGCCGGAGCCGTCGTCGATGACCAGGCTGATCGGCTCGACGCCGACTTTCCGCAGAAACGCCCGCACCGCCGCTCGGCCGCTCGTCCAGCTGCCGAGCGCGTTCGGCCGTCCGGCTCGACGCTGATGCTCATACCCCATTCGCTTGAGAAGACACTCGGCAAAGAGGTTCTCGCTCCTCTTGTTGCAGAGTCTCAGCACGGTGGCCAGGGGCGTCTGATGGGAGGCGACGAGTCGGCAATCTGCAGGCAGAGTCCCGTCGGAGTGGCGAACTCGCTCACGCCGAATCTCGCCAACGATGCGGATTCCTTTCGCCGCCAGCGACGTCCGCAGGGCTGAAGCAAAGAACATTCCCGGATCGGAGACCGCCACCGGGGCCAACGTCGCACGCTTGCCGCAGCGTCCGGAGATCACGTACTGGGACGAATCGCCCAGGCGGCGGATGATCGGCGGGCCCTTCCCGCCGCTCTTGCATCGGTTATCGATTTGAACGAGCGTCGTGCGGGGGCTGACCTGAAACAGGGCGGCAGCGCGCGGCTGCTGCGCCGGCCAAACCGTTGCGACGATGCAGTTGTCGCTAAGGTTCAGCCCGCCGACCGGCGCCGCGTACGCCTTCTGTCGCTCGTCCTCAGGCCATCGGAAGCTGACCCATTGGGAATCGAAGATCGAATCGTCGATGGTCAGATCGCCGGGGATCTCGCTGATCCCCTGCCGCTTGAGTGCGTCCGCCCAGCGGTGGAACATAGCCGTGATCGGCTCGCCGCGCTCGGAAGCCAGTGCCGGGTCCCCCGTGGCCGGATCCCCATCGCCGATCACCACAAGATCGTCGCCGCGCCGCACGAGGACCGTGCGAAACGCGAAATCAGCGCCAAGCTGATCGAGGGCGGCCGCGGTCACGACCAGCTTCATGTTGCTGGCGGGTATCATGACGTCGTCTGCGCGATAGCTGTAAAGCACCCGGCCAGTGGGCAGTTCCAGAATGCGCGCACTGACACGGGCCGAGCCGCGTGCACGCAACAGCTCGTCGATCCGCTCGCGCACAGACGCCGGCGCAACCGATGCCCTCACCGCCATTGGCGCTAGCAAGGCGGCTGCAAGCAACGACGCACCGGAACATCGCAAAGAACGATTACGGTCCGACTTGGCTAAGCAGCGGAAACACATCCTGGCTTGACTCATGCTAGCGGCGCCAGCGGATCGTGCAAGGGCGCCCCGGCCGCGATCCACGGCCGTTAACTAGCCCCGATCTGTTTGACTGGCACGCAGTGCATTGATAAACTGAGTCTTGATCAGACCATTCCAAGAGGCTGTGAGCGAGGGGCTGGATCATGTCGAACAGCGCCGCGTCAGGCCGGTGCGCTATCCTGCACATAGCTGACGGGCGGAGTCCGATGACCGGAAGAATGCAGGAGTCACTGGGTGGCCTGGGGCTCGATGTGGTTGCCTGCAAGGATGTGCACCGCGGGCTGGGCGCGATGGTCGCGCGGCAGGCCAGTCCGTTTGTCGCCGCCGTGGTCTGCGCGGAGTGGCTCACCGCCGACGAGATCGAGTTCTTCTCGGTGGTCGCGCGATACTTCCCGAACGTGCCGGTGTTCGTTTACGGCCGAGCTGAAGGAACCGCCCGGTCCGAGGCTGCGGCCCTGAGCATGCGTTCGTGGCTGGAACCCGACCAGTTGGATCCCCTTCTGGACCTTCTCCATATCAGCCCACCTGAGCCGGTCAGTCGTCCGAGCCCGCGAATCGAATTGAGCGAGATTCCCGAGCCGCCCAGTATCGCCGCTCCAGCCGAGCAGCCCGAGCCCGCCGTTGCCGAAGCTGCGAGACCCGCGGCCGAACCCGCGCCGCCCGAGGCAGAGATGCAAGCACCTGCTGAAGCGCCCGCACCTCCCCAAGAGCCGCAGGGGCCGCAACGCCAACCCGCAGAATCCGCCGGCCGCCCCGAGCCGGCTGGCCGGCCGCCCGTGCCTTGGGCGCCGAGCCCACACCGGCCGAAGCGTACCCCGCCCTCGCAGCCTGCGACACAGCAAGCCGGGCCCACTCCGCCGCATGAGCAACTGGAGCAGAAGGGGATTCCGCCCGCAGAAGACGCCAGCCGGGAGCCCGAGCCGTTGCTTACAAAACAGGAGCTTGACGCACTCATGGCGGATGACGCAGCCATCGCGCCGGATCAAGGCGAGCAAGCTCCGGAGACACCACCGTGAGCGTAGCGAGTCCTGATCTTGACTTCAGCGAGCGCGTGCTGGTGGTGCGAACGCCGCCTTGGCTGGCCGATACACTGCGCACGAGGTACCCAAAGATCGACGTGATCTCCGCCGACAGTTATCTCGGCGCGATCGGCGAGTTGTCGCGTGGGCCGGCGCGCGCCGTGATCGTCGGGGTCGATCCGACGTACGCTCACCTCGACTCGGCAGTGGCGGGGCTGCGCGAGGCCATGGGCGAACGGGCCAAGGTCCTGCTTTGCTGCGAGCCTGCTGCCGAACCGCTGGCGCGCCGCCTGACGAAGCTCGGCGGCGCGGACTACCTGATCTACCCGCCGAGCGGCGACGAGCTCGATCGGTCGCTCGATCTGGCCGGCCCGGTCACGCCCCGCGCGTTCGCGGAAGCGTCGGCCACCCCGGTTGCGGCCGAGGAGTTGGCTGATCTGGCCGAGGTTCTGGTTCACGTCGGCGCCGGTACTCAAATCATCCTCGAGCAGCTAGCCAAGCTCGTTCAGCGCGCCCTTCGCGCTCGCGGGTCAAGGGCTGTCGCCCACGGCTGCACCGCGCACGCCGGCGAGCCCGCGCAGGGGCCCGTCCTGGCCGAGCCGATCCGATGTGGCCAGGACCCCGTGGGCCAACTCACCGTAGCCGCCAAACACGACGGGGCATACAGCAGTCTCGACGCAGACAAGCTCAAGCATTACGCGCGTCTGGCCGGATACATCCTCGAAGCCGCCGACCGCCAGAGCCGCTGGCGGCGACTCGCGTTGACGGACGATCTGAGCGGACTGTACAACCGTCGGTATCTGATCCAGTTCCTCGGCAAGCTCCTGCCCCGAGCCGCTCACGAGCGATTCCGCGTCACGGTGGTCATGTTCGACATCGACAATCTCAAGCGCTTCAACGATGAGCGAGGCCACACCGCCGGTGACGAGATCATCCGCGAGGCTGCCGGCTTGTTCCGCAAGCACTGCCGCAAGCACGACGTGGTGTCCCGGTACGGTGGCGACGAGTTCGCCGTCGTCTTCTGGGATGCCGACCAGCCACGCGTCGCCGGATCGAAACACCCATCCAATGCCCTCGACGTGCTCCGGCGGTTTCGCGCCGCCCTCGAATCACACCAGTTCCCCTCACTGGGCCCGCAGGCGACGGGACAGCTTACCATCAGTGCCGGGCTGGCCAGCTTCCCGTGGGACGCGCAATCGCCCGAAGAGCTGATCCACAAAGCTGACGAAGCCCTGCTCCGCGCCAAGCAGGCGGGCAAGAATCGCATCTACCTTGTCGGCCAGGACCACGCGGTGGCTGAGACGCCGCCACCCCCCCAGGGTCCCGCCGAGCCCGGCGATCGCCTCGATCAGGAGACCTAGCGTCTTGCCTGCGCCCGCCTACTTTTTCTGCGCTCCGGCCCTTGGGTGGCGAGAAGTCGTCGTCATCGTCGCGGCAGCCCTGTTGATGATCGCGCTGCCAATCTGGACGTATCGCCGCAAGCGACGCATTCGGGACCAGCAAGACCACCGCTCTTGAGCGCGCCCCGCCGAGCCCTCACGCCGGCTCCAATCCCGTCCGCCTTCCCGTTACAATCCGCTTCTATACCGAAGAGAAGGATCATGCGACCTGTTATCAAAGCGTTCCTGTTCGACCTGGACGGCGTAGTCACGGACACAGCCGAGTACCACTTCCGGTCCTGGCAGCGGGTGGCCGACGAGGAAGGGATACCGTTCACGCGAAAGGACAACGAGCGGCTGCGGGGGGTGCCTCGCGACGAGTCGCTGCGCCGACTCCTGAAAGACCGCAAGGTCGCCGCGGAAGCTTTCCAGGAGATGATGGATCGCAAGAACAGCTATTACCAGCAATACATCGAGCAGATGACCCCTGCCGACGTTCTTCCCGGAGTGTTGAAGCTGTTCGCCGAGATCCGCGCCGCCGGATTGCGACTGGCGATCGCCTCGGCCAGCAAGAACGCCCGCACCGTCGTTGATTGTCTCGAGCTGTTCGACTGCATTGATGCTCTCTCGGACGGCTACAGCACGAGTCGCCAGAAGCCAGCGCCGGATCTGTTCCTTCATGCCGCCGGGCAATTAGCCGTCCCCCCGCCACAATGTGTTGTGGTTGAAGATGCTGAGGACGGCGTGGCCGCGGGCAAGGCAGCCGGGATGTACACGCTGGGTATCGGCCCGCCCGCGCGGGTCGGCGCGGCCGACCTTGTACTGCCCGATCTGGCCGCCACCGCGCTCCCGACCATCATGGAGGGGCTCCCGCCGCAGCCCGGCGCCGGGTTCGCGATTGGTGCGGGCGAAGCATAGGCCGCCGGGGCATTGCTGGCGGATGAGCAACTCGGACCGCGTTCGCCGCGGCCGCCCTATCGCATCCCCTGATTGCCCGACCGCGCTGCCCTGCTATGATGATTCGTTGACTCGTGATCACCTGAACGAAGCTTCCGGCTGACTTCGCGAGTGTCATCGTGATTCGGAAAGGCACTATCGCAGATGTACGCGCGCTGCATCGGCTCATCAACGAAGAGGCTGAGCAGGGGAGAATGCTCTTCCGCGATTACGCCAGCCTTTATGAGCATCTGCGTGACTTCTTTATCTGCGAGCAGGAAGGTGCCGTGGTCGGGTGCTGCGCCCTGGAGGTGGTTTGGCATGATCTGGCGGAGATTAAGAGTCTGGCGGTGGCGGACCAGCACCGCGGCAGTGGCGTGGGTCGTCGGCTTGTCGCCGCCGCCATCGACGAGGCCCGCAGCCTGGGCATCGGCAAGGTCTTCGCGCTGACACTGGAGGAAGAGTTCTTCCAGAAGCTAGGCTTCAAGCCCATCTCGAAGGATGCGCTGCCGCAGAAGGTCTGGAGCGACTGCCTCGCGTGCCCGACCAGAGACGACTGCCGCGAGCTGGCCGTGCTCATCGAGTTGACCGATGCCTCGCGATCCTCCGGCTCGAACTGACCGCAGCCAAAGGCCCGAGGCCAGCCGGCATCGCCAAGCAAGCTGCCGCCGGGCGTCGATTCCCATCCCCCTCTGACAGACTTCTGATATACTGCGTCCCGCGTCCCGGAAGCGGAGCTGAGCCGATGGCTAGACGCTCGTCTCGTTGGCCGATTTGGAGGATCGTCGCAACCATGGTCGGCTGCGCCGTAGCTGCCGTGGTCCTGTTCTGGACAAGCGCTTACGTCCAGCCGCCGGGCGAAGACCCCAACGCGCCCATGCCGGCCGAAGAGCGGGCCGCCGGCAGGAGCTTGGCAGGCATGATGATCCTGTTCGGTGCCCTGTCCGTCCTCCTGACCGTGCTCTGCGCCGGTTGGTTGGTGTACCGGTACTACCAGAGCATCCCTACCTGGAAACGACAGACCAAGTATCCCCGCAGAAAGCGTTGAACCACCCAGCGCTACGCTGCACCATCGCTTTACGATCACCCAGCGCGCTGGGCACGCGCTCCGCACATGAGTGAACGCCCCCCTAGCAATTCGCCTGCCCGGCGCCGCATCACGAAAAACTCTGTGATTCGTTCTTCTTGGGCTGGGACATCGGGGCAAATGGATGTGCCCCCAGTCCAAATCCGGGTGCAGGCATCGGGCACTCACCCCGGCACCGTCATCCTGAGGCCCGACGAGGAGCTCGCGTGTCGCGGCCCGGCAATGACTACGACTTGGAACGGCGTCCTGGAATTCCCAATAAAGTTCCACGTCCAGGACGATCAGCCAGAGTAGTCGCCACGAGCACCAGCGTGCCGGAAGGCTCTCCTGCGCCTCTCAGCCGCCGAAAACACCTGCACAGGAACACCTTCGTTCGCGCCGGGAGGTTCCCGCGGAACGGATCGACGCTATTCGATCTCGAATGCGGCGTACACGGTGATCTGGACTTCGATCGCGCCGGGCGCGAACGTGCCGCTGGCCACATCGACGGCCGGACGATCGCCCGCAGCCGTAAACGCAATGTTCGAACCGGCCCACTCGCGCGACCGGTCCGAGGGCCTCAGTTCGTCGATCGTAAGCACCTTGCCGAGCTTCGTACCGAGTTCGCGGGTCATGGCCTCGGCCTTGTCCCTGGCGACGCGCAGCGCCTTCAGCCGCGTGTCGGCCCGCAGCTCGTGAATCCGCGACGACTCGAAGTTGAAGCGCACCTCCATCTCGGCGGCGGAGACGAGCTTGGTCAGGAACTCGTCAAAGCGTTTCAGGTCGCGCTGTTTGAGCGTCACGTTGCGAGTGACGGCGAAGTGCTTGAACTCGGTGCGATGGCCATGGGCGTCGCGGTGATACTCCCGCCGAATGCTGAGATGCCCCGTTTGGAGGTCTTCCGGCTTGACTGCGAGCTCATCCTTGAGAGCGAGAACGGCCTTGAGCTTCTTGTCGCTGCTTTCCTTGGCACGCAGCAGGTCCTTGTCATAATCGCTTGTAGTGACGTGCCAGACGATGATGTCCGGGACCGTCCGGGTCACCGCGGTGCCCGCCACGGACACCGCCCGAGTGGGCTTTTCCGGCTCAGCCGCAAGGACCGGAACGGCTGCTGCCAGCATCGACATGACGACCACACAGAGTTTCGGATACATGGCTACCTTCCTTTCGTGCCTCGTTACTGTTGAGGCGAACCGCACACGCGCATAACGCGAATCACCGCCGGGACCGAGCCAGGGCCACGACGCCCTGGTCGCTTCAAAGGTGCCCGTCGCCGAGGCGCCGGGGCCGAGGTGAAACTGAGGCAATGCCCCTCTTCCAGTAGGTCGGCGCCTTCCGCACCGAACCCGTCGCGCCTACACCGGATTCGACGCAGTCGGCTCAGCTGTGTTCCGCCGATCTCACGCGCGAGGGAAACCTCGAGCAGCCGGATGTGAGGACGTCCAACAAAACCAATGTCGGGAAAAGAAGTTACGATGCGCAGGTCTCTGGTGGCGACGTCCTGTCAGACCCGCTCGACGGGCTCGAACAGTCGTTTGTACTCATCTTGGCAGAATCGGTCCGTCATTCCGCAGATGTAGTCACAGATGACTCGGTGAGTTCCCTGTTCAGCAACTCGCCGGGCGAACCGGTCCGGCAACAGAGCGGGCTCAGCGAGGTAGGCCTCGAACAGACGGTCGATCAACACGCGCGCCTTGTGGTCCATCCGCACGAGCCGATGATGCTGATACACGCTGCGACGCAGAAAGGATTCCAACTCCTCTAGTCGCCGGCTCCTCGCCTCGGACAGATCAACCATCGGGTGTTCCTGCCGCCGGATCTCTTCTGTCGAAGCTATCCGGGCCTCGGCAATTCGCCTGCTCGTCGCTTCGATTACGTCGCTCAGCAACCGATCGAGCAGGGCATCCAGCACGGGCCTGCGGATCGCTGCGACGGGCCGATCTGCAAGTCCGTTTCTAATCGGCTCGGCTGCCTCGGCCCAAAGCTCGATCTCGGCGAGCGTCCGCTCGTCCACGAGGTCCGCGCCTAATCCGTCTTCCAAGTCGTGGCAATCGTACGCGAGTCGATCCGCTACCGCAGCGACCTGGGCCTCGACGGTCGCTTGCGGGCCGCCGGCGAGCAGTTCCTGGGTCTGCGCGCCTGCCGGACCTGCGAGCGAAGCGCCGTCTGGGCCTTCTGTGCTGCGGGCCTCAGGGGAGTCGTACACCGTCCGATGCTTGACTAACGCCTCGCGCACCTCGTACGAGAGGTTCAGCCCTCGGAAGGCCGGGTATGGATGCTCAAGATAGTCGACAACTCGAAGGGCCTGCGCGTTGTGCTCGAACTCGCCGTGCTCCTTCATCCGCTCGGCCAGCGCCAGCTCGCCGGCGTGTCCGAACGGCGGGTGTCCCAGGTCGTGGGCCAGAGCGATCACTTCGGCCAGCAACGGATTGCTTCGCAGCGCCGAGGCCAGTAGCCCGGCGATTTGGGCGACCTCCAGCGTGTGGGTCAGTCGCGTGCGGTAGTGATCTCCTTCGTGGTTGACGAATACCTGCGTCTTGTATTCGAGCCGACGAAACGCCGAACTGTGGATGATGCGGTGCCGATCCAGCTCGAAAGCGCGGCGCAGCGGATCCGCGCGTTCGGGATGCACGCGACCCTGGGAGCGCTGGTCAGAGACCGCGTACGGTGCAAGAGAATCCGGCTGTGGCCGGCTCATCCTCTCTGGCGCCCGCATCAGACCGCCCCGGACTCGCCACCGGCTGCCACGGGCGGAAGCCCCGCCCGCTTGGCCGCCTCGCGCAAATGCTCGTACAACGCGTCCATCGATTGGGGAATCACCCGAGCATCGCCGATTACAGCCATGAAGTTCGTATCGCCGTCCCACCGGGGAACCACGTGCGTGTGAAGATGATCTGGCAGCCCTGCCCCCGCACAACGCCCCAGGTTGATGCCGATGTTGAAGCCGCCGGGGCAAATCGCCTCGGTCAATAGGGTCACTACGTCGCGGGTCATCCGAATGAACTCGGTCAGCTCGTCTTCAGTGAGCTCGTCCATGCCGGCCTTGTGCGCCGCTGTTGCCACCAGGGCGTGGCCGGAGGTGTACGGAAAGCGGTTCAACACTGCGAAGCACCGATCCGCCCGCCAGATCAGATGATTCTTCGCGTCGTTCTGTGGCTCGGACCAGTATCGGCACAGGAAGCATCCCTGCTGCTCCTCCGCCAGCGAGCGGATATACTCCATCCGCCACGGTGCCCAGAGATTGCGATTGAACTGCGGCATAGGACCTCAGATAACTCTAACACGCCTGTCCCCCAACACAAAGGCTGCATCCTTTGATCTTGCGGCGGGTGCCTCCGGGGGGCCGACGCCGGAGATTGGCCCTGGCAAGGTCAAGTCTTGCTCGTGCAGGCAAGGCGATGTAAGTTGGGAAAGGAGTCCGGATGCCGAGCATCTCGCTCTTGGGGAGGGCCCGACGATGTGGGCAAGAACCGTCACATTGAGCGTGGGGTCGGCGCTGCTCTGGGGCGTCATTGCATGCGAGCGGGAAGAGATCGACCAAGCGGCCAGGAGAGCCGGCGAGGGACTGAAAAAGGCAGAACAGGCCACGACGAAAGCGGTTGAGAAATCCAAGGAGGTTGGCGGACAGGCCTACGAGCAGATCAAAGAAGCGTCGCGTGAGGCCTACGAGGAGAGCAAGGAGGCCATTGGCAAAGCGTACGAAGAAGCCGAGGCAGCCACTACTCAGGCCATCGACAAGGCCAAGCCCTACGCCGAGAAAGCTAGGCAGGCCACGACCCGGGCGGTCGAGCAGATCAAGCCCTACGTGCAGGAAGCCAAACAGGCCACTACCCGAGCGGTCGAGCAGATTGAAAAGAAGCTTCAGTAGCCGCGACCAGCGGCGAAGAACTCGGGCGATCGGCCTCGAGATCGAGAGCGCCTCATTCTCCCCCCGCCACCGAGAGTCCCTCCACACAAATGGTCGGCATGATCATGCCTGGCTCGGCGCGGTAGTCGCTTGAGATGGCGTGCAGGTTCGTCAGGGCCTCGAAGATCGTCCCACCGATCATCGTGTTCTTGATCGGATAGGCCAGCTGCCCGTTCTCGATTTTGAACCCGAAATCCACGCTCTCGGAAATATCGCCGGAGACGAGATCCGGCCACAGCCCGCCCATGTTGACGTAAACGCCTTGCCGCACGTCGCGGATGATCTGTTCAGCCGTGCGGTCACCCAGGGCGGGCAGAATATTCGTGGGCTCCGTATGCCTGTGGCGCGAGCCGTGTACGCCT
>CAYGAN010000079.1:0-598 GCA_964347585.1 uncultured Planctomycetales bacterium | reverse complement strand
GTCGGGTGTCGCCCTGGGGGGCACCGAGGGCCGTGTCCGCCTGTTGCACGTGAGACAGGTCGTAGTCAGCAACGAGCGTTGCCTGCGAATAGCGTACCTCGGGCTGAGCGCAATAGACGATATCTACGGAGCTTGACAGAACCCGCATGAGAGTTCGGGCGTCTTGGTCCGCGTACTGGCGTTATGACACGTATCATCCCGCGCCGGGACCCATCCCTGCGGACTCGAGGACGTCTGCGAGCTTGAGGCGCACGCCGAACTGCCTGGAAAAACTCCATGCCGTGTCTGCACGCTCGCGTTTCGGACCTGAGACAAGTTGCGCTTGGATGAGCAGGTTCTTCGGGCTGATGTCCGGTGCAACGAATCGAACTACCTTGACTCGATAGCCCAGAGCTTCCAAGACCAAACACCGGTATCCGTCCGTCAGCGCATCAGCCAAGCGTTGCTCTACGAGCCCGTATCTGGATACCCACCTCAGTGGGTGGGTCTGCCAAAGATGGCGCAATTCATGCTGACAGCAGGGCGCGACGAAGAGGAAGGGGCTCCGCGCTTCCCAGGCAATCCTGATCGCATCGTCTGTCAAGGTATCGCACCCATG
>CAYGAN010000078.1:0-19206 GCA_964347585.1 uncultured Planctomycetales bacterium | reverse complement strand
CGCGGGGACGCAGGCGGCGTTCGACGCGTTCAACTCGCACTTGGGCGATTGCTGCGCAGACCAGTTGTTGCTCGGCGTACCCAGCAACGTGGCCCAAACGGCCCTGAACGAGTGGATCGACATTCAGATTGATCGGCGCATTCCCGACGACCCGGGGACCTGACCAGCGCCGCTATTCAACGCCCTCGCGGGCCTCTGGGCTGAAGCACCACGAATATGCCTCCAATGTGCAATGAGCCGTCACTTCGACGGCTCATTCTGTTTCTGTGCGCCTGTTCGGGTGGGCTTGGGCGGACGCGAACTCCCGCCAGCAAGCAATGCGTGTGGGCTGAGACGGCGGGATCGATCGGCCTGTGTAGTCGGCCGATCGATCCTACGCACGCCTTAAACCCCCCTGCGCTGGGACTCGCAATACCTGCCACGAACGCTCTGTGGCATCCCCTCCGAGCCGGTGTGCTGGCCCGCTGCGCTGCGCGTCGCGGCCGGAGGGACACAGGACTCGGTACCGTGCCGATGCGCCAACCGAGAGCATGTCATCTGATCAAATCCCGTGCGTCCCGTTAGTTGCAGTAATCACAGGCTTCGCGGTGACAATACTGGCTCACCCAACTGGAAATATGACTGACGCGATCTCGCGTCCCGGCCATTTTTCCGTCACCACCGGGCCGAGAGCGAAACTGGGTAAGCCAGGCCGGATGTACCAAGGGCCCGAAGCGAATCGGTCCACATTCCGACCAATCACCCCGGCATGCTGGCAGCCCGCAAGTGTGTCGGCAGTGCTGGTCTTCGATCGCTTATAATGGCTGGCGTGGATGCTACGGTGGCCCAGATCATCGCTGTCAACCTCGCCCGGGCTGACGAAGGGCTTCGCGTAGCGGCCCAGGACGTGCGCTCCCGGTTCGACGACCGACGGCTAACGGCCTTGATCGAGCAGCTGCGTGATGACTTGGCCGCTGCGGCCAAGGACTTGCCAGCTGCGGAGGCTGGCGACGCCCGGCACACGCCGGATGACGCAGCTGCCGGCAACCGGGCCGAGTCACGGCAACACGAGACCTCGCCAGAGGAAACGCTCCGGGCGGCCACTAGGCACATCGCTGAGGCGATGCGTGTGGTTGAGGAGTACGGCGAAATCGCTGACCCGGGCTTGGCCGGGTCGATGAAAGCCTTGCGACGTCGCACGTACGAGCTCGACAAGTGCATCCAGGAGCGTGGGCAGCTGCGATCGGTATCGTCCCGGTGCCAGATCGGTGAGGCGCCGTCCGTTCGGGCGCGCTTCCGAGACGTGCAGCTGTACGTGCTGCTTACCGAGTCGCTATGCCGTGGACCGTGGTGGGAGGCCGCGGCTGCTGCCATAGAAGGCGGGGCCGACTGCATTCAACTCCGCGAGCCTGCGCTAGGCGACGCGGAACTGTTCTCGCGGGCCGCCCGGCTGGCGGTGCTGTGTCAGGAGCAAGATGTACTGTTCGTGGTCAATGATAGGCCGGACGTCGCCCGGCTAGCTCAAGCCGACGGCGTCCACGTTGGACAGCACGACCTGCCCGTTGCGGCGGCCCGGGAGATCGTCGGCGCGAACGCACTGGTCGGCAAGAGCACCCACACGCTCGATCAGGTCAAGTCGGCCATGCAGGAGGCCCCCGACTATATTGCGGTGGGCCCGATGTTCGCTTCCTCGACCAAACCGCAGGGACACATCGCAGGGCTGGCAACACTCCGGCAGGCGACGAGATTGCTCGACGTTCCCCACGTGGCAATCGGGGGTATTACTGCGCAGCATCTGCCTTCGCTGTTGGCAGCTGGCTGCCGATGCGTTGCGGTGTGTCAGGCGGTCATCGCTCAGAGCGACGTGCGCGCCGCTGCCAGGGAGTTCAAGGAGCTGCTGCAACGGGCCGACGGGCCGGACCCCAGCGCGCTCAAGTGATGCTGCACATGCGGCGACGGGATGCGGGCGACGATCCCTATGCCAGCGTTGCACCAGTCGCGCCGTCGGCGCGGCAGGTCGAACACAGCAGAGATGGCGGCTGACGGCTAAGATACCCGCGGCGCCGGTCGGCCTGGGGCGGCAGCGATCCCGGTTCCGCGCCCTTCCAGTTCCCGCGCACGAGTCGTCGATCGTGGCCGCGTGCAGAGCCGTCCGCTGGGCTGCAGATAGTGGACGAACCGCCGTGGGCAGCAGTAATATACGGCGATGGCTCGTAACGGCTTTTTGGAGGCGTTGGAAGACCATGCAATGGTCGGGGACGGCGCGATCGGCACCGAGTTGTATCACCGTGGCGCCAGTCTGAGCCTGAACTACGACCAGCTCAACCTGAGCAATCGGCCTCTGGTCGGCGAGATCCACAGCAACTACATAGAGGCGGGGGCTGAGTTACTCGAGACGAACACCTTTGGCGCGAACCGTGTTCGGCTCGAGCAACATGGGCTGGCTGACAAGCTCACGGAGATCAATGCCGCCGGCGCGCGACTCGCGCTGGCCGCGGCTGCGGGGCGGGCGTTCGTGGCCGGTGCGGTCGGGCCCCTGCCAGCGACCGAGTTGGGCCAAGAGTACGTGGAACGATCGCCCGACGAGGCGTACGAGGTCTATCGCGAGCAGATCGTAGCGTTGGCTGACGCCGGCGTGGACCTGATCATCCTGGAGACCTTTACCGACCTGACAGAATTGCACCAAGCCCTGCGAGCGGCGAAGGAACGCACGGATCTGCCCGTCATTGCCCAGTTGGCGTTTCATCACCGGGCGGTTACGCCTACGGGAGTGGACATCTTCACCGCGCTGCAAGGTTTGGCTGACGCTGGCGCGGATGTTGTCGGCACCAACTGCGGACGTGGCGTCAGCAACGTGCTGCACATCGTCGAAGAGTTCGGCAGCTTTTCGGCGGCGAAGATCTCCGCCTTTGCAAATGCGGGTTTTCCCGAACAGGTGGGCGGACGGATCATGTATCTGGCCACGCCTGAGTACATGGCCACGATGGCCGAGCGGATGGTGGAAGCGGGAGCGAATCTCGTCGGCGGTTGCTGCGGGACGGGGCCCGCGGTGATCACAGCGATTGCTGAACGGATCAAGGGGCGCAAGCCCGCGGAGCGTCGGCTCCGGCCGGTGCCGCGCGCGCCGTCGGTCAAGCCGCCCATTGCCCCGCCAAAGCGGAAGACTTGCCTGGACCGGGTGGATGAGAAGAAGCTGATCGTCGTGGAGATCGATCCGCCCTTCGGCTTGGATTACGAGCGGGTCGTCGATGGGTGTCGCCTGCTACGCGATGCCGGAGTTGACGGGATCACGACGGGGGACTCGCCCCTGGCGGCGCTGCGAATGAGCAACATCTCCATGGCGAGCATCGTGCAGCGTGAGGTGGGGGTCGAGTGCATCATTCACGTTTGCTGCCGCGATCGAAACGTAATCGGCCTGCAAGGCGATTTGATGGGCGCGTGGGCGTTGGGCATCCGATCCGTTTTGGTCATTACGGGCGACCCGGCCAAGATCGGGAATCAGCCCGGCGCGTCCAGCGTGTACGATTTGAACAGCATCGGTCTGATCAAGGTTATCCGAGGGTTGAACGACGGGGTCAATTTCGCCGGGGCGTCCATCCGGCGGGCGACCGGGTTCAACATCGGATGCGGTTTCAATCCAAACCATCAAGACCTTGGCTCCGAAGTGCGCAAGCTCGTCCGGAAGGTGGAAGCCGGCGCGCGGTTCGCACTGACGCAGCTGATCTTCGACTCGCGCCGCTTCAGTGAGTCGGTGGGAATGGCGCGGGACGCGGGGGTCACCGTGCCGATCCTGCCAGCGATCTTCCCGTTACTCTCGCATCGCAACGCCGAGTTCATCCACAACGAACTTCCCGGGGCCCGCCTGCCCGAGTGGGTCATGCAACGCATGTCGCGCGCGGACAAGAAAGCCGCACCCAAAGAAGGGCTGGCCATCGCCAAGCAGCTGATCGAAGAGATCTGGGAACACGGGTCGGGCTGCTACATTGTCCCACCGCTTGATCGCTATGAGTTGGCCGCCGAATTGGTCGAGTTCGTTCATTCCGCGTTAGGGGTGACGGCATGATGACCGATCCGTCAGCAGGCCAGCCGGCGCATGCCGCAGCCTCTGGGCAACCTGAGCCGACCGAGCGAGCAGGGGCAAGATGGGCTGGCGCAACCGCCCTGGGGTTGGGCCTGGCGTTTCCGATCGGCTATTTGTGTTCGTTCCTCGGCCTGCTGATCTTTTACCTAGGCCTGTTTTTCTTCCTGCTGCTTGGGTTGTTGCTCGGAGCAGCGATGTATCGCGTCGGCCAGGCTGCACGTCCGGTGAGGCGAGACGTGATCATAGGATCGGTGTCTCTTGTAAGCGCTGTCGTCATGCTCGTATCGTTGTACTTCGAGTACCGCAACCTCTGTCCGCATGTGGCGGCCAGGGTACTGGGAATGACACCGGCGCTGCCGGAAGACAAGACCCCGCAGGACGTTCGACAACAGGTCCGCCGCTTCGTGGAGCGCTCGCTGCGCGAGGATCACCCACCGGGCGGGCTCATCGGGTACGTGCTATGGGCTTCGGGAGACGGCGAGCTGACCTGTCCGGCGGTGCGCGCCACGGGCCGTCCTATCGCCTACAAGCTCTCGCAAAGCCCGTTGGGCTGGAAGCTGCGCGTGATTCTATCAGCTGTGTTGCTGGCCGGGGCGGTGCTGTCGCAGGTGTGGCCTCTGCGCCGGTCAGCGGCGCCGAGGGAGCCAACTGCCGAGTCAGTGGAGCAAGATCAACTGAAGCTCGACGAGCCATCGACCGCAGGTTCATGACGCGGAGGAAATCGCTGTGTCCAAGGTCCGCGTTGCGTTGATCGGGGCGGGGGCGATGGCCAACCAGGTCCACTACCCGTCCCTTGCCGAATTCGATGACGTGGAGATGGTGGCCATCTGCGACCTGATTGAGTCCAAGTGCGTTCAGACGGCCGAGCGATTCGGCATAACGAAGCAATTCCACGATTATCGTGCGATGCTCGACAGCATGCCGAGTGACGCGGTGTACATCCTTATGCCCCCGCATCATCTGTATGACATCGTAATCGACTGTCTGCGACGGCGGCGGCACGTGTTTATCGAGAAGCCGCCGGCGGTGACGGCGTTCCAGACCCAATCGATGGCGCGCGAGGCGGAGGCGCACAAGTGCATTACCATGGTGGGATTCAACCGTCGGCATGCGCCGATGCTAACCGAGGCGCGCCAACGAGCCGCAGCGATCGGAATCACTCAAGTGGGAGCCACATTCTACAAGCGGGCCTCAGCCGTCTATTACGATGGGGCGGTGGACGTTATCGGGTGCGATGCGATCCACGCGGTCGATGCGCTGCGGTGGCTGGCCGGGGCGGAACCGGTTCACGTGGCCGCAGCCGTCGGTCAGTACGGCGACGTGGTCCCCAATGCGTGGAACGCGGTCATCGCTTTCGAGAACGGGTGCGTGGGCGTGCTGCAGACGAACTGGAACACGGGCGATCGCGTCCACAAGTTCGAGGTCCACGCTTCGGGTTACTCGGCCTACGTCGAGTTGGGCGTTGAAATCGACGAGGTCGAACCGGGCAAGCGCCGTCGCCGAGGGATAGCCGAGTTCGTCGAGGACCCGCAGGACGGGAAGCGGACCGGGGGCTTCCTGCAACAGTCGCGCGCGTTCATCGACGCGATCAAGCGCGGTACCCAGCCCTCAAGCTGTTTTGCGGACGCGGCCAAGACGATGCAACTCGTCGAGGCGATTCGTCGCAACGACGCGGTCGGCTGCCCGGGGTTGAGTCTCTGAACTGGACTCTCCGGTGTGGCGGCGGGGGGCTGGCTTCGCGCGGATGGGCTGAACTAGCCAGATCGCCGCGACGCCTCGATCGCCTCGCCGAGCACGCGAACACCCTCGTGAACTGCCGGCTCGGTGATGCACAGAGGCGGGCATATCTTGATGGTGCTGCCGCCAACGCCAACAGGGGCAAACATCAACAGGCCCCGCCGGAAACATTCCCGCACGACATCCCAAGCCAAGTCTCCATCCGGTCGTTTCGTGCGCGGGTTGGTCATGTGAACTCCCGCGACCAGTCCCCGCCCGTGCTTGGCACCGATCACGTCGGCATTGTGTTGCTGCAGCTCATCGAGGAGCCCGTGTAGCACCGCGCCGACGCGAGCCGCGTTGGCGATGAGGTCCTCGGCAAGGATCGCTTCGACGGCGGCCAGCGCGGCCGCGGCGCAAACGGGATTGCCCGTGTGGGTGCTGGTCATTTCATTCGGGCCGTACAAGTCCATCACCTCGCGACGACCGACGAGCGCCGAGATGGGCAGAGAACTGGACAGACCCTTACCCAGGCACATCAAATCGGGCACGACGCGATAGACCTCAAATCCCCAAAGGGTGCCGCATCGCCCGAAGGCAGCTTGCACTTCGTCAAGGATCAGGAGCGCTCGATGCCGGTCGCACCATGCGCGCAGGCGCCGAACGTATTCGGGCGGCGCGAAGCTGGCTCCGCTGCCCTGGTAGGTTTCCATGATCACGCCGGCCACGCGGGCCGGATCAACGTGCTTGCCTCGCAGGGACGTCTCGAACAACTCGAAGCTCGTATTCTCGGTGTGATAACCATCGGGAAACGGTACCTGGACCATGTCCGGGTCGAGGTTCTTGATCCAGCTCTTGAGCTGGTCGAAGCCCCCGACCTGTTGTGCCCCCAATGTTCGCCCGTGGAACGAGCGGTCGAACGAGATGATGACGATCTTGTCGTCGCGGATGCGGGCACCGTACGTCCGTGCGAGCTTGATAGCGCCCTCGACGGTCTCAGCGCCAGTCGAGAGCAGAAAGACGCGGTCCAAGCCGGACGGGGCCAGCTCGACAAGACGCTGTGCCAACTCCGCGCGCCGCGCGTTCGGGAAACAGTAACTCGTCAGCAGGTGCGCGTCGGCCTGGCGAGTTATGGCTTGGACGATACGCGGGTGGCTGTGGCCGGCGTTCGTGACCAGCACGCCGGAGGAGAAGTCCAACCACATGTTGCCGTATGGGTCATACACCTGGAGGCCCTCGGCCCGATCCCACACAACGGGGGGCTGACCGCGCATGGCCCGTGCCTCGTGAGTGTACAACTGCTGCAGAAGTGGCAGGCTCTGCGGGGCTGGCAGGGGGGTCTGGATGCGTCGAAACGCAGTTTCGACGGGTTGGACCTGCTCTGGGACAAGATCGAAGTGCTTGCTCATGAGCCCTGGCTACTCGTCCTCGGTGGGAGGATCCCGCGGAAGCGTCTCGTGATGCTGCAGATACTCGTCGGCTTTGTCGCCGACGGCTTGGCGGAGCATCGCGGCCAGCTCAGCCCGCCTTCCGATGATGACCGCACCGTCCGCGGCGCGCTCGCCACCAGCAAGGGCATGATCGATGCCCTGCCCCACGAGCGTGGCCCACAGCCCAGCCAAGCCGGACGGACGAACCCGCTCCTGACGGTCATAGGCTTCTCGGGCATTAGCACCGACGAGCTGACGGAACGCCCGGATCGCCTGGCCGACGCTCTCGTGAGCGTATCCCGACACGACGCTGTCGGTTCGACGCGTGTACATGGGATTGACGAAGGCATACTTGCCCGGCCCGGTCTGGCGGAAGCCGCGGTTAGAGCTGTCGATCTCGACGTCGCCTGCACTGAACTGGAGATAAAGCCCCTGCCTCGTCACAGTCGGCGCGGCGTCGGGAAGATTCCACGAGAGCAAGAAGCTGACATTGGCGCCAGTCTCGAAGAGCACATCGGCCTTGACTGCGTCGTACGTGTCGATGCCTCGTTGGGCGAGCACATGCCGATAAGCCGTGGCAGTGACGTGCGTGGGGTTCAGGCCCGTGACGAAGCGGATCAGATCAAAGAAGTGCACGCCCAGGAACCAGACAGGCGAGCTGTGGCTTGGTAGGTCAGACTCGAAGAAAGCCCCGGTCGGAACCGAGATCGCATTCTGCATCCAGACGTGGCCGATCTGCAGCGCGCCGAGCGTGCCTCGTTGGATCCGCGAGCGCGCTTCCTGGTGACACGGGTCCAGGCGCTTGTGGAAGTCAGTCAGCACTCTGCACTGATTGCGTCGAGCCGCCTGGACGATCTGGTGGCACTGCGAGACGGTCATCGCCAAGGGCTTCTCGCAAAGCACGTGGCACCCGGCTTGCAGTGCGGCCAGGACAATGGGTGTATGAGTGTGATCCGGCGTGACTACGCTGACGGCGTCGAGGGTCCCGGCGCGCAGCATCTCATCATAGTCGGCATAACCTTTGCCGATCCCAAAACGGCGCCGGAGCTGCTCGGCTCGCTCGAGGGAACGATCGCACACAGCGACGAGTTCGACCTCCCGGGCGAAATCCGACTCAAAATAGGTCGGCAGATGGGCGATCTGGGCGTAGCGGCCCGCCCCAATCAACCCCAACCTGAGCTTGCGCTTCATAAGGCCCTGCCTTCCTCCCAGATCTGCCTGGGCAAATATAGTTGCTGTGACGCGCCTGACAAGAAGTGCCTTTTTAGGCAGCCAACGGCCCGGGACCGGGTATCGCTGGCGGTGGCGTCGGCTGTCGCGGTTGTTAGCCGTCACTGAGGCGTGGCCTGCGGCCACAGGCAGCGTTTTCCGCCAAGCCTCGGCCCCGCACGGCTGCAAGACACAAACCTGGCAGTCTTGACAGCGCCGAGCTTT
Organism: uncultured Planctomycetales bacterium; assembly: GCA_964347585.1. GTDB lineage: Bacteria > Planctomycetota > Phycisphaerae > UBA1845 > CAYGAN01 > CAYGAN01. Next base: position 10,566 of record CAYGAN010000078.1, on the reverse strand, counting down.
TGGGACCTACTAATACTGCATGTTGCGTGTGCCCCAGGGCAAGTGTTCGTGCGAGCGTGTGACATGAGTGCATTATCGAGGGGCCGTTCTTGGGCACTGGCCGCCAGCAGTTTGAGCATTCTTTGCTTCGCGGCGGCCGGGTGTCAGGACATCGACTGGGACTTCGAGCGGATGCACTGGCGATGGGATTGGTGGAACAAGCCCTCGCGGCGCCCAATCCGGCCGTCGCGGCAGGCTCGGGGCGAGCGCCGGCCGCGGGCGATGCCCGTTGAGCCCGAGGCGCGACCGGAGCAGCCAGCAGCAACGGCTGGCAAGCAGCCGGAGTATCGCCCCGCGTCTCTGGCAGCACCATCCGGCTTCTATCAACTGGTGCTGCTGAGTGAGCGTGGTCCGGCTGCGGGTTCGGGCGGCACGAAGCACATCCGGTTGAAGAACGTCTCGGCGGAGGCGGCCTCGAAGGCGTTGGCGTGGCTGTACGTTCCTATCGGTCGCCCGGGACAGGAAACTCGACGCACGCTCATCTACGAATCGCCGGATCTTTGGGAGGCCGCCACCTCGTTCGCTCCCAAACTGGACGTGCCGGTCATTGACCAGCCGCCACAGAGACTACCCATCGATCCGGAGAAATCCTTCGCGCAAGGGATCGGACTGCTGTCTTACGTTTATCGTATGAACCCGGCGCGACCGGCCGACCTAGCCAAGCTCGAGCACGTCGAAGGTCTGCTCAACGTGACGGCGACGTCGAACGCGGCGGATCCCGGGCTGCGGTGGGCAGCGGCGCTGGTGGCCGGGCGGATCCGAGCTGACGTGCAGTTCGACTTCGAGGGGGCACAGCGATTCCTGCTGATCGCCCAAGGGTACGCGCCGCCCGGCTCCGTGGAGGAAATGATGGCCCTCTTTGCTCGCGCAGAAGCCTACAGGCAAGACGGTCAGCCCGACAAGGCCAAGCCGCTTTATCAACAGATCGTCAGTCAGTTCGGCAACTACCGCGAGAGCGACACGTACCGGCGGGCGCAAAGGGAGATGCAGGCAGACTAGCCGGCGCGGGGTGGGGGTCGCTCGCGCGCGATGTTCGGATCAAGTTCGCAGATTTGCAGCCGGCGTCTAGTGTTGCGGAAGGAGATCGACGAGCTGCTCGATCTCCGTCGCTGTGTTGTAGAAATGCGGGCTGGCGCGCAGCCGTCCTTCCCGGACAGAGATCACGATGCGGTGCTCGGCGAGCAGACACTGTTGGACAGCCTTGTGGTCGTGCGCGGGCGAGGTGAAGGCGACGATGCCGGATGCTTCGCCGGGACGCCGCGAGCTGACAAGTCGGTATCCCTTGCGGGCAACTTGCGCAGCAATTTGATCTGTCAGATCGAGAACGCGCTGAGCGATGTTATCGATGCCGATTTCGAGCAGCAACTGGATCGATCCGCCGAGCCCGCAGATCCCCGCGACGTTATAGCTTCCGGAGTCGAACCGTCGGGCATCGTCGAGGAACTCAAACTGATAGTTGCCGTAGTCGCGAAAGTTCTTCATGCACATCCAACCGACCGTGCTGGGCTGGAGCTGCGTCAGCAGTTCGCGGCGGCAATAGAAGACGCCCGCCCCCTCTGGCGCGCAGAGCCATTTGTGCCCGTCCGCAGCCAGGAAGTCAATATGCATCGCCCGCACGTCGATGGGCAGGACGCCTAGGGCCTGGATCGCGTCCACGCAGAACAGGACACCTCGCCGGCGACACGCTTGGCCCAACAAGACGAGATCGACTCGATGGCCGCTGGCGTACTGGACGGCGGATACGGCCACGAGGCGCGTCCGGCTGTCGATGGCGTCGATCATTCCGGCGAGCGGGATGCGACCGTCCTGCTCGTCGATGGTCTTCAACTCGACACCAAGACGCGCCAGGTTCATCCACGGGTACATGTTGGCGGGGAATTCGACGTTTGTTGTGATCACGTTGTCGCCGGGGTGCCACTGCAGCCCGTTGGCAACGAACGCGATGCCCTCGCTCGTGTTCTTGACGAAGGTGACCTCGTCGGGGCTGGCGTTTATCAACTGCGCCGCCAGGGCGCGGATCTTCTCGATGTGATCGTAGAACGGTACGCCGAGCGTTGCCTTGGCCTCCGTATCCTTGACGTACCAGCGGACGGCCTCCGCGGCCCGACGTGACAACGGCGCGACGGCCGCATGATCTTGGAAGTTGAAGTTCCTGGCAATCGGGAATTCTTCCCGGATGGCCTCTATATCCATGGTGTTCCGCTCGGAGCGACCGCGGGCTTGACTGGGTTACCCGCCGGCTTTGCCCGAGAGCCTTCGGACTCGGACGTCACGGTACTCGATTGCGCAGCCCGGGTCGTGACACTGAAGAGCGATGTGTCCGGTCCGAGGCTGATCAATTCTGGCCTGCACGACGGTCCGACCGTTCACACGGACCTCGATGTCGTCTCCGAGCGCCCGCACGTACATGGAGAACCAGTATTCATCGGCCGTCAGGAGCTCTTGCACCTTGACACGCCCGTAAATGCTGCCCGTCGGATTGTTCGGATCGTGATTATCGACCTGTGCCTCCAATCCCTGGGGCCAGTCATTGCCGCGCGGCTGCGTTCGGAAATAGAAACCGCCGTTGCCGCCCTTATTGACGCGGATCATGGCCCGCGCCTCGAAGTCATCGAAGCTGCGGATGGTGAACAGATGGCCCATGCCGCCACGGCCGATTAGCACGCCGTCCTTGACGGTCCACTGGGCGCGGCCGTAGGGCTTCCAACCGGCCAGGTCTTTGCCGTTGAAGATCGGTTCCCAGGCGCGCTCGGCCTGGTCGGCAAGCCTGCGGATCTTGATGTCTCGGAACTGAATCGTCACGGCCGGGTCGTGCTGCTGGAGACCGATCACGCCGCTGCGGCAACTGGAGTCGTACGCGTCCACCACGGGCTGGCCGTCGATGGAGATCTCGATGTGATCGCGAACGGCCTTGACCTGCCAGTCGTGCCACTCGCCGTACGCCGGGTTGACTACGTTGGCCCGGACGCGGTTGTACAGGCTCCCGGTGGGGTTCTTGTTGTCCTTGTTGTTGATCTGCGATTCGTACCCTTGCACCCAAGGCGCGCCGCTCGTGGCGGCGCGGAAGAAGATGCCGCTGTTGCCCTTGTCGATCTTGAACTGCATCTTGAGGTGAAAGTCGTCGAACGTCGCCACCGTTCCCAGCCAGCCTGAACCGCGCCCCGGGCTGGTGATCGCTGCGTCTCTGACCGACCAGGCCGGCCCCTGGTACACCTTCCAGCCGGTCAAGTCTCTGCCATTGAACAGAAGCCACCACCCTTGCCGCTTTTCCGCGTCGGTAAGGGCGTTCGGCCTGGGGGCGGCCTCAGATTGCGCCGTGACCGTGCGTTCCGGCTGCCACGACGAGAACACAACGCCCACTGCCAGGATGATCGGACGCTGCAACATCACTTTACTCCGTCGGAGGCCGAACCCTTCCAGAAGGCACACGTCGGGCGGGAAGTTACCATCGTCCCGGAGTCGCCGCAAGTGTCCGGCTCCCCGGCACGGCGTTAGCGGGCATCGCGCGGGCGAAGATCACGGCTCGGTCAAGGCTCGGCTTGAAGGCTTAACTCGGTTGGCTCACTTCACCGTTCACTTGGCCGGCTTGCGCGCGCCGCGTGCGTGCGAGTGAGGTCGGCTTACCCGGAGCGGGCGCAGGCCAAATCGCCGTCGCATGTCGTTGACCTCCGCCCAGACCCTTCCGTCATTCTGAACGAAGCTGACCAGGTTGGCCGTCGTCAGTCCGAGCAGGCGCGCTGCGTTGGCCATGCTTGCGCCGCTTCCTTCGAACACGTCCAGCAGCAGAGCGACTGCATGGCAGTAGCGGTCGTGTTTTCGGCTGATGCACAACCTGCCGTCGCGGTCAAGACATTGCGCGAACCAGTCGGGGGGCTGGAAGAACTCGACATCTATCGGCTTGCGGAGGTGAAGGGCCATGGCCTCCCGCATTCGTCGCAAGGCGCGCGCCCGGTTTTCGTGCTGCGAGCGGCTCTCAGTGGCCACGACGGTCAAACCGGTGGCCCGATGCCGCAGCCGGACAGCCGAGTCTGTCTTGTTGCGCTTTTGCCCGCCAGGCCCACTCGCGCGGTAGGTGTGCACGTCGCACTGCCGCAGCAGGTAACGGTCGTCCAAATCCAAGTAGTTGCTGCTGTTTGCCCGCATACCGACACTATACTCAACAGGAAGGTAATGGTCGAGCGCGCGGACGCACGCGCGATCACCGCCGAGCGGTGCGGGCGAGGCTTTCAAGATTCGGCGGCATGGTCCTTTCGGCGAGGTGCTGACGGTAGTAGATCGCCTTGGCATGTTCCGGCGCAACGGCGAGGCACCGTTCGAGGTGCTCTCCAGCACGTTGCCAGTCGGCCCGAAGCAGCTCCAACTCCGCGAGATGGAACTCACTGCGGCGAAGGTGGGCGGCATCGTCTCGGCCCAGGTCGCGCAGCCGACGAAGCAGGCGTTGAGCCTCGTCGAAGCAAGCGAGCCGCTTGGCCAGAGACCCCGCTCGCCAAAGCTGCTCCGGGCCGAGCGTTTCAGCGCCCGGCACGATCCGGGTGACCAGCACCTGCCTAAGATAACTGACCAGAGCCGGGATCTCCGACTCGGCACGGTCGGCGGGGACCTCGTCGGATGCTTTGTGAGGGGCATCTCGGCCGTTCGGACGCTCATGGCGTGCACACGTCTCGCACGCGAACTGCTCCAAGCGGTCAACCATTCTCTGCGTGGAGAACTCGCGTCGCATGAAGTCCTGGCCTGCTGCGGCTCTGGCCGCCGCTTCCTGCCAGTCAGCAAAGACCGAGGCCAGCGTCGCTGCCAGCCCGGCCGGGTCACCGGGACGAGTCAAGTAGCCGTACCGCCCTTGCCCAAGAAGGTCCTTTTGGCCGCCAGTGTCGGTCGCCACCACCACAAGCCCGGCGCACAGGCCCTCCTGGATCACCCGTGGCAACCCCTCTCGTAGTCGCGACGGATGTACCAGCACGTGCGATGCGTGATACGCCGACCGCAGTTGATCGGGGCCGAGCGGACCGGCAAAGTCGATCGTCGCGTCGCCGGGCAGGTTCCTGGCCAAACGAGCAAGCTCGTCACGGAACACGCCGGCGACCGGACCGCAGACCTTGCACTCGATGGCGCCGACGGAGGGACGACCGCCAAGAATCCGCACTGCTTCGAGCAAGTCCTCGACCCCCCGCTCGCGCGTCACCTGACCGACATACAGGATCTTCCACGTTCCTCGGGGACGCTCCGATCGCACGAAGTGGAAGTAACGACGCACGTCAATGCCGCCCCAATAGACGGCAGTATGCGGATGAGTCCAGCCAGCTCGAGCATAGTTTTCCCGCATCGCCTGTGACGCAAAGAGCACGGTAGTTCCGTAGGGCAGGGCCAGTCGATCGACCGGCGCCTGCAGACAGCGGGCCAGCGCCGGCGTGACGCTCTGCCACGCCACCGGATCGGGAAGCGCGCGGAGCAGGTTCATCCACAAGTCTCGCTGCGCGCCGTCGCACAGCCAGACGTCTTCTATCTGAAAGACGCAAGGGACGGCCCCACGGGTCGCAGCAGCGGGGATGTTCTGCGAGCAGAACTCCATCCCCCAGACACTAACCAAGTCCGCTCGGAAGGCGCGGATCGCTTGCATTACCGATCGGACATCAGCCAGCTCCGCGCGAATGAACCCCTCAGCATCTTCGGGCGGATAGGGCGGCCCGCCGTGAAAATGCAGACAACGCTCGAGGTGCGGCTCGCAGGACGGACCGGCTCTGTATATGGAAGTCAGCACGCTCACCTCGTGGCCGCGGTCTCGCAAGCCGGCGACGGCTTCGGCGCATCGCATTTCGTATCCACCCATGTGAAAGGGCGGATAGAGATTCGTTATTGCCAGAATACGCATCTCGGCACACGCTGGCAGCACAGAGATCGAACGACCCGCTCGCAGGTTGCTGCCGACCGGCAAAATACCTGTCCATCCGGTTCGCTCTGGCCGATGTTATAGGATGCGGCCGGCGGGCGGCCAGACATTTTGTCACTCCCAAAACCACAGGCGTTGCCTTGAGCTCTGGAAACCCTTCGCGACCGGGTAGCCACAGCCAGACGTCCTGTCGAAACAGGGGAGCGACTGTGCCGACGGTTTCGACGGTTATTCCATGCCACAATGCAGCCACAACGGTAGGCGCCACCCTTGATTCGCTCATCCAGCAGACCTTCGGAGATTGGGAGGCGGTGGCGGTTGATGACGGCTCCACCGACCAGACCGCTGCAATCCTCACTCGCTACCAAGACCAGGACGCCCGCGTCCGGGTGATCCAGCAGCACAACGCCGGTCTGGGCGGGGCGAGGAACGCAGCCCTACCGCGATGCCGCGGCCAATTCGTGCACTTCCTCGACGCGGATGACTTGATCGAGCCGGGGTTCTTCCAGACGCTGCTTTCGACGCTCAGGCAGCATCGAGACGCCGGTGCCGCATTCTGTGGATGGCGCTACGTGGGTGCCGGCCTTCGCGACGTCTCCTGGGCGGCTGCACCCGCCAAGTCGGTCATCACCTTCGCCGAGTTGGCCGCAGACAATCCGATTCCGATCCACACCGTGCTACTTCGTGCTGGCTGGATTGGCCGCATCGGCCGGTTCGATACCACGTTGCCGGTGGCCCAAGACTGGGACTTCTGGTCGCGCGGAGCCCGATGTGGGCTCGTATTGGTTGGCACGACCGAGCCGCTCGCGGTGTATCGCATGCGGCCTGACAGCCTCAGTCGCGACGCCGAAAGCTGCATGCGCGCGGCAGCACGAATCGTAGCCACCAATCACCGTCACGATCCGCGTTGCACAGACCCCTTGCCCGAGTGGCGTGACGGCGCACCCGGCGAGCAGGAGTCCGTTGCGCTTGCTGACGCGACCTTCAATGCGTCGGTGGCGGCCGGTGGCGCGCAACAGCCTGAACGAATAACGGAGATTCTTGAAGAAGTCTGCGGCAAGCAGGCGCGGTTTGATCCGCTGAGCTGCGCCCTGCGACTTCACAGCGGCGTGCCCTTCCACCGGTGCTGCTCTCCGAAGGGCTGGCCGCAGCTTTGGCCGCTCGTCCGCCCGGAAATCGAGAAGCTCACCGAATGCATGGAAGAGCGTTTCGGCATGCCTGGATTTGCGCGCAAGACACTCCACGAACTGGAGAAGCTCTTGCGCGGGCGAGAATTCGTCCTCCAGCGGATCGTCGATCACATCAACGGTCATCCTTCATCCTTTCGAGAGCTAATCCTTTACGGCATGGGCCGCAACGGCCGATACCTGCACGAGCATCTTGCCCCCGTGGCCCGAGCGGCGGGCCTGCGGGTGCGCGTCGCAGACGACAACCTGTCCGTCGAGCAGCTTGCCAAGGAAGGCTTCGATCCCGTCGGTAGTGACCAGTTGGCAGCCGGGCTAGACCGCGCGCTGGTAGTCGTGACTCCGCTTCGCGCGGATTCCATCTCCCAGCGGCTCAAAGGCTTCGGGTGGCGTGACGGCCGCAACCAGTTGTCATGGTCATCTCTGGCAGAGACCGCCAACAGCGTGGAAGTATGAGCAGAGCCGGGTGCCCGCGGACGGACCGTCGTGTCCCGGGGCTTCAGGGGACCAGCCGCGGAAGACCTGCCCGGGCAGGGGCGGATTATTGGACGCTATGGGCAAGTTTTTTTTGGTGGATTTAGGGCTTGCCCCGAGCATAGGGTATGAGGTAGAATACACAGACACGCTGGCAAAAGCCACTCTCCTGGGCGTTCTCAACGCCCAAGCGTGCGTGAGAGAGAGTGAAGAAGTTTTGGGAGGCATTGCGGCGAGAAGTCGCCGCAGGTGGAGGAGAGAGAGATGAGGACTTCCCTTGTTTGCGCGCTGTGCGTAGGCGCGCTCGTAGTAGCACTATCGCCTGCAGACACAAACGCGGTTGTAATATTTGGCCAGCCCGACGACACGACCGGTGTGTACCTGTTCAGTGCGGGTGACAGCGCCGGCACGCCGGACAATCCTACCGGCCTGCCGGGCGGGCAGCCTACCGACGACATCGTCGCAGCCGCCATCGCCGCTGGAACGTTCACGTTCATCGGCGACGAGGACGTCGAGCAATTCGACGCGCTGACCGGACCCGGTTCCCAGGATTCCGTCGCCGGCACGCCTGACATCGAGATCACCGAGGGTCTGACGGCGATTGATGACTTCGGCTTCATCGCCGAGGGCACCGATGACACTGCCAATTTCGACCTCGGCGCGGGCGGGTACTTCCTCGGCGGGCTCGACCCGGCCGGCGCGTTGTGGATCGGTCCGGACGGCATCGCGGCCGACGGGAGCATCGATGAGAACGACCCGGACCTCGGCGGGTTCGAAGTATTCATCTTCGAGGATGCCGAGCTGTCCGGCATGATCATCACGCTGGCCGCTGTTTGGAGAGACGCCGGCAACAACCCCGTGTCCGGCGACATCGTGATCGATCTGCTTGACCGCCAGATTGATCCTCTGACCCAATTCGGCGCAGATGATACGATGATCGCCATCGACCTGGATACGCTGCCTGTCTCCGCTGGGCTGGTGCTGGAACGGATTGATTCGATCAAGATTCTGGACGACAACATCCCCATGGGGCCTCAACACGGCCAAGGCGGACCGCTTTTTGGCGACACCACCGTTGAGATCGACGCCATCGCTGTCCGAGCGATCCCCGAGCCCAGTGTGGTCATCCTGCTGTCTCTTACGACAGGTGGCTGGGCGCTCAGGCGTCGGCGGGGAAGCGCAGGCTGATCCACATCAGCAGGCATTTGAACCGGCTTCGTCTTGTTCGAGCCAACACTCCAGGCCCGCGACAGGGCCTAGAGTGTACGGCTGCGCTTTCAGTGCCTCACACACAGACCCGCCTGGCGCGGCGGCGTTCTGGAGAAGGGGCCTCGCCACACATGGCAGGCACCACGGGTTGACCTATAATCGGGCCCGCGAGGTCATACATGATCATCACCATCGACGGCCCGGCCGGCTCGGGCAAATCGACGGCGGCGCGAAAACTGGCGGCCTGCCTGGGCATCGCCTACCTGGACACGGGGGCGATGTACCGTGCTGTGGCGCTCAAAGCGCTTCGGAGCGGGGCGGACCTGAACGACGGGCAGGCCCTGGCCGAGACCGCCCGCCAGAGCGACGTGCGCCTCGATTGCAGGCCGACGCACACGCGCGTTCTGCTCGACGGCTGCGACGTTAGCGAGGCCATCCGCGAGATGACTGTTGACCGCGCGACGGGCTATGTGGCTCGTGTGCCAGCCGTTCGGGAGATCTTGGTGGCCAAACAGCAGGAGATTGGCCGTCAGCTTGGATCGCTGGTCACCGAAGGGCGGGATCAGGGCAGCTTGGTGTTTCCAGACGCCGAGGCGAAGTTCTTTCTGGACGCCAAGATCGAGAAGCGCGCCGAACGAAGATACCACGAGCTGATTGCCGATGGGCAAGACATCTCATACGAGGAAGTACTGGAGGGCCTCGAGCTCCGAGATGGCAACGACGCATCGCGATGGGCCCCCTTGCTCGTGCCCGGCGGAGCGATCCGAATCGACACGACCGAGATGAGCATCACACAGGTCGTTGACTTGCTGAAAGCACAGGTCAATCGCGCCGCCAGCGCCTAGCCGGCCGCCCGGGCCGGGCTTCAGAGTTGTGGTCTAGGCAACGGGACTGATAACCATTCCGGTGGCCAGTTTCGGGTAGAAATAGGTGCTCTTCTGGGGCATGACGTCTCCGCCCTCGCAGACGTCTCTGAGTTGCTCCATCCGGATGGGCTCGAGCTCGAAGACTACGCCGCTCTCGGCGCGCGCAAGTCGTCGGGCGGCCTGGGCGTCTTTGACATATTGGATTGTCGGGGTAGCGGCGCCCCAGGCCGGGCCGAGGACCTCCGCTATGACATACCGATGAAGCACCACCACGTTCAAGCGGCGCCAGGCTGCGCTTCTGGCTGGTTCAAGGGGGTCCAAGAGTTCGCGGCTGTTTACGTGCAGGGCGAACTGCTCATCGGATCGCCCGTCGTACACGACGAAGCTGTAGGCGGCGGGTTCCTCGCTGCGCCTGGCGGGGGATATTCGAGCCGGCGAGGCGGGGCGCGTTCGTTCCACGCTTAAGGAACTCCCGGCCCGCTCAAGAACCGACCGTAGGTCCACTTCGGCCGGCACGCCTACCAAGACGCGATGGGTCGGCAAGATCAACAAGCCGGGATCTTCCATCCCGCAGAATGCCACGAGTATGAAGTTTCCGGGGTGCGCGTCGGGTAAGCGCGGTTGTTGAGCGAGCAACCAATCGCGATACATCAAACCCGTTTCGTAACGGTGGTGACCGTCGGCGATGTACACGTTCTTGTCAGCCATCAAGCTCTGCACGCGTCGAATGGCCCGCTCATCCGTCTGAAGCCACAGCAGATTCTCGACCTCGTCCAGCGTACCGGCCAGATCAGGTCCTCGGTCGCCGGGGTTCAATACCTCGGCCACCGAGTTGTCTCGGTCGGGATAGAGCGCAAATACCGGCGAGACGTTGCACTGCGTAGCCTCGGTCAGCTTCAGGCGATCTTGC
>CAYGAN010000077.1:13172-19802 GCA_964347585.1 uncultured Planctomycetales bacterium | reverse complement strand
GCCACGCGTCCGCCGCTCACACAGAACGGTTGCCCGGCAGCGGCAATCCGGACCGGACGAACAAGGTAATCGCGTGACACGAGAACGTCAAAGCTTCCGCGCCGCCGGTGACATGGGCGATAGACTGCACTTCGCAGGTTGTGGAGGACTCGCCGCGACGTACAAGAGAGTGGGCGTCATCTACAGCAGATGCGCTGCAGAGTCTGCTTCCGCGCCGCCATCACTCCACGTGTGTAAGCTTGAAGACGTACGCATGGCGACAGGGCATTTCGTTGACCGACAACGAGGGGACCTGCACGGACAATGCGCCGTCTTCGTATCGCCATTTCAACGGCGCTGACCGCCCCAGCAAAGACACGGTGGTCTCCTTGGTCGGCTTGGGGCGCTGCAGTTTGAGTTCACGCCCGGGCCAGCGGAGACAGATGGCATAGAGGGCATCGCTTTTCGACGTGTAGCGCACCAACTCTCCGTCCGTCGGCTCCCGCCAGGGCCGGCTGCCGTAGATCGCCTCGCCGCTAACCTCGAGCCATTCGCCGATCTGCAACAGACGCTCCTGCATGATCACGGGGATTCGCCCGTCGGCGGTTGGCCCGATGTCCAACAGTAGGTTGCCGCCCTTGCTTACCGTCTCGATCAACAGATGAATCAGCTCGTCTGGCTTCTTGTAGTCGCCAGCGTCCTCGTTACGGTTGTACCCGAACGACGCCCCCATGCCGCGGTCTTCCTCCCATTTGTGCGCGGCGCTCAACTCCGTCATCTTGTGGTGTTTGCCGTACTCGCTGGTGAAGAATCCGCCGTGCCGGCTCCGCGTATCGTTGCCCCAACGGTCGTTGACTACCACTTCCTCTCGGCATGGCGATTCGTTGAACAGCCAGGCGAGGAACTCTCGGCTGCGCCACACCTGGCTCGGATGGTCCCACTCGCCGTCGGACCAGACAATGGATGGGTGATAGCGCTGGACGAGGTCCTTCAACTGCGGCAGCATGTGCTCGCTAACATAGCGCCCCGGATCACTGCGATACAACGGGTTGTACCACTCGTAGAGCGAGTAATAGAGCCCCATCTTCAGCCCGCGAGCGCGCACGGCCTTTGTCAGATCTCCGACCAAATCGCGGTGGGGGCCGACGTCCACACTGTTCCAGTTCCAGCTTTGGGCGTTCGGCCAGAGGCAGAATCCCTCATGGTGCTTGGACGTCAGGACCACATAGCGGGCACCCGACCGTAGGAAGAGGTCCGCCCAGTGATCGGGATCGAACAGTTCCGCGGTGAAACGGGCCGCGAAGTCCTGGTACTGGAAGTTCTCTCCGTAGGTCCGCACGTGGAATTTCCAGGTCTCGTCGCTCTTGTTCTGCATGGCATGCCAATACCACTCCGCGTACTGACCCTTGGGGCCCCAGGCGGGCACCGAATACACGCCCCAGTGGATGAAGATGCCGAGCTTCGCCTCGTCGAACCAGCCCGGGTTCGGTCGTGTATCGAGCGATTCCCACGTCGGCTGGTAAACGACTTGCCCAGACGGCGCCAATGAAGCTGCTCCACAAAGAAGGTTTACCGAAAGCATAGCCATAGGTTCCATGCTCCTTCTCCTTGAGCCGGGACAAATCCCGTGCAGGTCCAGTACCCGAACACAGTTCTATCGCGCTGCGTAACTTACTTCTCGGACAGTCAAGGTAGCTTTCCCTGCCAGTCCCGAGTCGCGGTACTCAGCCTCGTGCTCGCGAGGGTCGGGGAACCGGCGACCGTATCTGGCGACGAGCTGTGAATGATCCGGTCTTCCTGATGCGATCGCCCGGTTGATCAGCAGATTACTCACGCGCAGGTCAAGTTCGTTCCGCCCTGGCTGTACTGCCTCAGTTACCTCACACCGGAAGGGCCTGATCCACAGGTCCTTGACGTGTTGGCCGTTGATATGCACCTCCACAACTTCGCGTACGTCTTCGAATTCGATGACGATCGCGCGACCTGCGGCCTCTGACGTCTGCGACCATTCGAAGACGGTTCTGTAACCTAGCATCCCGGAGTATCCTCGCAGTTCGCGAAACGCCGTCCAGAACCGAAGCGAAGCCATTCGTTTAAGTGCTCGTCCTGAATCAGCCTCCACCAGTTGCCATGGTCCACCGAGTTCCTGGTTATGGACGACCCGCCCGAGTTTCCTGGCAACTCCCATCCCTTCACCTGTCGACTGTGACAGGACGATCATCTTAGACTCAAAGGGATCCAGCTTGAGGGAGCCACTGGCGCCACCGTCGGAAAAAGAGAATCCGGATGCCGCGTGGCGATGACCTGTCATCGGATCCCAGAAACTCACCGCCCGACCCGTGGATCGAAGCCGAATCCAGGCCTTGATTGCTTCTGGGGACAGGTTCGCAACGAAATAGACGTCTCGATCGCCGCTTCTGTAATGTATGAACCCAATGTTCTCTTGCTCGGATTCGATCCTGCAATCCGGGCGAAGCCATGAGCCGATCGCAGCAAGAAGCTCAGCACCCGATTGCGCGAGCCGAGAGCACTGCGTCCCCCGCTGCCGAACGGCCTCAAATAACTCTCGCACGTGTGCCGATCGTTTCTCATGATCGATCAGTCCCGGCGCCTCTGCTGGCCAACGTTTGAACGCAACGACTTTGCTGCCGTGATTGAGGAAATAGACAACCGACCGGGCCGACTCGACTGGCATCCGCCCTGAGTTGGGCAAGACAAGCACCGAGAATCGCTGCATCCTGCCGGCGTCGCGCAGGACTGCATCGTTCACGAAGTCAAAGCTCCAACCCCGCCGATTGATCTGCAGCAGCACGTCCCGGTCCAGCCGTTCGTGGAGCAAGCGGCCCAGGTTGAACACGTCCGCCTTCGTCTCAGACCAGGCATCGTGTGTTGGTAGATAAACCGCGACGTCAGCTGAATACTCGCCCGTCTGGAACACGTAGCTGCAACGAGTGATGTAGTCCGCCAGATGCCTGAAATAAGGCCACCAAGTGTTGTTGTGATTGATCAGTGTCGAAGCGTAGAACGCCCACCCGGGCTTGTCTGCTTCCGGCGGCGAATAGGAGAAGCCATGGCCGACGATGTGGTTGAGACCATCGAGAAAGATGCTGTCGGCCGCGACTTTCATTTGCTCGAGTGTAACGCAGAACCTCGGCTTGCGCAGCCACGTGAAGGACTCGTTTGAACATATCCGCTTCCCGTAATTGTGGGCTGCCGACGACGCGATTCTGCGGTGCTGAACGTCCACGGCCGGGGTGTCCGCCTCGCCAAATGATTCGCCTTCGGGAATGTCGGCGGACGCGTACGCAGCCAGGATGTCGGCTGGGCCCCCGTGCGCCTGGACGCGCGATCGGACCCCGTGTTTGCGGCACCATTGAGCAAACGGTTGAAAGAACTCTTCCAGCGATAGTTCTGACCGCGTTCTAGCGTAGTCGTAGCGGATCAGTGGCGTGCGCTCGTCGATCCGATAGAACAGGTGCGCCAAGTGCGGGCGAAGGTTATACCCCCGCCGTTGCTCGAACTCATCTAGCAACGCTCGTGTCCAGTTGCTCCTATAGACCTCGTAGCTGTCGCAGAACATTGCGCGGACGGTCTTGCCATATTCGTCTCCGATGGCCCGCCGTAACCGCCATGCCACGTGCTCTGCATGCTTGGCGAACGCCTCGCGGCTGAAGTGATCCAGCACCAAGCCTTCCGCTCCCACCGCTGGCCGCTTCACCTGCATGCCGGTGTGAGTTCGGACGAACGCCAGCACGCGCCACTTGCCGGGCGGCAGCTCGAACCGCCCGCGACCATCGGCGTCAAAACTCCCGCTGAGGTCGCGAGACTTTCCTGCCGCAAGCCTGCCCTGCTGCCTCCGGTACAAATGAGCGGCGAGCAACTCCTCATCGTCATTGCGCGACAGCTCGACCCGGTAGCGCTGGGGTTTCGGTTCGTCCGAGTCGAAGTCTTTCACACGCACCTTGATGCAGCCGGCGCTATGCTGCTTGTCAATCCAAGGTCCGCCGAACGGCCAGCCGCTGCCGAAGGTAACGTCCACGATCATGTCATACTGCTTTGCTCGGTCGACGATGAACTTCAGGTGCTCCAACCACTCGTCTGACAGGTACGCACAATTGACAATTCCCTTCTGGGGCTCATCGATCGCGAGCGGATAGACGGGCTGGATCTCGACGCCGCCGATTCCCGCGCGGTGCATCTCGTCCAACTCTCGCGCCAGCTCGCGCTTCGAGAGCGCGCATCCGAACCACCACCAGCGCACCATGGGTCGGCACGCCGACGGCGGCTCGACGAACCGTTCGTACTCGATGGCCGCTTTCGCTGAACGCATAGCTGCACTCGTCAAGATCCACTAGACAAGCCAGACACGCCTGGAGAGCACGCCCATCACCGTCTTGCCCACCCGGGATCATAGCATGGTTATACCGGCGTTATCAGTCCGCGGCCCCTCAGCAATACGCGGATCCGCCAGGCACCCGCTCAACCTCGACCCTTCGCCATGCGCACGCCGCACGTCCGCTCACCGATGCCAAGGCGTGTGCGGTCTGCAGGCCCAAGCCAGAGACTGCTGGTAACAGCGAGAGCGACGATGCCGTCGGAGACGGTCGCGGGTAGCCGCGCGAGCACGCACGATTCAGGTCTTCCATGAACCACGTTGCCTGATGTTTGAGCGCGCGCCCGTATTGTGTCGAACCCGCCGTCACTTAGGACGCGCGGGCCCAGCCGCCGGAGTACTCGGGGGCTCTTCGGTGACGTCTGCCGCCTGCACGGGTGCCTTCTTTGACCAGAGGCCCGACCAGCACTCGCGCTGAGCTTCGGCCCAGTTAACATGCAGGCCGCGCATCGTAAGGTTGCGCACGTTCTTGAACTCAAACAAAGGCCTGACGTCCTTCTTGTCCGTACGTGGTGTCACTTCTAGTTGGATGTTCTCGAAGGTAATGCGTTCAACCGGCGGCTTAACGAGGCTCTCAATCAACGAGAACCAGGGCGCGCGGCAGGTCACGTCTCGGATAAGCACATCGCGCAACCTGCCAACGCCTGAGCGTTTTTCCAGCGTAAACAGGAACGGCTGGCCGCTTCTGGACTCGCCCGGAATCTCGATCAAGTCCATGCGGATGTCTCGAAAGGTAACCTGAGACACTTCGCCCCCATCGCGGACCCAAAGGCCGATTCCGCGAGACGAGTGCACGATGTCGATGTTCTCGAAAAGGACATTGCGGATATCGGCCCGCGTCTCTGTGCCTATTTTCAGCCCTGTCTTCCTGGTCATCACAACGGAGTCGCGTACGATGATGTTATGCGAGGACTGAAGCAGATCAGAATTGGCTGTGGTCTTGATCGCGATCGAGTCATCGCCGGTGTAGCAGAAGGCCCGCTCGATCACCACGTTGCGGCACGCATCGGGATCGATGCCGTCCGCGTTGCCCACGTCCCAGTCGGCGATGATCTTTACGCCCGAGACACGAACATTGTTCGAGTGGAGAATGTGCAGTGTCCAGGATGCGGTGTTCCGCAGCACGACGCCTTCGATGACCAGATTGTGACACCCATGCGCGTCGATTATCTGCACGCGCTTGCCGTGTTGATTTCGCAGGACGAAGCCGGCCCCGTCGATCGTTCCTCGGCCGACGAGCCCGGCGTTTTCGGCACGGTCAAACAGGAGGACGCGGCTGAAGCTATGGCGCCGCCCATCACCGCCGTGTTCCGAACGTCCTGGACTAACCGGCAGCGCGTCAGGATCCTCCACGGCTTGCAGGACTGCGCCGCCTGCCAGGTATAGGTATGTGTTGTCCCGGACGCGAAGGGTGCCCGTGCAATAGCGTCCGGGCGGAACGACGACCGTGCCGCCTCCCGGTCGGGCCGCACAGTCGTCAAGGGCTCGCTGAAGCTTCTTCGTTTGCGGCTCCTTCCCTTCGGCAACACCGTAGTTGATGACGTTAAAGACGTTCGCCTCCTCCGGATCGGGTACCGACGCTTCCTTAGGCTCCAGGATTACGAATAGGGGCGGCAGGCGCTTGCCGCCGAGCGAGACCTGCACGACGCGCGGTCCTATCCCTTCTGCAGTGAACCGTATTGCCCCGCCCTCGATGCTCACTCGCTTGGCAAGGCGTTTGGGACGAACTGTGGCGTCTAGCCGATCCGCGCCGGCAACGGAGACCACCACGTCCGCTGTTCCGCGACTGCTAAAGCGGCCATAGTAAACCGTCTTGGTCCTTCCCACGCGCTCGAGTGATATCCGGGTCTCGTTAGCTTGCACGGTATATGGCGCCGAGGCGCCTTCGTCTGGGTCAACGGGGTGGATGTGGACGGACGGGACGGCTTTGACGCGATTCAAGAACACAAGTGAGAGAACGAAGCAGAATATCAGCACTCGTGCCATGTGGGCCCTCCTGATCCATGAAGATCGGGTGTGCCTGTTCGCGTAACGGACGCTGCCAGTCCACGTAGTCAGATACCAGGTCCTCGCTGGCTGCAAGCCAGGCGAGTTCCATTCCGTTCTCGCGCGATCGTTAACGCCCCGCTGTGCAATGCCTGGACCAGATTGCGGAGAACCAGCTTCGGATGCTACGATAAGAGGCGAAACGGCGACGCGCGTCAAGAGCGGCAACTCAAATCGACCGACGCACAGCGCTCGACGGCAGGAGCGTGCTT
>CAYGAN010000077.1:12591-13162 GCA_964347585.1 uncultured Planctomycetales bacterium | reverse complement strand
TGCCAAGTAACCGCAGAATGGACCATTCTGACCTCCACGCCCATCAACAAGCGAGAGTGCGCAGCTGCCATATCAAATCATTCCGGGAAAGGCAAAGTGCTTCTTCAGCCCATCTGTCAGTCGTCGCGTGATCGGGGCTGTGACGCGCATGCCAATACGATCCACGAGCCATTTGCCGTCTTCGTTGACAAGACGGATGAGAAGTGGTTCCTTACGGACAGCGTCAGCATCGGAGCCGACGTCGCACGTGATGGCCACGGCGACGCCTGCGAAGCCCGTTCCGCACCCCAGGCCGTGCCAGACAAGATGGACGCTCTCGATGCATACCTCGGTGCCGTGGGTCCGGTCCCGCAGTTCTCTGAGCCGTTCGGGTGCTGCCGGTCCGCTCGGCGAACAGCAGGGCAGTGCCATTGCTGCCGAAATGGATAGGGGACGGATGAGCTCTTGTGATTCTCGGGGGCTACGAGCGATGCACACTGGAGCCGAGGGGATTCGAACCCCTGACCTCTTGCATGCCATGCAAGCAGCCCGACAACGCAAGAGCTGAATCTACGGGGGGTTGCGAATCGCG
>CAYGAN010000077.1:0-12581 GCA_964347585.1 uncultured Planctomycetales bacterium | reverse complement strand
CCATGCAAGCGCTCTCCCAGCTGAGCTACGGCCCCGCAGCTTCGCAGATTATTTGACAGCGATGTCCGGTCCCTGTCAAGCTTTGGCTGGGTGTTACGACGGCAGCCTGTGCATCGTTGTGGGTATCAATTCTCGTACGAGCTGCCCAGCCACGTACAACCTGGGCCGCATCTTCGTCGGTGCCTCAGTCGCGCAGCCAGGACCGCGGACCGACTAAACCGTGGGCCCGCCCGTCGGTTGTCGAAACTGGTGGACGGCCCACCGTGGCCGGTTTGATACTGGCCTACGAACTCCCGCGCGGCAGGAATGGTCAGCTTGAAGATTAACTCAATGCTGGCCAGCCGGACATGGCTCCGGCCTTCCCCGTATGCCGAGGGTGCAATGGCCGGGGCCTCAGGAATGCCTTACCCAGTGGCAGGCTTCTTTCCGATGGGGCGCCTTTTCTGCTTGACTCGCCCGGCCCGGTGGGTAAATTGCACAAGGTATTGTGACGATTCCTGGTAGTGGCAGGCATTGAGTAGGAGGCGTGAATATGCTGGTCGCAAGCGAACAACTCGGCAGAATGTCACGCCCCCGGCGGGCCTCAGGCTGAGCTGTCGGTTCTAACCGCGGAAGTCTCCTCGGCCGTTCCTTCGGGAGCGGCCGTTTTATTTACCTTCCTGCACCCCGGCCGTGGGCGTGGCACCCAGCGTCCGCGGCTTTTCCTTCTTCATGAACACGCCGCGGGATTCCCCTACCCGATGTCTTCCTTCTTCAAGGAGAACGACGGTAAGGAGAACGACGGTGTCTGCAAACGGACCGGATCTACGCAAGCTGCTTCGTAACGAGAGGTTCCCCCTCTCCTCGAAGTACGACCCGGCGTGGGTCGTCGAAAACGAGATGGGGCCGAACGTTCTGTGGTTAACAGAGGCGCTATGCCAAGTGATGGATCTGAAGCCCGGCATGCGCGTGCTGGATATGGGCTGCGGCAGAGCGACGAGCTCGATCTTCCTGGCTAAGGAGTACGACGTTCAGGTTTGGGCAACGGACCTGTGGATCAGCGCGACGGATAACTGGAAGCGAGTACGCGAGGCGGGTCTTGAAGACCGCGTCTTTCCGATCCATGCCGAGGCCCGCGCGCTGCCCTACGCGGACGAGTTCTTCGACGCGATCGTCAGCATGGACAGCTACCACTACTTCGGAACCGACGTGCACTACCTGGAGTTCCACATGCTTAAGTTCCTTAAGCGCCGAGGGCGCATCGGCATCGTGTCGCCCGCCTCCGTGCAGGAACTGCCACATCCACTGCCAGCCCACCTGGACCAGAGCGACTGGTACTGGATGAACTCGGCGGACTGGTGGCGCCGTCACTGGGAGCGCTATCCTGACCTCGACGTTGAGATCGCCGAGCCCCTCCCACACGGATGGGACCTGTGGATTCAATGGCACGAGTTCCTGCAGGCGTCTGGGCTCCTTGAACGGCCCGAGGACGACTTGCGCGAGTTGCAGCAACTCCGCGATGACGGCGGGCGCTACCTGGGCTTCGTGCGGATGGCAGCTCGCCGGAAGGGGGCCCAAGCGTGAGCATCAACCAGACCAACATGTACGACGTGGACAGACACGTCGCTGAGATCTACGACGAGTTTGAGACGCAAACCGACGACGTTCAGCTCATCCGGCGTCTGGCTCGGGAACGCGGGCGTTTGCATATTCTCGAGCCGTTCTGTGGGACCGGGCGCATTCTGATACCTCTGGCGCTTGATGGTCATGAGCTGGCAGGACTCGACCAGGCGAGCACGATGCTGGACCGCGCACGCGCCAAAGTGACTCAGCTGCCGGATGACGTCCGGGCCAGGATCACCCTTGCCCAGGTGGACGTGACCGCTTCGCCCTGGCCAGGCGACTTCGACCTTGTCCTGCTGGCAGGCAATTGCTTCTACGAGCTTGCGTCGCCGGAGGAACAGGAAGGCTGCGTCGCGGCAGCCGCGGGAGCGCTGCGGCCGGGAGGATACGTATACGTGGACAACGACCACATGGAAGGCGTCCTCGACGAGGGCTGGCGCCAGCCCGGCGAGAAGACCACGGCCTTTCCAACGCGGACCTGCGCGGACGGCACATCGGTTTACGGGACGGTCGAGACGATCTGGTCGGACGCCCCAAAGAGATTGGTCCGTTTTCGCCGGACCGTAGTGATAACGATGCCCAACGGTCGGACAACATCGAAGGAATGGGTGATGCAGAAACACCCGGTCAGCATGGGCGAAGTGAAGACTTGGCTGGAAAAGCACGGCTTCCTAATCGAGCGTACCTTCGGCGATCACGCGGACAATGCGTATATCCCAGAGTCGCCTCGCGCCATCTTCTGGGCGCGAAAGCGCCCAAGAGGGCAAGGACCGACCCAGGTGCGACGAGACACGAATGGCGCCGTGCCTCTCGTAGCTGGCGTTCAGCACGCTCAGGAAGGCGCAATAGTAGAGGCAGCCGAAAGCTCGAGCAGCATCGAGACGTCCTTCAGGGCGGCACTAGCCCATCGGGAGGCTAGGGAAGTCATCCGACTCTACGCCATGGCCTGGGCCGATGAGCCAGCCGAGCACGTCGTTGAGCAAAGGGCTTCCCGCCTCCGGCAAGAGGTCGCGAAGACTGACATGGCCGGAAACCGGCTGTTGTTGGCTAAGGTGCAGGATCAGGTCGTCGGTGTTGTCAGACTTACACAAGACGAAACTGCGGCCACGCAGTGGTACTGGTCGGGGCTGGCGGTTCACCCGGACTATCGACGTCGCGGCATCGCGGCGGCCCTGTTCAACGCGAGCCTGGCTTACGCCCAACAGTGCGGTGCCGCGGCGCTTCGATCTGAGGCCCACGCGGACAACGAAGCCTCGATCGCCCTGCACATCCGACTGGGCTTCCGCAGCGAAGGCAGATTCACAAGCCCGCACGACGGAGATGAGAAAGTCGCCTTCTGTTTCTCCGTTCAGGCCGAGAGGCCACCGGGCAATCAGGCGTGATCGGGCTGGGTGGTCCGCGCCGACCGAGGACAACGGCGCTAAAGGGACGGAAAAGACCAATGATGCTGAAGACAGAAGCATTACGTCAGGAACATGTCGAAGACTCGGCCGCGCTGTTCGCAGCCCGTTATCGCGCAGGGCGCGAGGTGGTCGCGTCACTGCCGCGCCGCTATGAGGAGGGGAACTCCGTATTGCCCCAACTGCGCAACTTGGGGGGACGCACTCCGGGCGTCGTGGCGATCCAGGAAGGCCGACTGTGTGGCTTTCTGCTTGGGCAGGTAATCCCCTCATGGCGCGGCAAGCGCGCCATCTATTGTCCTGAATGGGCGCACGCAGCGGAGCCCGAAAGCCAGCACGAGATCTACCGGAGCATGTACGCACACCTGTGCCATCGTTGGATTGCGAACGGCTGCTTCACGCACCTCGTGACGGTCCTGGCGCACGAGCGGGGAGCCATCGACGCCTGCTTCTGGTCCGGATTTGGTCTGGCCGCGGTCGATGCCATGCGCGCTCTCGATCCGTTGCAGGGGCGTGTGCCACGGATTGAGATCCGGCGCGCCGGCGGTAACGACATTGACATCGTGATTAGGCTGACTCATGAGCTGCAGCGCTACCTGGCTGCGGCGCCCACGTGTCTGGCGCTCGTTGAGAAACGAGGCAGAGAGTGTTTCGAGCAGCAGCTCGCCGACCCGGCACATCCGACCTGGCTGGCCTATCGCAACAGTGAGGTGACGGCTGTCCTCGGTCTGCAGCCGGCGAATCCGTCGGCCTGCCACATCATTCGCGACGAACGCACAGTCAGCGTCTGTCGGCCCTTCACTCGCGCGCATGTCCGCGGGACGGGAGTAGGCACCGCGCTGCTCGACCACGCCCTTGCGTGGGCGCGATCGCGAGGTCACCAAAGATGTGCGGTCGATTTCGAGCCCGAGAATGTGCCCGGCACCCGTTTCTGGCTCAGGCACTTTCAACCCATCTGCTACACGCTAGCGCGTCATGTTGACGAGCGGATCGCCTGGGCAAACAACAAACGGAATGACAAACGCTTCTGGTGATGGAGGGTTTCTTCTGCGGGCAGGCGCCAGTCCCATTCAATCGGTAACGGGGCCCGGGTCGCCCAACAATGCCGACTGCGATTGCCTGCCGGACTGACCCGTGGGCTGGATCGACAATGTCCATGTCAGCCATAACGCTTAGCCAAGCCCTATGCGTTGCAGAGTCGCTGCTGGGCCGCAGGCCTGGTTGCATTCGGGCGCTCCATCCCGTCGTTGGCGGTGACGACTCGCATGGTTTCCGGCTGTGGGCAGGCAACGAGGCAATGTTGTTGAAGATCAACAAGCGGGTCGGAACTCCCATCGGCGTTTACTTCCACGGGCGGCTGAAGGAAGCAGGGCTGCCGGTACCCGAGCTGATCGCCTTTGATTCGAATGGAGGCCCTCACGGTCAGGCGTGCACCATATGGGAGTGGGTCGATGGGGAGCCTGCGGGGTGGGGCCTGACGAGCCATGTCCCTATGACGAAGCGCAACTTGGCGAGCTGCTCCGGCGCATTCACGATTTGCGATTCGACGGTCCGTTCGGCCTCCTCGGCGACGACCCTCCGGCACGTTCGTTCACTTCGCATCCCGACCTTGGTCCCGTCAGTGAATCCTGGTCAGGATTCTTCCGTTGCGACTGCGCTGCGCGACGCTACCACGACAAGGGGTACTTTGACCGGCGCGAAGCCAGCATCCTCTCGTCTCTACCTGAGCGTTTGGGCGATGAACTTGGACGGGCCGAGCGGCGCCTGCTGCACATGGGCGACGTCATGCACAGCGGCAACATGATCATTAACCGCCCCAGTCGCCGCATCCTCGCTGTTGTTGACTATGTCGAGTCGATGGCCGGTGATCCTCGCTGGGAGCTTGCGTGGTTTGATTACTACTTCGCCCAGTATCCGTTCCGCCAGGCCCGTTTTGACATGGCTCGCTTCCGCGCCGGGTACGGCACAAACCACGATCCCGAGGATCCATTGGGCAGGTTCTATCTGGCAGCGATACTGCTGTTCGAGAAACTGCTCTTCTTCGATGCTGAATCGCCAAGAGGGTGCTGGGCCGTAAAGACGGTCAAAGAGATTCTGGCCAGCTTCGGCCATCCGCGACCAGCGCAAGCGAATGAACTGCAGCATCGGCGGACGTCGGGTTGCCGATGCGGTGAGTGTCAGAGATCATCCGGTGGTGCTGCATGTCGCGCGAGCTGCCGCGACCCAAAGAGAGTGTTTACTCGCTGCGTCTCTGGTCGTTCTTGCGCAGGTACGCGTCGATCTGCTCGGCCGCGCGGCGCCCTTGTGCGATTGCCTGAACGACCGTACCCGGTCCGGTCACTACATCGCCGGCGGCAAACACGCCGGCCCGCGAGGTCATGTGTGTGGCTGGACCCACTTGTATTAGTCCTTCATTCGTCAGTGCCACGCCCGCTAGCGCGTCAACCAACGACTCTGGCATCTTCTGGCCGATCGCTTCGATCACCATATCGACGATCAAGGTATGCTCCGTCTCAGCAAGCACGATTGGGCGCCTGCGCCCAGTGGCGTCCATCTCGCCCGGGCGTGTGCGTGCCACCCGGAGCCCGATCAGGCGCCCGCCTTCATCCGTTTGGTACCCCAGCGTCTGGGTCAGGACGAGCACGTGCACGCCAGCCTGAAGGCATCGCTCCCGCTCGCTTGGCCATGCGGGCATCTCCTGGAAGCTTCGACGGTAAAGCAGGTACACCGCTTCGGCCCCGCGCTGCTTTGCCACGACGGCGGCGTCCATGGCCGTGTTACCGCCCCCGATTACCGCGACCGTCCCCGCCAGCCCGTAGCACGGGTCGCGCTTGGCGTGGGTCAGGAATGAAATCGCGTCGAACACGCCCAGGGGCCGGTCGGCTCCTTGCGAAAGGCCTGCAACGGCCGACAGCCCGAACGCGAGCACAAGAGCGTCGAAACCCTCGGACTCGATCGCGTCGATGTCGTAGCCAGCCCCCAGTGGTGTACTGAGTCGGCACTCCATTCGTTCGGGGGCAACGTCGCCAAGGATCGCGCCGACCTCCGCCTCTGCCGCCCCCACAGGCAGTCGATCGCTTGGTATCGCGCAATCGGCCATCCCGCCGGGACGCTTGCTTCGCTCGATGATACACACCGCATGTCCGCGTTCGAGCAGTCCCGCCGCACACGCCAATCCCGCCGGGCCCGCGCCGACAATCGCGACCTTCTTTCCGGTCTGTTCGGCTGGAACGTCCAGTTCGGTCCACCCCTCTTCGCGCGCACGGCGCGCGACGTAGCGTTGAATAGCCGCGATGGGAACCGCCTGGCCGGTGAGGTGTCCTTCCAGACAGTGCCCCTCGCACTGGACCTCCACGGGGCAGACGATCCCGCAGATCTCCGGCAGCACGTTGGCCTGCCGCAGGATTCGATACGCCTCCCGTTCCTCTCCCTCGGCCACAGCCGTCAGAAACGCCGGCACGTCGATTCCCGCTGGACATTTTGCCGCGCACGTCGGATCAATACATTGCCGGCAGTTGGCTGCCAGCTTCCGTACCTCAGCCGGATCGGTCATCCGGCCGGCGCGCAGCGCCGGGGCATAATACTCATAGTCTCGGGCAACGCAGCCGACTTGCCCGCCGTCGCGCATGATCTGCGTGCAGGATGAGCAACTAATGCACACGCGCAGCGGTTCCATACGTCCCTGGGTGATAAGATCCTTTGCGAAGTCGGGGTACGCTAGTGCGCCCCGGCCCAAGCCCACGATGCGGACCCAGCCCTTTTCGACCGCTGCAGCGGCGAAGTGGGCGAAGTACTGCCGAAGCCAACTGTAGCCGGTCCCGACGACCGCGAGCTCAGGATACGCCTGCTGCGCTTGTCGCGCCAGATGCACGAGCCTAGCCACGCCCTCCACAGGGTGCTCTTGCGGGATTGAGCCGCTTGCGTCGGGCCAATCAAAGGGACGTCCGTAATGTGCGTTGTAGTAGGGATTACCCGCCGAAACGTTGATGGCCCGCAGCCCGAGTTCCATGAGCTGGCCGATTAGACGTAGCGGCTCCGTCAGGTCTGGCTGCGCAGGGCGCTCGCGGTCAACCCCCCAACCGTACGGATACGGGACGCCATCGAAGAGGTTCAGGCGGCATGTTAGGTCGATTTCGGGTACAGCTTGGCGAATGCGACTTGCTGTCTCCAGCAGCATGCGCGCACGGTTTTCATACGGACCCCCGTACCGGCTGTCCGCACGCGTGAACGAGGCCAGCAGCTCATTGATCAGGTATCGATGGCAGCTCTTTATATCGACCGCATCGAAGCCCACTTGAGATGCCAGCTGCGCCGCTTCCACATATCTTTCTTGAAGCTGGTTGAGCTCCTGGTCGCTGATGAGGGGATAATCCGGCGGGAGGCGGCTGTGCGGGTCCAACACGGCGCTGCGGTGTGCGATGATCGGCTCCGGCTTGTTTACCGGCCGACTATAGCGGCCGGAGTGCGTCAACTGTAACACGAGGACTGGGCGATGGTGCATCGACTCTGCCGCTGCAGCCCGCGTCTCGTTAATGATCCGTTTGAATGCGCCGGCCGAGCCTTCGTGCAGCCAGAGCTGGCGAGGATTCGCGCGCGCTTCCGGCACGATCGCGCACGCCTCAAACCAGATCAAGCCGGCTCCGCCCGCGCCCCACCGCCGGTACCTTCGGAGCGTCAGCTCTGACGGCTCGCCCGCGGGCGTCCCGTCGCACCCCTCCATCGGTTGCACCGCCAGCCTATTGGGTAGTTCGAGCCGTCCGAAGGACGTCGGCTCTCTCAGGACGCTGATATCCTGCGCGCACGGCAGTTCAAGACCGAGCTCCACGATCTTGGCCAGGAGTTCATCCTGCGACCTGAACCGGAATCGCTCGTGTGCAGCCACGTCCTCACTTTCGCCGTGCGCCCCCAACGACGTCCGTTCCCGACAGTGCCTTTCCGCGCGCGGCGACACGCGCCATTCAAGCGGCTCCACAAGTGCAATCAGCGTTGGCCTGTGGGGCACAGTTTAGGGCGCTCGCCGTTTCAGGTCCACGCTGCCGGAGTTGGCTCTGCCTAGTCGTGGAATGAACGTCCGTGTAAAAAAGGCGTGCGGCACCCCGTAAGTATTGGCGCGGTCAAGGGTGCCGCAGCGAGTGGAAGACGAGATTATCAGCGCCTGCCCCGGTGCAGTAGCTTAGTTGAACGATTCAATGCGGGCACGCCAGTCTATTGTACCCAGCTTATCGGTTAGATTCCAATTTGCCTCAGGATCATTTACCGATTTTGCGCCAATTCCTGACCATGCGTTCATATCGTGGAACCCAGCCAGCTGTCCGCCAAGACACCCGCCGCGCACCCCTACAGCAACCCTCGTGCACCAGTCGTCACCACCGCGACTCGGAGACGCGGATCAGGAACGAAGGGACAGACAAGCGGCTTCCGGTCACCCGCATTATGCCACAGGGTTGTTAGTAGTTCAACCGGAAAGTCATAACATCCTTTCGTACAAGGAGCTGTGGGAATCGAGATGCGTCCCACGCAGGCTTGGGATCCGAGGCTGTAAGTGGTTGCCGGGCCCGGCGTTACCGACGCCACGTCGCTCTAAACGAATACCCGCCGATTGTAAATGTACCATTCGACAAACAGTGTCAGGAGGGCGAGTCCGAGCAGCCAAGGCCAAAGCGACCGGCCTACCCGCTGACGCGCCGCACTCGTTGTGGCCACCTGCTCCGAACCTACCTTGAATGAGGCATTGGGCGAGATGTCACTTTCGGTCTCGTCGAACAGGTTCACCGCGTAAATCCCACCACCGGGCCCGGAGGCCTTGACGCGATACAACCCAATCTGGCGCGTCTTGCCGTAGTGAGCGGCCGCTGTTCCCGCGGGGGTCACTTCGTCGGTCGATCCGTCCGGTCGTCGAACGACGATCGACTTCGTACCGGGCGCCACCGGAACCGTGATGGCTCCGCCCGGCTTGAGGGGCTTGGCCGCGCCGGCGCTGACGCCGGCGGCCAGGAACTGCAATGCGTTGTACGTGAAGACCGGAAAGCTGGGCCTGAGCGGCCAGTTGGTGTTCATGCCGGTCCGCTCGTCGTTCAGCAGACTGAACGCGACCAGGAGGTATTGGCGCCCGTCGCGCGATAGATAGCTCATCACCGGTGAAGTCTGGCCTTCGATCAGCATCTCGGCTCGCTCGGGCAGCCGCAACCTCGCCCACTTGACGACGTGAACGTAATCGAGCAGCACGTGCCGCAGAACAGGGTGCGAGTCATCCCAGTCAACAATGTACTCATCGGCAACGACACCTTCGATTCCTACACCCTCGATCTCGGGTATCGAAGCAAAGAACAGGTAGGCGCCGGGCGCCAGCTTGGCCGTGGAATGTCCGTCAAAGATCACGACGTCGTACCTACTGCGGCCTTGTTCGACCAATCCGCTCTGCTGAGCCGCCTCGTACTCGGCCGGGCCCATACGTTCCAGCTTGCCAAGATGCAGGGCGGTCAGGGCTTGGTTGAGGAAGTAATTCCCGTCGGTCACCAGCAGGACGGACACACGCCGTGAAGGCTGCAGCACAGCCCACGCGCGGTTGTCGGCATCCAGCGCATCTCTTCCAGACAGGCGGACCTCGAGGATGCCTCCGCCCGCGTGCTCCAACTCGAAAACCCGCAGCAGCGTCTTGTCTTGCTCGATCCGATCGAGTAGGCTGCGGCACCGCTCGGCGAGCCGCGGGGAGGTCTGAGCAAGGTACTCCCTCGCGGCATTCGGACCCGCCTGCGCGGTGAGTTCCCCCGCTGCGACGCCCGCTTCCACCGCGGCGCGCAGCTGCTCAGCAACTTGCTCCTGCGCCTCTTGACGGCTGAGCCAGTCAAGTACCGAAAGGTGCCATGTCGCTTCGAGAACGCCGATTAAATCGCTGTCAATGTACAGCGATACGTCGCTGCTCGCGCTGCGATCTGAGAAGTTCGCCAGCCCAACCATGACCGTCAGTAGCTCGGGCTCCTCGTAGTGTCGCCGGACGTCCATCGCTGTGATGGCCAGGTTATCCGACCGCTGACCAATCAGAACCAGCTCAAGGGAGCCGCGGCGCAACACAAGCTTGTCGGTGTCTTCGATCCGGCCGTCGGACAGCAGCACCATGTGCGCTGGTGGAACAGGATTGTCCGGTGTGCCGATCCCCTCGCCGATCGGCGTGGCGTAAGCCTCCGCCAACCTGAAAGCCTCTTTCAGTCTGCTAAGGCCTTCGGTCTGCTCGACCGAGTCGATCTGCCGCTTCAAGCTGGACTTGTCGTCACCGAACGGAGCGATGATACGCGCTTGGTCGCTGAATGCGATGACCATGGCCCGGTCATCACGGCCCATGTCGTCGATGAGGAGCTTGGCTTGTTGTTTGGCGTGTTCCAGTCGCGTCTGCCCGTCCGATTCTCTCGTAGCCATCGAGGCGGACTGATCCACGAGCAGGATCGTCGTCTTCTCCGGGCTCTTCTGTACGTGAAACGTCGGACGCCAAAGAGCCAATATAGCGGCGATCAATATGAGCAACTGGAGCAAGAGCAGCAGGTTCCTCCTGAGCCTCTGGAACGGGGCGTTGACCTGAAGGTCCTGTACAGCCCTGCGCCACAGCAGCGTTGACGGCACGGGTACCTGCTTGCGCTTGAGCTTGAGGAAGTACAGGGCGATCAGCGGCGGAATGGTCAGCGCGGCCGCGATCAGCGGCACGCCCCAGTGCGTCATCGGTATCGGCATCCACCATGGCGCGACCTGAGCCATCATCGCAGCAGCCCTCTCCTGCGCAAGTAAGCGAGTACAAGCTGATCGAACGGCACCTCGGTGCTGGTGAACAGATACGACACCCCCCGACGTGTGCAGAACTCCCGAAGCGCCTGGCAGTAGGCTTGCAGATTCTGCTTGTAACGGTTGATGAGCGCGCGGCTGACCGTCACCTCGGCCGTGTCACCGTCCTCGACGTCCAACAGACGAAGGTCGCCAGCTAGTTCCGGCTCGATCTCGTCCGGGCAGAGCACGTGGACGGCGTAGATGTCCAATTGCCGCCCGAGCAGGTAACGGATTCCTTGCTCGAACCCGCCCTTGTCGAGGAAGTCGCTCAGCAGAATAAGCACGCCCTTCTGGGGATGTCGCACGGCGAATCGCTTGCAGGCCGCTGTCATGTTGCTGGCGCCGACCAGCTCGAGTTTCGTGAGGAACTCGATTACCTGGTACATCAATCGCCGCCCGCGAACGCCTTCGATCTGCCCGGTGAGCGTGTCGGCAAAGGCATGGATGCTGACCCGGTCGAAGTTGACCAGTCCGATGTAGGCCAGCGCAGCCGCCACTCGTTTGGCGTATAGGCCCTTTTTCGGCTGGCCCCAGTCCATGCTCTTCGAGGTGTCCAGCAGGATGCTGACGTGCAGGTCCTCTTCCTCGAGAAAGAGCTTCAGGAACAATCGCTCCAGCCGGCCGAAGATGTTCCAGTCCAGGAATCGCAGATCGTCACCCACCACGTAGTTGCGATAGTCAGCGAACTCGACGGACTCGCCCTTGCGTTTGCTCTTGCGCTCGCCCTTCATCTTCCCCGCGAAGATTTTTCGGCTGACGATCTCCAGCTGTTCGAGCCGAACCATGAACTCAGGGTCAAGGAGTTCTTGTTGTTGTGCTGCTTGGGCCATCAATCCTATTCTCGCTTAGCGTCTGGCGGCGTTATCGCGGCGGCTGCCCCAACGCCGCCGCAAAGGCGTCAATCGCCGGAGTACTACGCCGCTGCCTCCGCCGTCGTCGGCGTTTTCTCAAGGATGTCGCGCAGGATGGCGTCCGTTTCCACGCCCTCGGCCTCGCCCTCAAAGTTCAGCAAAACGCGGTGCCGCATCGCCGGGAGGAACACCTTCTTAACGTCCACAAAGGCTGTGTTGAAACGGCCGTCGAGTAGCGCCTGGACCTTGGCGGCAAGGGTGACGGCCTGCGCGCCGCGAGGGCTGGCGCCCCAACGTACATACCGGTTTGTCATCTCGGTGGCGTGTTCGCCCTGGGGATGCGTAGCCAGCACGCACCGGATCGCGTAGTCCTGCACGTGCGGAGCCATCACCACGCGTTGGACCAGCTTCTGGGCCCCCATGATATCTTGCCCGGTCATTGCGGGCTTTATCCCCGGTTGGTGGCCGGTCGTCGTGCGATCGAGGATCTCCTTGATCTCGTCACGGTTGGAGTACTCAACAAGAAGCTTGTAGAAGAAGCGGTCAAGCTGGGCCTCCGGCAGCGGGTAGGTGCCTTCCTGCTCGATCGGGTTCTGCGTGGCCATCACGAAGAACGGCTCCTCGAGCCGGTAGCAGTGTCTGGCAACGGTGACCGAGTGTTCCTGCATAGCCTCCAGGAGGGCCGACTGCGTCTTGGGTGTTGCCCGGTTGATCTCGTCAGCCAGGATGATCTGGGCGAACAGCGGGCCGTGCTGGAACTGGAACTCGCGCCGGCCGCTGGCCTGATCCTCCATGATGATGTTCGTCCCGATGATGTCCGCGGGCATCAGGTCAGGTGTGAATTGGATCCGGCTGAACTCCAGGCTGAGCGCTTGGGCTAACGAGCGAACCAGCAGCGTCTTGCCCCGGCCGGGCA
>CAYGAN010000076.1:18850-20200 GCA_964347585.1 uncultured Planctomycetales bacterium | reverse complement strand
GTGCTGACGAATGCCAGCAACTACGCCCTGGCTCAACACCGGTTCGATCGCGAGCCATTACAGGTCACGCTTGTGGCCGGGGATCCGGCTACGCTGGAGCGATGCAGCCGCCAGGTGGAGGCGTTCTTCGACCGGAACGGCGTGGCGAACGTTCGCCTGCTTCCGCAGTCTGGGCGAATAACTCCTGTCCAAGAGGTGTATCTGCCCGCTCAGCCGGGGGTCAACACCGCACAGCTCGGTGCGAACCTGTACCTCTCGCGTGTCACGCCCGCGCGGTTCGCCAGTCTTCTCAACGAATTGGCGGTCGAAACACAGCTTGCATCCCTGCGCCCGGAAGGCGACGAGGCCGCACGGGGCGCCCAGGCAAAGGTCGCGGCCAAGCGCGGTTCCGGCTCTGGCCTACATGCCATTACCCGCGTGGGCGGACGAACGATCGCGGCCCGGGACAGCAAGGCGAAGACATCTACAATCGGGCTGGTGGCGAAGGCGGGTGATCTCGATGAACTGCGCAAGGACGCACCAAAGGCAAAGCTGCGCGAGGCCCCGCTGGAGCGCGCCGCGGACGCTGACGGCACGCAGGCGCCAGCCACGGACGATGAGCTCGCCGACGGTACCGTCCGCGTCGGCGCGAATCAGCCCGCGGACGTCACCGAGACCGAAGGGGCTGTTCGACGAGCAGAACGTGAGCCGGGCGCTGAGGTCCGCCAGCTACAGGTGGCAGGTCAGAAGATAGTAGCCGAAGACGCCGACGCCACGAGCACCGGCAGCGCAGAGGAGATCGCAACAGGGCCGCGGCTGCCATCGGAAGGCTATTACTGGGAGGAAGAAACCGTCGCCAAGGAAGTCCGTGCGCCGATGGGGCGATCCGTTCGCGCGACCAGCGAGACAGTCGCTAGGACAATCGCTGATAGGCCGACCACCACGCAGCCTGCCCAGCCCGAGTCCGCGCCGCAGCCAGGGTCCCAAGCCCAACCGCGCCGCCAGCTCGTGCTGGACGAAGCTCTGCCGCAGCGCACGTTCGAGTCAGGAGATGCGGCGTGGGAAGGGCTGCAAGAAGCGCGCGAAGCGGCTCAGGAGGTACCCGGGGCCGCAGAGCCTGCCACTGCGGCTCAGACTCAGCCGCCATGGCTAGTCCACCTGTTGCGGGTAGCGAGCGGCCTTGAGGCAGAAGACCCACGTCAGGCAGCCATCACGGCGCTGCTGAACGGGGCTCCGGCAACACAGTCAAGCTTGGGCTTGGCCGGCTATTACAGAACACACGTCCAAAGCCTGGACGCGCGCGCGCGAGCTTGGGCCCATCCCAGTACCGCACCGGACACCAGCAACATGCTAACAGTCGT
Organism: uncultured Planctomycetales bacterium; assembly: GCA_964347585.1. Taxonomy (GTDB): domain Bacteria; phylum Planctomycetota; class Phycisphaerae; order UBA1845; family CAYGAN01; genus CAYGAN01. The sequence goes on along the minus strand of CAYGAN010000076.1, from coordinate 18,860 downwards.
GCTCACCCTG
>CAYGAN010000076.1:13369-18840 GCA_964347585.1 uncultured Planctomycetales bacterium | reverse complement strand
CCTGATCGCGCCACAGCATGTTCCGCAGCGTGTCGAGCAGCGGGCGCGTGCGATCCGGGCGCGCGGGACGACGGCCGTGCTCAACCTGGCGCTGAGTCGCACGGGGGTCCGCGATGCCGCAACGACTCCGGCACCCGTCCAGGCCGAGCTCCAGCCAGCAGACCGACAGCGCGCGCCATCCGACTAACACTCTTCCGCGCCACCAATGGGTGCTGTGCATACGTGTTCGGCGGCGCGCGATCCCACGTCGCACGATCCGCGCACTGATAACTCTTTCAGCCGTTCGCAAGGGCCCTGTCTCAAGCAGGGCGGCCCTTTCCTGCAGTGCTTGCCAGCCCCGTCCGCAGCTTTGGATAACAATTGCATCCTAGGGAACACTGACGAGCCGCTGTGCCGGTCGGCGGGAATCGCACACCGCCCGGGGGCCGTCCAGACACGTCATCCGAGAGCATGGATTTCGGCCACCAGAGCATCCAGCCGCTGCCGGTAGTACGAGAAGCTATCAAACGGAATGCAACCCCGCACCGTGTCGTCAAGGTGAGGTATGTAGCCTCCTTCTTCCAACAGAGGACGGGCAGTCCTGTCGAGCACCTCGTCAATTGCGCTCGGGCCCTGCATCAGCGCGCGCCAGTCGATGCCGCCGAAGAATCGCAGTTGCGAGCCAAACTCCCGTCGCAAACCGACGTAGGAAAGGCCGATTGCGCCGGCCTGCGTGATGACCAGGCCGTTGATGCCCGCATCCAGCCACAGCGGGATCAACGGGCGGACCTGGCCCGTGGTCCAAACGAACCGAAAAGCGATACCGTAGCGATCCAGTTGCTTGACCACGCGCCGAATCGCGGGCAGGGCGAGGCGAGCGTAGGTTCTCGGCGAGACGACCGGCGAGTGGTTCGAGGCTATCGGCACGTAAAAGACGGCGTAGTCCACTTCCAATCGGGACTCCGCCAGGACGCAGTCCAGCATCGCCTCCAAGTATCCGGCGTAATGTGCCATCGCAGCTTCGATTAGTGAGGGCTGATCGTAAAGGAGCAAGATGGCACGGTGGAACGAGTTCCAGTCGGAAATCCCGATCACCTGCAAGAAGCCTTCATTCCAGGGGGTGATCGAGAGTGCAAAGTCGCGCCGGCGCAATCTGGAAAGTCGCTCACCCCAGTCCTCCGGCAGCCGCTCGGCGCACGCAGCGTCGTAAGCGCCGCGGAACGACTCGAGCGCGCTTTCACTCTCCAGTACGAGCTTCTCGTCGCGCTTGCGGCGCCATTCGACCGGCAAGGCTTCACGCCGATCAAGGCGGAAATGCTCTTCGGGTGACAGATGGCCCAGTCTCCCTTGGGCCTTCCAAACATGTATCACATCTTCTGAGAACTCGCTCTCGTATCGAGGCGGGGGCAGCTCCTTCGAGAAAGAAAGCGTTTGCCGCAGCTGGAGTCGAGAGTTCATACGCATTGGCTGCTGTCTCTGAAACAACCCGGTCAGGCCCCACAGACAAGACTTCCGGGCAGTACCACGCACCAGCCTACAAGATAGGCTACGCGACATCGCCTGAGCTTTCACGTGCGAACCGCCGCAAAGATAAGCACGCTATGTAGCCAGGCGCGAAGCGGCCGCGTCCCTAGCCGGTATCCCATCAGCAATCAAGTCAGCCAATCGCGGGCCTGCCAACTCGCCCCGGACCCCGACCTAACAATCGGAATGGAGGCCCAAAGCAGAACGATTAGCACGATGAGACACCCCAAATAACCGCGAGGTGGGCTCCCGGCCTCGTAGTTGGTACCCGTGTGCTCGCGGTGCTGCCAAGTGAATCTCGCTACACAGGCGCTCACTTCCCCGCATCGGCAACTTCAAGAACGGGCCGGTCGTCAACCTGAATCACAAGGACAGGCAAGAGCCTCGTGTCCACGGGCAGAGCTGATCCGAGACTGGCACGGGGTTCGGGCACTCTCCGGTGGGGCTAAGTACTGCTTCTGAGCCGCCAGGTCGTTGAGGCGGGCATCAGCGGACAAGCATCAGCTTAGCGACAAGCCCGCCGCTGGGCGGCGCATCTGGATCCGTCCTCACTCCGCTTCCTGTGTACTCGCAGGGCTGGAGCACAACCGCCGACTTATTGGGGGCATTGCCGTGCAGCCGGACCTCCAGAAGCATGCCAAAGCGGATGCCGATCACCTCGAAGATCGCATTCGAGCCTGTATCGGTGACCTGGCGGAACAGGAAGAACCCCACGACTTCGCCGACGCGGGACGCCAGTGCGTCCTTCATTCCGGCTTTGATACCTGGGTTGCCCTCGATGGGATGGACTATCTCGCCGCCCTCGTCGTCGAAGAAATCGATGAAGGGCTCCCCGACGGCGTCGATCATGTCCTCTGCGTGGATGCCTTCCCGAATCTGCTGCTCGATGCGTGAGGTACCCAGGGTTCCGCCGATGTTCAGCAGCCCGAAGTTGCCCGCTCCATCCGGCTGGTTACCACCGGGCAGAATGTCGGCTGCATCATAGTCCCTTTGCCCGGGGGCGAGCGAGCTGGGGAATATGCTGACCTCCGGTATGCCATCGCTTACCAGCATCGGGGTGCCATCGGCCTCGTAGCCCCAGTCATCCGGACCTTGGCGATCTACGACCAGCCGCTCCCAGTCCGCCTCCCCCATCGCGAAGGGGATCAGTGGCGCCTCGCCTTCATCCTGCCCCGGAGTCGCCAACCCTTTGAAGTGGTCATCCAGAACGGCCGTGGCTGTTGCGCCTACATTCGCATAGCTATGGCCGAAGATGCAAGCAAAGAAGAGCGGCACCGGACCGTTCGAACTGTCGTCGGTCTTGCAGGCCCTGACCCGAACCGCGTTGAACAGACCGGGATCCGAGCGGTCGAAAGCCGCACTCCGGTCCCACGGGTTGGTCAGGTGGCCGACGTCGATGTCCAAAGAGGCCAGGCTGATGGGCGATCGCGCTACCTGGTTCTTCCGAGCGAACTCGGCTGCGCGTGTCTGGCACTCATAGATTCGGCACGCGACCTCGTCCGGCTGCAGCAGCGGAGAAACACCCGCATATGCGGATGCCCCTGCCAACGCCGCAGCATCCGCGGTTCGCTGGAGCTCGCACCGGATGACGTACAGGTATCCGGCATCGATTGCCAACGCGGCAAAGCCGGCAAAGGCAACCATTCCGACGGCCACGAGAACCAGACTCGCGGCTCGGCGACGATGAATTCCTCCGCCCGCCATAGCGGTCACTCCTTCCCCCTCGCTTGGCCCCCCGCCAAGTCACATCTATCAGACTGGCAGCGAAGCTGATCCGTCGGCTTCGGAGCGCCATACTTGTTTGAGCCAAGGCTCCCGGGACTCGGTCCCAGCAAGCGGAACCGCTGTTCTGCCGACCATTCGCTCGGGTTATCGGAGGCCCGGCCCGTCCGCAGCGCCCCCACGCCGTTTCCTCGGCGAGATCCAGAGATGGGCACAGCGGCGTACGCCCCGGACCCAGATCCCGTGCCTAGCCTGCTGGGCCACCGGAGGGCACAATGCGTGCTGCAAGGACTGTGCCAAGTCAGCCGGAGGCGCAGTGTCTAACTCCCGGAGCCGAAGCCCGTCCCTTGGAAGAGCCCGCCACTGGGATTTGCGGACCACGAAGTTGGCTTCGTGCGTACCGGATGTAGCGGGAAGCTGCGCACGCGAAACATGAAGCCAACCTGTCACAAGAAGGACATCGCCGTAACGCAAGCGCAACAGAGCGTTGCGTCCATGTTGTTGAAGCACAACGGGCTTCACTGTTAACGCATTCACAGCCGCGAAAAGGCCCGGACCGTCACCCCGGGGCTCACTGGTGCTCAGCGACCCATAACCCCGGAGAAGTCCCCAAATGCAATCTGGATAGGAGGCGGGCTGTGCCGCTGCTCTTGAGCAGCGTTAGAGTGGCGTCTATAAAGAATCGCCTGCGCAAGACGCGCCGATCCTGGGACGAGCCGGGCGCCATGTCCTCCCGAAGCGTGGGCATGTCTTGTCTTTCTCGAGCCCATCCCGGCCACCCTCGCACACGCGGGTCATCGGGCAGCGAGTCCAGATCGAGCCGCAGCGGCCCGGCCCTGTGATCCTCATAATGCCGCGCGCTCGACCACGGCCAAACCATCGGGCCCTCGTACGACCCGCGACGCACTCAGTTGCCGCGAATGTAATCGATCGTCTCCCAGACATACCGGAGCGACCACGGATTCCGGTCATAGCCGCCGCACCCAAGCCAGCGAAGGCGATTCGGACGCTATAGCCAAACGCCAAACTGGGTGATATAAGGGTGGCCTGTCAATCCACCTTCAGAAGACTTGGCGAGGCTTCGGCTTGGCTGGCGTCCTTGTCAGGCCGATCTGGAGGGTCAATTCAGGCAATAGAACTCCCGGGTGCACGGATGGCGTCTGGCGGCTCATCGAAGATCGCATCCAGAGGGGGGGCGTCATAAGTGCTGTCGCCTTTGTGGGTCTGGATGAGCAGGTTGCTTGCGCTGGCAGAGGGGCGCGCTGTGAACACGCCGGCTCGGTGCCCCGGCCGCAGAAGCGGACGTCGTGCGCTACAACACAACGGTGGGCTGGTTGCCCGCTACCCCCACCAGTCTCAAAGGAGGTCCGACGATGGATAGGCCAAAGAAATGGGTGCTGCGAATCGTACTGGCAGTGGTGGTCGTTGTGATCGTCGCCGTGGTCCTGGTGGTGATCTACATCGACAGCGTCGCTCGCACGGGGGTGGAACGCGGCGGCACGTATGCGCTCGGTGTGGACACCACGCTGGACGCCATGGACGTTGGCGTGTTGTCCGGCAGCGTTGAAATGGCAAAACTCGAGGTCGGCAATCCCGAAGGCTTTGACACACCCCACTTCCTCCGTCTGGATAGCGGGCGCGTCGTAGCGTCGCTTGGCTCGCTGATGAAGGAGAAGATCATCGTCCCAGAGCTGACGTTATCCGGCATCAGCATGAACCTCGAACGCAAGCGCGGCAAGGCCAACTACAAGGTCATCATGGACAACCTTAAGAGATTTGAATCCAAGGAAGATGCTGCTCCTGAGGAGCAGAAGGAAGGCAAGAAATTCATCATTAACGAACTGGCCATCCGCGACATACAAGTGCAGGTAGATCTGCTGCCGGTCGCCGGCGAGCGCACACGCGTACCCGTAAAGATCGAGCGAATCGAGATGGCGAACGTCGGCTCCGACGGTGATGAAGGTATCGCCCTGGCCGAGTTGGTAGGCATCCTGACCAAGGCAATCCTCACCGCCGTGGTCGAGAACGCCGGTGACCGGATCCCCGCGGACATCGCGGGGGAGCTGGGCACGGGCCTGGCGGGCCTCACGGGCCTTGGCGGCGGCACGATGGAGGTCGTTGGCCAAGTGACCACAGGGACCGGCGAGGCCGCCAAGAATGTCGGGCAGGGCGTCGAGGGAGCAGGCGAGAATGATGGCCTGACCTTTAGTGCTGAAACCCCCTGGCCTGACGCCCGCTACCGCTGG
>CAYGAN010000076.1:11503-13359 GCA_964347585.1 uncultured Planctomycetales bacterium | reverse complement strand
AGGGCGGGCAGCGCGTCGAGGGAGCAGGCAAGACACTCAAGAAAGGTCTCGGCGGCCTGCTGGACCGGGGCAAGGGAAAAGAGGAGGACCAAGAGGACGATGGCAAATAGCGGTGGAACGCGCGGCCCCGGTGGTTCCCGAGACAGTGAGTGCGACCAACAAGCTTGAAGATCGTCAACCACGTCAAACTGCACGCCGAGCGCCTCCTGACTACGCCAGGCCGGGAGTTGGGACATTGGGCTAGATTCGCGCGCTTTCAACTCCAGTTGTGGCGATTCTGTGCGCGACGGCTGTGGGAAAACAACGTCACGGCAATGAGTGCCGCATTGTCGTTCCGCACCATCTTCGCCATGGTCCCTGCTATCGTGCTCGCCGCATTGGTCCTGAGATCGGTGGGCGTGCTCGAAGATGGCAAACAAAGTCTTCGAAAATTCCTGGCAGGTTCCGGCTTCGCTCAGATTGCTGTCCAGCCTGGCGAGGAGGACGCCGCTTCACCTACCTCGGACGCGCCCAGAATAATAAACGTCGCTGAGGAGATTGAGGCCGTCGTTAAAACCGTCGAGGCCAAGCTTTCCTTTCAGCGCGTCGGACCGGTGGGTGTGGTTCTGCTCGTTTGGACAGCCCTGACGTTGCTGACCACGATGGAGCGATCGCTGAATCGCATCTTCGGGGCTCAGCAGCCGAGGCAGCTTGCACGACGCCTGCCGCTGTATTGGTCGGTGCTGACACTCGGCCCTTTGGTGACCGTGGCGGGGGCGTATGCCGGCCGGAGAGTCGCTTGTGCGTTCGAGAGCACGCCGGGCGTGTCGTGGGTCCTGACCGTGGCCGGCTGGGTCAGCCCTGTGGTTGTAGGCGTTCTTGTCCTGGCGGCGATCTACAAGCTGTTGCCCAATACGCGAGTGCGCTATCGCGCCGCGGTCGGGGGTGCCGTGGTCTCGGTGCCGCTGTGGCTGGCCGCCAAATGGGGCTTCGCAGTTTACGTGACCGAACTCGTCGGCACCGGCAATCTGTACGGCGCGATCGGGCTGTTGCCATTATTCCTGGTCTGGCTGAACCTATCCTGGATGATCTTTCTCTTCGGAGCGGAGCTGGCCCACACGGCCGTCAACCTGGCCGACATCCAAGCTACAGAGCAAGCCAAAGACGTCGTGCTTGGTCCGTCGGATCTATTGGCCGCGGCGATCACGGTTGCCCGGCCTTACCACGCTGGCGAAGGACCGGTGCGGCTCGGGCAAATCGTGAATCGGCTGTGTTTGCCGACTGGATCGGTCCAATGGTTGCTCGACCGGCTGGCATCGGCGAACGTTGTTTGTCCGGTTGAAGGGCCCGCCGAGAGTGGGTACACCCTCGCCAGGCCAGCTGAGAGGATTTCTGTCCTCGAGGTCCTGGGAGTCGATAATTGGGATCGCGCTTCTTCGCCCCGTCGCCGGTACGATTCCGAAATCACGCGAGTTGTCACGCGAGCCAGGGATCGTGCTCGATCTGCCCTGGGCGCCTTCACGCTGGCTGATGCCATCAGCGCCGCGCAGGGCTAATCGTTCGCTCCTGTGAGATAGCGCCGAACGAAACAGCCACTGCCGATCGACAAACAGGAGGTCGCCCGCACCCGGACCTTTGACGCCGGTGGTCAAGGGCTCGACGAATGCCAGGAAGGAGTAACCCACCGTGGCCAGAGACACGGAGCAGCTCTATGCCGAGCGACTCAAGCGGTATGTGACGGCGATGCGGAACGAGAAGCCCGATCGGATTCCGATCCGCCCGTTCGTCGCTGAGTTCGCGGCCAAGTACGCCGGCTACACTTGCCAGGAGGTGACCCACGACTTCGAGAAAGCCTTCGAGCCCGGGCGGCGGCTTCG
>CAYGAN010000076.1:0-11493 GCA_964347585.1 uncultured Planctomycetales bacterium | reverse complement strand
AACATGGTTTACGTCTGGAGTGGACTCACACAGGCCATCGGACTTACCTATTACGCCATTCCCGGGATCGACCTGCCGAATGACACCGGGTTTCAGTACCTCGAGCCGCCCGAAGACCACGCGTTCATGAAGCCGGAAGAATACGACCAGCTCATCGAAGATCCGACGGGGTTCCTGTTCAACGTCTGGCTTCCACGGGTCTCGGCGGACGTCACCGCGGTGGGCGAGCCGGCTACGTATCGCAGCAACCTGTCCTTCCTCAAGGGCGGGATGGCGATGCTGACCTACTTCAGCGCGTTCGCCAAGCAGAACGAGTTGATGCGGTCCGAGTCGGGTACCGTCTCCGCTATCTCAGGGATCCTGAAGGCACCGTTGGACATCATCGCCGACAAGATGCGCGGGTACGTCGGGCTCGCCATGGATTTGCTTGAGCGTCCGGACAAGGTGCTCGCCGCCTGTGAAGCCTTGATGCCGCACCTATTGCACGTTGCCCTTTCCGGCGCCGATCCGGATAGGAACGTACCTATCACCGTTTGGATGCATCGGGGATGTGTGCCCTTCGTCTCGCCAGAGCATTTCGAAATGTTCTACTGGCCGACGCTCAAACCGATTATTCAGGAAATCTGGACGCAGGGACATCAGGTTCTTTTCTACGCTGAGGGGGACTGGAACGCCCATTTGAAATCCTTCGCTGAGCTGCCGGACCGGAGCATCATTTATCACGTCGATAAGGGCGACATATTCGAGGTTCACAAGGCCATTGGGCACAAGTTCTGCATCAGCGGGGGCATCCCCAATGATCTGCTCAGCTGTCGCAGACCGCATGACGTGCGCGACTATTGCAGGAAAGTGATCGACGGTGTGGCGCGCGATGGGGGCTACATCATGGACGCCAGCGCCATCATCCAGAACGACGCCCAAGTCGAGAATATCAAGGCCATGACTGACTTCACTCGCGAATATGGTGTGTACTGATCCATGCCATTACGCGTCAGCCAGTGGCTTTCGAGGAATCGAATCTCTCGCATGACCATTTGAACACGGAGCTATCCCGATGCCCGAAGAGAAAGAGCAGAAGACGAGACCGTGGGTCTGCATACCTTGGGAACAAAAGATGAAGGAGCTGCCTGAGATTTCAGGAGACAAACAACTCGTTCAGAAGGTCTGGGAAGACAACGATGCGCTGGCGTATCTATACATCTGGCACTGCCTGCTATCGTTCTGACTACGTTAAGAAAGGGTGCCTCTCGAATGAACATCGGATAAGGACTGTCGGCAGGGCGTTTCCAGACAACGCCTGCCCTCCTTGGCGGATTTGGCTACCGATGCGACGGTTCTGAAGCGACCGACTGGCGAGCCCGAACCGGGCGCCGAAACGTTTTCCTCCTACGAAGGCGTCTGACGTTGTCCACACACGAGAGGAATGCCTCTGGCCTGCGGGAAACGACGCCGGAGACCGCGTTGCTGCCGTTGCTCGCACTTGACATGGCTCGGTGAGAGGGATGAAAAGCTCAGTGGTCACGACGATTGCACGGATTCTTTCCATGATGTTCGCGGATGCCGGTGCCGGCCAGGCCGCGGCGGAGCAATCTCTTACGGCGGATATCGGCTCGCGACGGGAGCTGTTCGTCGATCGGTTCCTGATCGAGAAGCTCGATGGGGCCGGACTCAAGCTCCACAGCCCCCGGCCGGCTGGGACAGTTCTCGAATTCAACCGCCCGTATGAGGGGGTTTTCTGTGGATACGTAACGGTCATCAAGGACGGCCAGGCGTACCGTATGTACTATCGCGGATTGCCGTATGCGAAAGGCGGCGTGGCGGATCACTCCCGCGGTGAGGTCACCTGTTACGCGGAAAGCCGCGACGGCGTGCATTGGACGAAACCGAGTCTGCGGCTCTTTGAAGTGCTGGGAACCCGCGACAATAACGTCATCCTCATGAATAGTCCGGCGTGTCACAACTTCTCCCCGTTTCTCGACAGCAGACCTGAGGTCCCTGCCGCCAAGCGGTTCAAAGCGGTGGGAGGCACAACGCACAGCGGATTGCTGGCGCTCGTCTCGGCTGACGGGATCCGCTGGAGTAAGCTGCGGGATGGGCCCATCTTGACCAAGGGGGCTTTCGACTCTCAGAACGTCGTATTCTTCTCGGAAAGCGAAGCATGCTATGCATGCTACTTCCGCACGTTCAAGGAGGCGGGCGGTAGGCGATACCGATGGATTTCCCGAACCACCTCGAAAGACTTCATCCAATGGACGGAGCCGGTCGAGATGATTTTCAGCGATGGTCCCCCTGAGCAGTTCTATACGAACCAGACCCACCCCTACTTCCGAGCCCCGCACATCTACGTCGCCTTGCCGGCCCGGTTCATGCCGGGACGACGAGTCATCACGGAGGCCCAAGCAAGAGAGCTGGGCGTGGTGGAGGGGTACTCGGGCGACTGCTCGGATGCTGTTCTAATGACCACTCGCGGGGGCAGGCGCTACGATCGGACCTTCTTGGACAGCTTCATCCGGCCGGGCATGGGTCTGGGCAACTGGGTATCTCGGAGCAACTATCCCGCCTTAGGCATCATACCTACCGGCTTGAGAGAGATGTCCTGTTACGTCCAGCGGAACTACGCCCAACCGTCGCACTGTCTCGAACGGCTCACGCTGCGGACCGACGGATTCGTATCCGTACACGCTTCCTATCGCGGGGGCGAGATGCTCACCAAGCCGCTGCGATTCCGGGGCAAGGAGCTGGCGATCAACGTCGCCACCTCGGCCGCAGGCAGCGTGCGGGTCGAGATCCAGGACGTCTCAGGCAAAGCGATCCCCGGATGCAGCCTTGCCGAGGCGATCGAGATCATCGGCGACGACATCGACCGGGTGGTCTCCTGGAAAACCGGCCCTGACATTGGTCGCCTGGCAGGCCGGCCTGTGCGTCTGCGGTTCGCGATGAGGGACGCGGACCTCTATTCGATGCGGTTTCGATAGCGCCAATTGAACGGTCGGACTGACACATCAGCCCTGCAATGCCGAGTGACGCCAACGTCCCGGCATTTGGGCCGCCTGGACGCGCGGACCAGGAACACACTCCACCGGAACTGCCGAAAGCTGTGCAAATGCACGTTCCGAGAGGGTAGGCTTAGCCTCGCGCGCCTCAAGCTGCGATGCCCAGGCCTCGGGACGAGAACCTAGCGGATGAGGGTCCGGAGCGCACGGTGCGCGTCTATCGTCGGCCATCAAGCCTGCCAGTAACGGCGCCGCTGCTACGCGCCTAGTTCGGGCCCGTGTATGCTCCAGTAAAGGCCATGAGGTCGGTTTGGTCCACGCTCCCGTCGCCGTTCAGATCACACCGCCCGCAATCGTAAGGCGGACCCGAGGGAATCCCGCCGCCCTCGTCGCTGTAGCACGTCTGGAACGTGGCGAAGTCTATCAGATCGACGTCACCGTCGCAGTCGAAGTCCTCGTCCGCCTTGTTGTAGCACGGGCAGTTCTCGTAGCTGGCGGGCGGATCGCCCACCGTCCAGTGGCCGACAAGAGTCACGAAATCATCGCAATCGACGTCGGTGTCGCCGTCGATGTCGGAGCGGGCATCTTGATCGGTGCAAGATGTAGGAACGCCTTCGCCGCTGAAGCACGCATCTAGCGTGTAGAAGTCGTCCAGATCGACGTCGCCGTCACAGTCGATGTCGGCGATGTCGCGGTCAATGCACGGACAGTTGGCGTCCCGCCAGTCCAAGACCGGATCCTGCGGGGCAGGCGGGTTCGACCAACTCTCGAGCAGGGTGTCGAAGTCGTCGCAATCCACATCGATGTCCTGGTCGATGTCCGCTCCCGCACATTCGCAAGGAGGCGGCAAACTCGGGCATGAACTGGTGGGGTCCTCCCCGAAGCAGTCTGCGAACGTGGCGAAGTCGTCCAGATCCACGTCAAGGTCGGCGTCGATGTCGCCGGCCAGCGGCTCGCACGGCGCGTTGCTATTGTCGTTGCCTACCTGGGTCACAATGATGTTGTCGAAGCCGGCCTCGGGCGACGGATTAATACCGCCACACTTGAGCACAAGGGTCCACGTCTGCAAGCTCCCCCCGTCGTCAGGAGTCGGACGCTGATTTCCGTCCGGCGGCCAGTCGCAGACCGTCTCATCGGGAGGCAGCGGCGGAGACGGGGGCAGCCCGTTGACGTCCACCACGTTCTCCCAGGCGTCGCTGGCGCCCGGACAAGCTCCCCCGAAACCTTGCTCCCACTTCTCCAGGACGAATTGATCCACGTGCGGATGCCCGCCTTGGTCGGCGTCGTTGGCGTTCCATGGCGTAGGCAGAAGCATGACCTCCCACCAGCTCTTGCAGCCGACACACTTGCCGCGCCAGTCCCAGTCCACGATCACGGGGTTGCCGTTATAGACAACCGTGAACTCCTGATAAAGACCGAACGAACCCGTCCCGCCACCTTCGAAGGTCAGCTTCAGGCCGTAGCTGCCACCGTCGGTCGTGCTGGGGTCGCTTTGGAAGTACCACTGCTCCGTGTTGCCCCATTTGGCGCGCCACAACTTCCACGGACAGGTATTCTCGGGCGGCGATATTTCGTAGTCTGAATTGCCCGGGTCCTCCACGAGATGTCCTGCAGCCCGCAGATCCGAAGCGCTGCCCTCGAAACAGTGCACGACACAGTTGAGGTCTTCGAAGTTGCCGTCGGCAACAAGATTCATCTGGCCGAAGGCCGACCAGGTCCAGACCAACACCATGACCGAAGTTACCAGCGTCTTCATCTCGCACCTCCTGGCCCCTTGATGTGAACGGTATCGCGACTCGCCGTTTCGGCAGGCCGCCGGGGGCGCTATCCTGATTTGGTCAACCGAGCTTTGGGCCCTTACCGACTAATCCTCCGGCACATGAACGCACGAATTGCCCGCCCAAGCTCGCAGCTTGCGCGAGGACAACTGAAGCGCAGTTCCCAAGCCAAGCGCTAACCTCGCCGAGTTGCCCAGCTCTACCGATACCAATATACCACAGTCCACTGGCTGGTGCGAGCCATTCTTGCAGAACATCTTGACCAATGCAGCTGTCGCGGCGGCAATCCGTAAGCCCTGCATTGTGCGCGGGTTGACGACACCTTCGTAGTCTGTCGGGCCCGGAGCTACACGGCACGCGTCAGCACGCGGGCGTCCTCTCGACAGGACTACCCCGGCATACCAGCTCCCGAAACGGTGCCGGCCAGAGCAGACGCTTGATGCGGCTTAGGATCGCGGCTCATGCGCCGCGCCGCGCGGCAAGCTCCGCCATCCGGAACTTGATGCACGCAACGTGCCGCGTCGGTCATGGAAGGTCCGCTACCTTCTCTTCCGCTGACCGCTCATTCGTCAGAACGAGCCCGACACCGGCAAACAACTCGCCAACATCATATTCGGCGCTTGCTATCCACCGACGCGACTTGTCCCGCCTGGCAGCCGAAGCCGTCGTAGCACACAATGGGCCTCGTTGCCGACCCCCGGCGCAGCAGGTTGGCCGAATATGTAGAATGGCAGAGTTGTCTCGGCTAAGAGGTTCGTAGCTTTGGGCCGAGCGATCGCTAACTCCCGGGTGACGACGCGGTGAACACGACGGGCGGAGAATCTCGTATCGGCCCGCAACAAGAGGCGCGTCGGGCCAAAGCTCGCGTGGTGCCACGGAGCCTTCGAAGTTGAATGTGCGCACGGGCTTAACGACCTTTGCTGCGAACATCCTACTCGCGACAGTCGCTTCGCCTACGTGCGGGCAGCAGACGACGAGGCCCGCCAGCCACATCTCGACCACACAGGCGGCAGCACATGCCCTAATCACTCAGGCCAATCGTCACCATCGCCTGCAGGAATACCACCTTGAGGCTGCCGTTCTGGACCAAGCATTGGCCTTGCCAGAGATCGGTCACCCCACGCGCTGGCAGCTCGCGCGCCGACTCATCGAGACATGTCGAGGTGGATTAGGAGACTATGCCCGCGCTGCCTCGTGGGTCGAGACGATGGCCGACGAACTGCGGAAGACACCGGAGGGAATCGACGCGCTCTTCATGCTGGCGGACACGTACTTCAACAGCGGGCGCCTCGAAGACGCGCTCGCGGTATATCGAGAGATCTTGCCGCGTGTGATGCAAGACGATCGTCGCTGGGCAGCGTGGCACGGCGAGGGGCTCTGCAAGTTCCCAAGAATGTCCGATCCGCTCCCCCAGTCCGACCCAACTCTCGTGGCGCAGTTGACGCACTTGCTGCAACTCGGCCAATCCGGCGCGTGGATGGAGGCCTGCGCTCTGCTCGACCGGAACCTCTCGCTGCGATTTGCGGTGGAATGCGGCCACACGCCGAGAACGTGGCTCTCAGCACGGGCTTGGCTGCGCAAGGCCATTCGCCAGCTCCCGCCGGACGCAGTCGCCGCGATGGCAGCACAGTACGACGAGAGAATTGCAGAATTGACGGAACGAGCCGACTGGCGAACGTCGGCAGCATTTCGATTTCACCATCCGCTTCCGGCAGTGGAACGGCAGATCGACACTGCAATCGCCGACCGACTTCTGCGCTCTAGCATGCCGGGCCTGGCCTCTCTCTTTTACGGCCAAGCCCTGCGGGACGAACCGGATAACACGCCGCCGATCTTGTTAGCCAAGGAGCTATTCAGTCGAACCCAAGCTGGCGAGAGACTGTCAGCTGACGCTATTCCTGATCTTCGAGTCAGTGCCGGGGGTGGCCCGCGCTCGCTGAAGGACTGGGTGAAGTCTTGGCAGGCCCCGCCGTTGGAAGCCCGAGCGCCGAAGGAGTCGCTCGATGTGAGCAAGGCTGCGGCCTCACGACTGCCGCTGGTTCGCGCTCGACTGCCCCTACGCCAGTGGCAACTTCGCTGGTACGCCAGAGAGAGCGTGAAAGCGCTGGATTACGCGGAGGAGTTCGTCCCCTGCATTCCCGCGGGCGTGCGGCGATGTGTGCTCCTCAACATGGGCGACGTGATACAGGCGGTAGATGCGGTGGATGGGCGCACCCTGTGGGCGTTCCATGCTCCCGAAGAGAACTCAATGACGTACCCCGCGCAGAAGCGAAAGGAAAAGGAATTCATCGAATGCGCGCGGGCGCGTACCGCAGCGGCCGTCGGCAACCGAGTGTACTGCCATTTGGCCTGGGGTCATCACGATACCCGACGCTATGCGGGCGGTCTCTTCGCCTTGCGCCGGTCGGACGGAGCGATGCTCTGGAGCAGCCTGCAACTGCCTGAATTAGCACAGATGCAGATCGCGTCGGACCCGGTCGTACATCGGGGCGTGGTCGTGGCGATGGCATGGCGACCGATGGAACTGATGGCGAGCTTTGACGTCGTTGGGATCGCTGCGGAGACCGGCGAGCTGCTGTGGGTAACACACCTATTCAGCGGAAACTCCCTGCCGGTGCGCGACAACAAACGCTACCTCGACACACCTTTGGCGTGCGGGCCGCCGGCGGCGATCGACGGGGTGGCCTACTTGTGCACCGGCGCAGGCGTAGCGGCTGCAGTCAACGTACTGGACGGCACGCTGGAGTGGGCCGTCGAGTATCCACGGAAGGTGGCGCTGAATGCCTCGCGGTGGGCAACGCGAGCAGCCATAAGCCGACCTGCCGGCCTGGTCGCCGTCGTGGGGGACCAAGTGCTGCTGGCGCCGATTGACAGTCACTCGTTGGTGGCAGTTGATCGGCCGAGCGGACAAGTACGGTACACACAGCACTCTTTGGATCTTCGGGCAATCGCGGCAGCCGATGCGGAGCACGCATATTTGGTGGAAGGTACGAGTGTTCGCGCGATCCGTGCCAACGACGGTAGCACCGTCTGGCAGAGAACACTGCCTACATCCGGGCTTGTCGGTCTGCCGACCTTGTCACAACGAGGGCTCTTGTGTCCGTCGTGGCAGGCGTTGTTCGTGCTGGACCCGTCTAACGGACAGATTCGTTCCCGGCGGCCATGGAGCCGAGACGAGGCGTGCAGCTACATACTAGACTTCGGCGACCGGCTCGTGGGCGCATCAAGAACGGCTCTGCACGTCTTCGCCGACAAGCCTCCGAGCGGAGGGGTGACGTGTCGACTGCCGCGCAATGATCAGGGCAGCTCCGCGGATACACGTGTCCCTTCGCGAAAGGACAAGTGGCTTCGCTGGGCGTTGCCGACGGTGAACAGAGGAGACTTCATACTGAGCGACGCCGATCCAGACCACATGCTGCTGCGGTCAGAGCTGATCCAGATGCGAAACATTGATCCGATCCCCTCGCTCCGGTGGGAGAGACTCTCTCCGCTGCCATGGGGCTGCGAGGCGGCGTTTGATCAAACCCACGTGGCAGTGTGGGATGAGGCCAATCTCTTCGTACTGAACGCCTCCTCGGGCACTAGCCTCTGGGAAGATCATCTGCCGCAGCCGCTGAAAACAGCATCGGGACGGGGTGTCGTGCTACACGGCGAGCATCTGTTCTGGTGGGGTGCGCGTCAAGTACGATGCTATCGAGCGCACACGGGCGAGCTGCGATGGATGGCCCGCCCTGGCGGAACCATCCGGGGGATTCGCGCCTGTAAGCAAGGCTTGGGAGTGTACCTCGAACTACGCGGCCGGCGTGACAAGAACGGCGCGCATGCGGCGGTAATACTCGATCCGGCCACGGGCAGTGAGCGCGCTCGTCTGTCCTTACCCCGCCCCCCGAAGCCGTTGGAAGCCCGAGCCGCCGGCCCACACGAGGAACAGGTCAAGATGGCCGTCGTCCCGTCGCTGGTCGTAGGCCGAGCCGGACCGCACGCCCATGCTGCCACAGCGGACGTTGCTCTAGTGGACGGCGTGCAGCCTGTTCGCATCGATTGGGCCAAAAAGACTGCTCTCGTCGGCGAGCCGATCGAACCCCTTACTGCCGGGGTGGCGCAAAGCGTGCGTTTGGAGGTGTGGGACAGGTACGTTTGCTTGCGAGGCCGCGACGGCGACCCGCCTCGCTACCACGAGCCGCTCCTGGCGGTGTGGGACAGCGAAAGCCTCTCGCTGGTCGATGTCCCCCAGATGATGATGACATGGTGCATATCAGGCGATCTCTTGTACGGGTTCCCAAGACATCGGCTGCGGTGTGTGGACCTGCGAGAGGGACGTGAGCGTTGGCGCACCCGCACGTTACTGGATAGCTGTCGGGTGATCGTACCCACGGATGATTATCTGATCGTGCTGACACAAGACGAGCGGTTTGCCGAGGCGGCTCGTATTGACATCCGAAACGTGTCTCATGTGCGGATATTCGACGCCCACGTCCGCAAGCAGCACAAAGACATCGCTCTTCCCAAAAGGTGGGTGCACGTCCTATCGCACCAGCCCGGTCGACTGCTGCTGTGGGATTGCACTTTCCTGTACAACGTAACTGTTCCCGGGAACGGCGTATCGCAGGGCGACCGTGAGCTAGTGATCCGCCGCGCGGATGCCGACCCTGACGCAATCGCATCATTGAAATTGGCGAGCGACCTGGAGAATCCGCCTCGCGTGGAGGTTCCGCAGCTGCCGGCGGCGCCAACAATCGACGGGGACTTGTCCGATTGGCCTGTTCAATACGGGCAACGACTACAGGACTTGATGGATTGGAAGCCCGACTTCGCGCACCGAAGTCGCTGGAAAACGCGCGCTTATGGCGGAAAACAGGACATTGCGGCGGTGGTGCGCGCTGGCCAAACGGCCGATGCAGTTTATTTGAGCGCGGAGGTTACCGATGACGTGCACTTTGCCAGCCCGGCCCCTGGGCTCTGGCGATCGGACAGCATGACGCTCCTCTTCGTCAGCGCGAAGAGTGATGAGGCCGACCCGACCATGCTTACGGCAGCGCTGGTGAATGGCGCCCCCCAGTTCGAGCTTGGCACAGCCGTCGCCGCCATAGCCGCCTCGCCCCAGCCGGACCGCGAACCGATCTCTTTGCCGGGGGCGCGTACTTTCATACTCCCCCCACTCAGGCAAACGGGGGCAGCCGGCATCGCGCCCGGCGTGTCGATCGACGTCCTGGTCTGCCGAATTCGCCCGTCGAATCGAACAGTTTACGAGTTGAGGGTCCCCAAGACGCTGTTTCCCTACGGCCCGGACACCCGCTGGGACGTGATAATCAATGAGAATGATGGCCTGGGGCGCGAGGGGGGCCTGCAAATCGGTTCGGCGGGGTGGGGAATCGAAGAAACCGCCATTGGCAGCATTCGCGGGCAGTAAGGGACCGCGCAAGTGATCTACCGATGCTCGCGGCATGCAAGCAGAAGGTGTTGGACGTGGGCAGGCGTGACGAAGATGAAGGCGCCCGGGACTCTGTCATTCGGCAGGTTAAACAGTTCGCCTTCGTTGGACCGCCCCTGCTCGCGCAGATCGGCCAGCAGCTTCGGTGCGGTTCCCTTCGGCCACGTGCGCTTCTCGGCCCGGACGCGGCATTGCACGCCCTCGACGGCCTCGCCCCACGTCGCCTCCTTCCCACTTTCCGCAGGCAGGATGTCGATTTCGATCGCGTTACTTATGGGACTGACCCAGAGTGGCCCAGCGCCGTCTGTCGGCCTCGCACTCACGCGCACACGCACCGTGTGCTTGCCAGGTGAGAGCTGCATCGGGTCATGGCCCCGGCTGGCCAGCCAAGAATCGGCCAATGGGATTTCCAGTCCATCATGACGTCCGCCTTTGCCGAGCTTCTTCTTTTCCACGAAGCTAGCGTGTCTGTACCGTGTGAAGTGCTTGTGGTACCACTTGCCATCAAACTCGACTTTGCACCAGTGGGGACGGACGTACAGTTCCATCTCTCGGTCGCCGGTGTTGAGAGTATCGACCCTGAGAATCAGGCGTTCCCCGGGACTCCAAGCGGCCTGGTCGCAGCGCACGCGACACCGGAGACCTTCTGCCGCCTCGCCCCACGCCGCCGCCTTGCGGACGGATTCCGCCACGCTCGGGCGCGTCTTCGCCGCTGCCGCCGTGACGGCCTGGCGATTCTCCGGTGTGTCCGGCACGGCCTTCAGGCCGTAGAGCCGGCCATGAAAGCCCATATTCCGCGTGTGGCCGATCCAGATGACGCGTTCGCCCTTTCGGATGGCGCGCTCCCGGCAGTCCGCTTTGTCGCACACCTTGTAGTCAACGGGAATGCGATCAACCGCTTTCGCCTCGCCGAAAAGCACCTCGACCACCTTGAACACCTGCGCCCAGGGAGAGACACCCGGCGCCGTTCTCGCCCTAACGGGCACCTTGCCGTCCACCGCCTCGCACACCGCCGCGAAGGCGGCTTCCTCCTTGACCACCTCCTCGATCGACAACCCGCTCCCCGGCAGCGCGCGCTCGATTGTGATCTCGACGGGATTGCTGACCACTCGAACGGAGTTGCCGTTTCCTGGTCTCCCCGGTTGGACGCTAAGGGCAGCGCGAACCGCATGCTTGCCCGGCTTGAACACGAGCGGCTCGTTTTTGCTCCACCAGCCCCAGCGGTCCTCCAGTGGCACGGGAATACCATTCTGCTGACTGCCCGGGCCAAAGGGTAGTACCCTGACACCTC
>CAYGAN010000075.1:0-20544 GCA_964347585.1 uncultured Planctomycetales bacterium | reverse complement strand
CGTGCCGGATCGAGTTAGTACAGGGCGCGGACTGTGATGGTCTCGGAGATCGGCTTGATGAGGACGCACTCTTTCGTCGCGTCGAAAGCTTCGTGGGCCTTGCCGTTCAGGGTCACGGCTCGGATGGTTTTTCCGTCAGGGTGGCGCAGCCGGATCACGAGCTGTTTGGGGGGTGTCTGCGTGGGCGGGTCGATGACGGCTTCGAGGTATCCGCGGTCGGTGGAAGACGTGATCGTATAGCTGACCCTGCCGAACTGCGTCGGCGCATTGCGGACGACGACCTTCATACCGTCCTTGAGCCAGTTGTTGGTGACGAACGGGGCGAGCCAGAGATCTTCCCCGCGTTCCATGACGAGCATAAGCCGGGTCTGGGCAAGGAAGTACCCGGTTTCGTGGGTTTTGTTCCAGGCACCCACGTTGCGGAAGTGCTCCCAGAAGGACAGGGTTTCCCTGCTGAGAAGCGAGGGAATGGCGTTGAAGTAGGATCGGATAAAGGGCCTGACGTCATCGCGGAGCGCATAGACCTCGGTGATCCGGGTGTAGTAGGGCTGTAGTTTGGAGAATCCGCCCAGGTTGAAGAAGTCTCGTTGACTTTCCGCTTCGGGGTAGTCGCCCATGCCGGAATGCAGAAACCAGACGTCCTCCATGCTGTCTGTGATCCATGCCACATCGCTGCTATTGGGGTCGAGCACACCGAGGACCACCAGATGGTGCGCGCCAAGCTCGACGTCGTACGCCCAAGTGCGGTTCCCATCTTCGCCGGGCAGAATGTCGCCGACCCGGCCGAAGCAGTACAGCATTCCGGGGTAGGCCGGTACCCACGCACCGTTCGCCAGCAGCAGCACGGGGCACCGCGCCTGGGTCCATCGATAGGCCCGGAGGATGTTCTCGCGGAACTGCTCGGCCTGTTCGAGCAGGGAGGGGGCCTCGGGGTGGTCGATGTCGGCCAGAGCGCGCGCAGCCTGCTGGAGCCCGGCGTAGTAGTGTGCCTGTTGAACGAAGCCGTACGCGTAGCGGTGCCAATCGGCAGCAACGCCGGGCGGCACCAAGCCGTATTCGGGCATCTTCTTGCCGTGGGCGTCCAGCTGTCTGGTCTTCTCGCACTGCCGGGCTATCCACCAGCACACCCGCGCGACCTCGGGAGCTATCCGGCCGAGCCACTCTCGGTCTTGCGTCCGCTCGTAATGCTCCGCCAGCGTCCAGAGGTGCCATCCTGTGCCCATCAGGGTGTACCCGGTCGTCAGATACCCCGCTGGGTTGTAGCGATCGACGAAGAACTCGAGTGATCGACGGGCGAAGTCATGGTGTCCCATCATGTCCATGCCGCGGATGACGGAGTGGGCCTCGCTTTCCAACGGGCCGTAGCGATCCGAGGCGATCCAAGCGGCGACGCGCCTGCCCCGGTCCTCGTTTCGAGCTGCGAGCAGACAATGTACCTGGGAAGCGCGGACCACATCGGTGAGGAAGGGATCAGGCAACTCGACATGCATGGCAGGAGCGAGGACGCACCTCCAATACGCTTCGACGTTCTGCAGCCATTCGCATCGCCCTTCGAGCACCGCATAATCGTCCGGGCTGAGCGGCCAAGCCGGCAGATACGCGAAGCAGCGTATGGATTTGGCGGGCGCGAGGGTCCCGCTTAGCGTCAGCGTGCCAGCTTGGGCTTTCGTGCGGAGAGGAGTGGCTCCTGCGGCATCTACGAAAGCCAAGAGGCGTCCGTTCTTTGTGGCGATCGTTCCCTCCTCCACTTGCTCCAGTTCGGCGAGCCGGTTGCCCTTGACGTCTGAGAAGAAGCTCAGCGCCAGCGACGCGCGGGCATCGCGCGGCGAGCTGTTCTCGACGGTGTATTCAACAACGCACAGGGCCCGCGGGTACAGCCAGTCCGGTGCGGTGGGAATCGGCTCATTGTCGTACGGCACGACCAAGCTGCGTTGCCGATAGGTCACGCCGTCCTCCTCCCAGGTCGTAACCGGAACCGGTAGCCATCCGCCGTGTAGGTGGCGGGTCAGCTGTTTGCATCCTGCCGAGCCGAATCGAGGCGCCAGCTTGCACGAATAGTCTCGGGGCCGAACGACGGCTTGATCCGGCGTCTCATAGCTCTCGAACGTGATCGCGCCGTCGCGGTGGGCGACGAACTTCCGGTTGTCGCAGGCCAGGGAAAGCATCATGGGACCGTTGTCCTGGATGGGCTTATGCACCTTCGCCCAAGCCTGCTCGAAGGTCTGGTCCGGCATTTCACGCACTCTCTGCAGGACGGTTCTGCGAGTGCGAGCCTTTGAGCGGTGCTGGGCAATGGTCGTGGGCGAATGCTCGTGGGTGACGAATGCCCCGGCGTGTGGGACGTACACGCAGTCATTGGCCAGGATATCTTCGACGGCCACGCCGAACGCTGCACCCGGTAGTCGAAAGCGAAGTACGGTGCGGTCTGTTTTCCAGGGCCTCGGCTTGCAGTAGCGAACCTTGAGCTGTAGCGGCGCCGACAGGTCCCAAGAGATCCGCAACGGCGAGCCTGCAGCGCTTGGCGACATGAGCGCACCGTTGTACACCTCGACGACGCCGGTCTTTCCGGTCATCGGACGTTCCGATTCAACGCGTAATGGGGCAGTGTCGCACGGGGAGGCGGTATGGGCTGACAGGGCGCGCAGTACGGCGGGCTCTCCACGTGCGGGGAATACCCAGCGAATCTTTTGGATCCCGCCGCGAGCGTCCGGGTTTTCCAGGTAATTGACCCGGATCGTCCAGCGATCTTTGTGCGCTTCCACGTCGGCGTCGAGGGGCTGCCAGCTTCCCTGCCAGGCGGACCGGCCGGTCCAGTACTGGACTTTTGCGTTTTCCACGGGCGGAGCACCTCTCGGATCTGCGAATTGCAGGGCGAGGCTTCGAATGAGCCGGCGTTCAGCCCATTCCAGTCCGATGCAGGCCGCCCCGTTGTCTGCGACCGGCACGCTGAAGGTCCCATCCGCGGAGGCAAGCACCTCTGAGGCAAGAAACAGATCCTCCGCGGGGAACTCTTCCGTCCTCTTGGCCCGCGTCCCGTGTATGCGCTTCGGGTCCCAGGTTGCGACGCGCGCGAAAGGTGCGACGTCGATGGTTGCTGTTCCGCGCTTCGTCACGGGTGACGGGCTGCGGATAAGCCGGGCGTCGGCCCAATTGGCGCAATCGCAGGTGATTCCATCGCCTGCGTCGCTGGCCACTAAGCACAAGTCATAAGCCCCTTCGACCGGTATGTGAGCTTTCCTCGGTGGGTCGTTCTCTCTCATCACGCCGCTGTCAAAACGCTTCTCGTCATCGACTAAGATCTGAAAGACGACGCTGCCGACCCCCCCGCCCTGCCACTGCACGCCCACGTCCGCTTCAAAGGTCTTATACTGGCCGGCCAATTCCACGAAGATCTGGCCGTTCGCATGATGTCCCAATCCGCGGTGGTAGCATTTGTCCTTGATGCGCAGCTTTGCGGGCGACCCATGCGGAGGTCGAGCGGCGGTATTAATGCCCAACGCGCCCCATTCTTGTGTGGAATAGATGATTCGTTCGTCCGCTACGTCCGAAATGTATTCCGGCTGGTGAAGTTGCACGGCTATTGCCCCTTCAGCTGAGCACGGTATTGACGCGGCCGAAGTGACCGCGGCCCACACGATTCCGCGGCGCACGCGAATCAGCGTTGCCTGCAAAGCGCCCAGCAGATTTAAGTTCGTCCGCCGGTCACTCAACTGGCTGGCGGACGCGCCAGCGTTCTTCGCCGCCATTGCCAACGTGAGACCTCGCCCGGACCTGCTCGCCGGGCCTCACGGAGCGCCGGAATAGCCGAAGCTGTCGGCCGGTGCGAGCCGTCCATGCAGAAAGCCTGTGTCAATTCAGCTTCCGGCGGGCCCGGCGTCAAGTCGCTTCTTGGCGAGGTTTTCGCCGGCCGTCCTTCAAAAAGACCGCGCGTTCGCGTATGTTGGGCGACAGGCAGTACGGAAAGCGCGGTGACTCATGCCAGCTGCTGTCGTTGAGGAATCCAAGAGCTTATTCATCCGGCGCTGGGGCGAGATGGCCTCCAGCTGGGGCATCAATCGGACCATGGCCGAGATACACGGCTTGCTTTACACGTCTGACGAACCGCTCTGCACCGATGATATCATGCAGCGACTTCAGGTCTCCCGGGGTAACGCCAGCATGAACCTGCGGAACCTTGCTGCCTGGGGGCTGATCAGCCGCGTCCACAAACGAGGCGACCGCAAGGAGTACTTCGTCTCCGAGCTGAACGTTTGGCAGATGTTCGAGACCATCATGCGGGAGCGAAAACGCCGCGAGATCGAGCCGGTCATCGACGTCGTCGAGCGGTGTCGCGACATGGTGCTCCAGCAGCGCTCCGCCTTGAAGGGCCAGCGGGCTACACAGGCCCAGGCCTATCTGGAGCGACTGGAGAACATGCTGCAGTTCACCAACACGATGACCCTTCTCTTCGAGCTGGTCCTGCGCCTCGGGAGCAAGCGGATCGGCCGACTGACGAACATGCTGACGAAGTTGGCCAGATAGAGCGGCGTGCGCTGTGATAGGCCGGCGTCCTCACTTGGCCGGGCGCGTTGCGGTCGCCTTTACGCGGTGCGCGGACCGGATCACAATCTTCTCCACGGGTTCGTCGTTTTGCGGGCCGGTCGTCGGTATGGCGGCGATCCGATCGACCACGTCCATTCCCTCGACCACCTTCCCGAACACCGCGTACCCGCCCATGGACGGATAATCCAGAAGAGGGTTGTCTGCAACGTTGATAAAGAATTGGGAAGTGGCCGAGTGCAACTCTTGCGTACGCGCCATCGAGATCGTTCCGCGCAGATTCTTCAGGCCATTGTCCGACTCGTTGCGAATCGGGGGCCCAGTCCTCTTTAGCCGCATTTCGGCCGTCATTCCGCCGCCCTGTATGACAGCGATCTGGCTGCGCCCCTCGCGACGCACGACGCGGTGAAAGATCGTGCCGTCGTAGAATCCGTTATCAACGTATTCGAGGAAGTTCTGCACCGTGGTCGGCGCCCGCCCAGGGTTCAGTTCGATAACGATCCGGCCAACGGTAGTAGCCAAACAGACGCGCGGCACCGATGGGGCTGCAACAGGTCGGGCAGGAGTCTCGGGCTCGTCGTGCTTCTGGCAACCGCCGACGAAACACGATAATGCCACCACTGTCGCCGTCATCAAGTTTCGCATATTGGTTCCTTTCCACGTTTTCGCCGGGGTCACCGCGCCGAGAACAGCACTCAGACTCCATCGCTGCGTGTTTGCCACGCTTGCCGGCCGCGCCGATCTGCCGGATTCGGGACACGCTTAAGCAGCACTGGCAGGCTGCACTCCCGCCATCAGGCGAATCAGTGATTCCTCGCTCGCCTCCCGCCGGGACAGGTGCCCGACCAACCGTCCCCCGCGAAGCACGATGATCCGGGTGCTGAGGTTGAGGATCTCGGGCAGCTCTGACGAGATCATCAGTACCGCTGCTCCGGCACGGGCCAGCTCGTCGATCAGCGCATGGATTTCAGCCTTTGCACCGACATCGACACCCCGTGTCGGTTCATCTATCAACAGGATCTGGCAACGGCTCGCCAGCCATTTCGCCAGCGCAATCTTTTGCTGGTTCCCGCCGCTGAGGGACATTACCGGCGCGTCGATACCCGAGGCCCGTACGCGGAGGCGATCGAAGTATTCCCGGGCCAGCGCCCGTTCAGCCCGCTGGCGTATAAGTCCAAGCCGTCGCAATCGATTCAGAATCGGCAGGGACAGGTTCGCCCTGCCGCCCATCGACAAGACTAGGCCCTGACGCTTGCGATCCTCGGGCAGGTACCCGATTCCAGCCGGCAGCGCCTGGCCCGGGCTCTTGATCCGCGTCGGTCGGCCTCGCACGAAGACTTGGCCCGTCGCCTGCGGGTCAAGCCCGAAGACAGCCCGGGCGATCTCGCTGCGTCCGGAGCCGACCAGCCCGGCCAAGCCGAGCACCTCGCCAGCTCGTAACGAAAAACTGATGTCCTTGAACCTGCCTGGGGAGCTGAGCTTCTCGACGCGAAGCAGCTCTCCGCCGGCCTCCGCTGCCAGATGCGAGGGGAAGTATTCCGCGAGCGACCGCCCGATCATCAGCTGGACGACCTCGTCTTGATTTGTCTGAGCAGTGTCGAGCGTTTTGACGCAGTGCCCATCGCGCAACACCGTCACCATATCGCACAGACGAAAGACTTCTTCCAAACGGTGGGAGATGTAGATGAGCGTCGCGCCCCGCCGTCGCAGGCGGCCGATCAAGTCGAACAGCCGGTCGGTCTCAGCCTGTGATAGCGAGCTGGTCGGCTCATCCATGATGATGATCGAGGCGGCGTCGTTCGGGGCTGCCGGGGAGGAGCCCACGCCGACCGCGGCCGCAATTTGCACCATTTGCTCGGCCGCCGTAGATAGAAACCCCACGGGCTGATCGACGTCCATCTTGGCGCCGATCTGGCCGAGCAGATCGCGGGCGCGTTGCCGCATCGTGGCCCGGTCCAGAAACCCCCACCGGCTCGGCAAGCTGCTCAGGCAAAGATTCTCGGCCACGGTCAGATTGGGACAGAACGCAAGCTCCTGGTGAACGATCCCGATTCCCGCGCGCATCGCGTCCAGGGGCGAGTCGAACCGCGCCGCCCGGCCACGCAAGAGGATCCGGCCACCATCCGGCTCGTAGATTCCGGCCAGAATCCTGCCCAACGTCGATTTGCCCGCCCCGTTCTCACCCACCAGTGCGTGGCAGTGGCCCGGCTGTATCTCGAAACCGACGTTGTCCAGTGCCACCACCCCTGGGAAGCGCTTGGTGATCCGGTCGAATCGAATCAGAGGTCGCAGCCCGTTCATCGCGCCAACCGCCTCGAACCGGCGCACAAGCCCGCTAGACCAGGCCTACTCCAGTCCCCACTGCTTCAACTTGCCGCGCCACTCGGCCATGTTCTCGTTCGTGACGCGCACCAACTGCGAGATGTCGTGCCCGTCAGGGGGAGCCTTATCATTCATCAGCTTGTCCATCATGAGCTCCACCGAGCGGTAGCCCCAGTCATAGACCTTCTGTGCCAACAAGACCTGAACCTGGCCGTTCTGCAGGAACTTGAGCTGCTGAGGGAGGGCATCAACGGAGACACACTTGACCTGCCCCGGCTGCCAAGGCAAGTCCTTGTCGGTGAACAACGGCCAGCCTCCGACCATGGCCCAGCCGGTGATGTCCGGGTTGGCCAGTTGCACCTGCTCGACCTTCGCGAGCGCGTCCGGGCCGGTTTCGACATGGTAGAAGACACTCACCTCGCGAATATCAGGATGCTTCTCCATCTCCTGGCGGACCCCTTGGACGCGTCGCTGCAGGTTGGGTGCCGTCTGGTTGCCCGCCAGTATCGCCACGGCGCCCTTGCCCCCCATGGCCTCAGCCAGTTCGGCCATGACCCGCCTGCCGCACTCGATGTCGTCCACCCCGTGGTAGCAGAACCGTTTGCTGTTGGCGGCATCCGAATCGAAGCAAAGCACCGGAACATGCTTGTCCACGGCCGCGTTGATCGCCTTTTCAACACGACTGGCATCCGAGCAGGAGATGATGATCCCATCGACCCCTGTGCTCACGAGTGCCTCCAGATTGTCCGCCTGCCTCTGGGCATCTTCCTTGTCCGGCGTGCGCCAGCTAACGTTTATCTCGACGCCGTGCCGCTTTGCCAGATTGCGTGCGGCATCCTCAGCCCCGCGCCGAGCCGCCTGGAACACGGGATTATTGTTGCTCTTGGCAATCATCCCGATCAGATACTGGTTAGGCCTGGCGGGCTGCGCCTGCGCCGGGCGCGTCGTCGGTTTGGCCTGCGGCTGCTTGGGCGCTTCCTGCTTACAGCCTCCCGCCGCTGCCAGACCAACTATTGAAATGCCTGTCCAAACTAGCGAACGGTTCATGTCCAGTCCTCCGCCAAGCACCTCACCACGATCGACGTTCCTTCTTGTTTGCCACACCCGCCGCGGACAAAGCACGCTTCCGCTTGCACCACGAGGTCCGACTGGCCAACCTGCGGCTCCACGTTTCCGAAGAAACCGGGCCGCCTAGGCTGCCGCCGGCCTCCTGGCCATTCGCCTCGCGCGGAGACGCAGGTTCACCTGATCCAGCACGACGGCGATGATAATGGCAATGCCGATGATAATCTTACTGTAGTTCTCATCCACGTCGAGGATCACGATCCCGTTGCTGATCATTCGAATGATGATCGCTCCGAGCAATGCTCCGAGCGCGGTGCCGCGGCCGCCGGCCAGGCTCGCGCCGCCCACGACCGCTGCGGCGATCACCTCCAGTTCATAGCCCTCTCCGACGTTCGAAGCGGCGGCGCCATAATAGCCCAGCATGATCACGGCCGCTATCCCCGCCGTCAGTCCCGCCAGCATGTACACGAGGAACTTGACGCGTCCGACAGGTAGTCCGCTGAATCGGCTCGCCTCTTCATTGCCGCCGATCGCATAGATGTGCCGGCCGAGCACCATTCGCCGCAGAATCACCGCACCGACCGCCGTCACCGCCAGCATCATCATCGTCGGTATGACCGACATCCCCGCCACATCGAGTCGGATGAAATCCTTCGTCAGACCAGGCGGAAAGTTGCCGTACGAATTGCCCCCGGTTACCACCAGAGCGATGCCTCGATAGATCCCCATCGTCCCGAGCGTGATGATGAACGGGTGGACGCGAAGATGCACGATCATCAGGCCGTTGACCGCCCCACACGCCGTCGCTACCGCCAGACAGACCAGAATCCCGACCGGGACGGACCAGAACGGATACGGTTTGGCGCCGTCCCAACCCGGCCCGAAATGATTCAGGAAAATGGCCGCCGTCACGGCCGCCAGGCAGTAAACGGATCCAACTGAGAGATCTATTCCACCCGAGACGATCACGAACGTTGCGCCGATGGCCATGATCGCGAAGAAAGAGGCCTCCTTGCCCACCAGCACGAGATTGTGCCGGTCCAGGAACTTGTTGACCTCGTGCCACTGCTGCGTGCGATGGTCATAGACCCTCTTCGTGCCGCCGAAGACGGCCAGCGCTGCGCCAAGAACCAGAATCACGATCACCAAGCCCGCGCGCGATTGCGACATTGCCAAGATGATGCCGCGGATCAGTCGTCCAGCCAAGGGAAAACTGGGCGCGCCACAAGCCGCCGTGCTGTGCCATAGCAGCGGTGGTACCTGCGCGCTTGTGGGGGGCCGCTCAGCTCGGTGGACGCTCATGCTGGCGGGTGGTATAGTCCGGCGGCTCGTGACTGTGCTGGCGCATTATCCGGAGTGAGTCATTGGCAGCTGGTACCGATGGTCGTCGCTACGACGGCCGGATTGTGGGCCGCCGACGGCACTGCCAGCGATCTGGCTGATCTGGAACGAGAGCTCCGCCGCGATCTCCAGGCTATCGCCTCACCGTCCCCCCGCTTGGCGGGTTACGAAGCCTGCAAGCACGCTCAAACCTATATTCTCCGCCAGCTGCAAGATGCCGGCGTTGCGAAGGTCTGGGACCAACCGATCGAGGTTGCCCAGCCGGTCACGCACGAGTCGCAACTCTATCTTGAGGACGGGCGGAGCTGGCCCGTCTATCCCTGCTGGCCGAACGGGGCCAACATCGTGGCCACGCCAGCCGATGGCATCGAGGCCCAAGCTCTCTACATTGGGCAGGGCCGGCTCAGTGAACTACCCGTCGACAAACTGCCCGGCAACATCGCAGTGCTGGATTTCAACAGCGGCGGGCGCTGGCACTTCGCGGCCATGTACGGAGTTGCGGCGGTCGTTTTCCTGCCGCCAGCCGAAACCACCTGGCGCGAGGCCCACGGGAAGTTCGTCCCCCTGTCGATCAACTTGCCGCGGTTCTACGTCAACGATCCCGAACTTGCCGAGATTCTGCGCCGCCCGCACCCGAAGAAGATCCGCTTGGTTTGCCGCGCCAAATGGCAACGGCTCGTGGCGCACAATCTGATCGCGTACGTGCCTGGCACTGACCCGGAGCTGGCCAGCAAGTTCGTTATCCTCCAGGCCCCGTACGATGCCATGGCGGTCGTGCCCGACCTGGCCGCCGGCGCCGAACAAGCTGTATCGGCCGCGGCGCTGCTGCACTTGGCCCGCCACTTCGCGCAGCTCCACCCAAGACCGAGATACAGTCTGTTGCTGGTCTTCTCCGGCGCCGATTGCCTGGCCCTGTCCGGTTCCCAACACGCTCTGCGCGCCCTGACGCGTGAGAAGGCTCCCCTGGAAGACAAGTCCAAGGCCCTGGCGGAAGCTCTCGGGGCCCTCCAGAAGAGCCGCGACGCACTCGACGACGAGCCCGGTCTGATCGGCAAGCTCAAGGACCGCGACTATCGGCAACTCAGGGACGATTTCATCGAGCGCCAGATCAAGCGGGAATTGGCCGACCAGCTGGATCGCCTCGTGGACCTGCGGCGCGAACTCGAGAAGACCGAGAAGCGACTCCTCAGTAGCGACCTGCCTCCCGGAGAGGTCGAAGTCCTGCAGGCCAGAGTGCGGGAGCTGACGTACCCGGACACAGGCAAGATTCCCAGCTTGTCCAAAGCTCGTGCGAACCTGACGGCGTTTCGCGTCAAGCTGCATCACGGTCGCCTGTATGAGAAAGACTTATCAACAATAACCGCCTTCATTCCTCCCGTGCGCGACCGCATGGACAGCATCCTCGGCGAGTATGAACGCCGCCTGGAATGGTACCAGAACGACATCGACATGCTGTCCGAGCTTGGCTTGGGTGGAAAGGATGACTACAAGAAGCGACTGCTGGTATGCAGCATCGCGCTCAGCTCGCACGGGATGCAGTTCGGCCCTCTGAGCGATTCCTACTACGCCAGGACCTCACATCAGCAACATATTGTGCCCTATGGCCGAAAGCTCCGCGAGATCGCGTTGGAGGCAGGCCTTGACGAACGAATCAAGTCCACCTACCTGACCGAGACCACCACAGGTCGGCGCGACTGGCGCAGCTACCTGCCCTTCCATCTGATCGCGGGCGTTGACGCCGCCACGGCGGGCGGCGTGCTCAGTCTGCTTTTCGTGACGACGGAGGACATGCGGCCCTACGTAGATACACCCCTCGACACGCTGGACCGCGTCGATCTGCCGAACGTGGCCCCGCAGGTCGCCATGCTCGAATACCTTCTGGACAAGGCCCTGCAAGACCCGGACCTGATCGTCAGCAGCAAGCTCGATCACACTTACAAGGATTTCGACGGCCTTGTCGCCATCAAGAGCCCCGGCGAGAGCAAGCTCGACCTCGGCGTGGCCGGAGCCGTCGTCCTGATGAGGCCGATCGCGTACTGGCTACGCCCTATCGGCATGCGCGACGGGATTGTACGCATCACCGACGCCGAGGGACGCTTTTGGTTCGAATCGATCATGGGGCGCGACGCGCGGTGGATGCCCATGCGCTTCGAACCGTACGTCATCGACGACGCCGGCCAGGTCGTCATGGCTATGCACCGGGGCAGGAACGCCGAGATCCTCGCCGCCCACTGGGATCGGGGCGGCGACGCGACCAACTGGAAAGGCAGCATGTTCGATTGCGTGCAGGTCCCCATCTTCGGTCTGCACGACCCGCGGTACCTCGAGGACCTCGGCGCCATTATCCCGCTGGAGGCTGCGCGCGGCGATGAGCCCCGATACGTATCGGCGCTGGCCGAGTGGGGACAGTGCAGTCTCTGTCTGCCCGACGACCTGGAACGATGGCAGCTGCTGGCCGCCTATGGCAAGGCCGGACGGAGGCTCATACTGACCAATTCCACTGCCGAGAAGCCCGAAGGCATCGGTTACCCGCTCACCGAGCGTTTCATCTGGCCGCCCGCGCTGCTGGCGGCCGTGGATTTCAGCCGCTTGAACAACGCGCGCATCAAGGAGCTTCAGACCCACGGTGTGATCAACAAATACATCGAAGAGCAGGAGGAGAAGTCCCGCGAGCTGACCCGACGGGCCCAGGCCGCCAGGAACACCGGCAAGGGTGCGGCAGTCTGGCGATATGCCAACCGGAGCCTCGCACTGGCCGCTCAGGTCTATACCCAGCTCCGCGGGGAGGCCGACGACACCGTCCACGCCGTTATCTTCCTGATGCTTGTACTATCGCCCTTCAGCTACTTCGCCGAGCGCCTGCTCATCGGCGCCGTCAATGTCTATCGCCAGATCGCAGGCTTCGCCATCGTGTTCGCCATCATGGTTGCGGTTCTCTGGGCGTTCCATCCGGCCTTCAGGCTCAGCATGGCGCCCATGACCATCCTGCTGGCCTTCCTGATCCTCTTGCTGTCTTCGGTGGTCATCTGGATCGTGGTCGGCAAGTTCCGCACGGAGGTCCGCCACGCACGAGGCGAACGGGACGACCAGATGGCTGATTTCAAGCGATCGGACGTCATCCATCGTGCCATGCTGCTGGGCATCTCGAACATGCGACGCCGACGGATGCGCACCGCCCTGACGCTCGTGACGCTGATCCTGGTAACCTTCGTAATCCTCAGCTTCACCAGCACCCGGATGCAACTTCGCCCGATCCGATTCGAGATCAGCCATGCCAAAGCGCCCTTCGACGGAATGATGGTACAGCGCATCAAATGGAAGCCGCTGCCGCTCTGGGCCATCGATCACCTTGAGACCAAGTACAGCGACCGCGCCGCCGTCACCGCACACTACTGGGTCACGTTCATGAACGAGGCGTCTCAGACGGAGATACAGCTTTACCTCTTCGCCGCGGATCTCAACGCACGATCGACCGGCGTGCTCACCGCCATGGGCATTGAGCCTGCCGAAGCGAACGCGATGAAGCTCGGCGAGGCCTTGGCCGAAGGAGACATCCAGACGTTTAACAGCGGCCAGGACGCTATCTTGCTGGCCCGCAGGGTTGCGGAACAGCTTGAGGTCCGTCCCGGCAGCCGTGTAAGCCTCTTTGGCCGGGACTTCCACGTCGCCGGGATCATTGACGAGCGGCACATCCGCAACTTGACCTACCAGAACGGACAGACGTACGCCCCCGTTGACTTCATGAGGATGCCGAAGCTGACGGGTCTGGAACGACAAGCCGAGGCCCGAATCGAAGCCGAAATGGACGTTACCGAGCTGTCGGAGGGTGAGAGCTATTTCAGCCTCCCGCCCGAGAAGTTCGTCATCGTCCGTGCCAGGCGCGCTATCGAACTGGGCGGTTGGCTGCGAGCAATCATGATCATGCCCCACGATCCAAGCCAGGTGACCGCGATGGCGGACAGTCTGGCGGCCGAGCTCCGTCGGCCCATTTATGCCGGCCAGAACGGAGAGATCCACCTCTGCGCTGCAACCACGTACACGGGTCTAAGAGGGCTGGGCAACATCGCCGTCCCGCTCATCATCAGTGCGCTGATCATCCTGAACACCATGCTCAACTGTGTGTACGAACGACACCGTGAGATCTCCGTCTTCATGTCGCTCGGGCTGGCGCCTCCACACGTGGGGGCGCTGTTCGTCGCCGAAGCCGCCGCCTTCGGGACCCTCGGGATCGTCGCCGGCTACATTCTCGGCCAGGGGATCGGCACGGTCATTTCTCGCCACCAACTGATCGGGGGACTAACGTTGAACTACTCGAGCCTGGCCGCGATCTACACCATGATCATGGTCATGGTTGTTGTGCTGTTCTCTTCGGTCTGGCCGGCCAAGGTCGCTTCACGCGTGGCGGCGCCGAGCGTCGAGCGCACCTGGAAGCTGCCGGCGCCGGTCAACAACGTCATCGCCACGGAGCTGCCCTTCACCGTCAACCGAACAATGGCTGAGGGTGTGTTGGCCTATTTGAGCGAGTGGCTCGCAGCGCACACCGAAACCACCCTTGGCCGATTCTCCACCGGCGCCGTTGAGCCATATATTGAGACCGACACCGACGCCCGCGGACTCGTCGCACAGGTCTGGCTTGCGCCCTTTGACCTGGGAATCATGCAAACGATGCAGTTGGAGATCACCCCCACCGACGATGAAGAGGACATCTACCGCGTCGCGATCTCCCTCCGACGCGAGGCCGGCCAGGAGGTGCCGTGGCTACGCAGCAACCGCCTTTTCATCGTTGAGCTCCGCAAGCAGTTCCTGCTGTGGCGGTCGCTCGGTGACGAGAAGATCCAACGCTACATCGACATGTCTCGCAAGCTGTTCGCGCAACTGACGGCGCAGCCGGCAGGAGCGGCTACGTGAAAGAAGACCGTGAGCTGGCCGTATTCCGCGACCTGATGCTCCCGCCGAGCAAGTGGGACGAGGGATACAACCTCAAGAGCGTCATCGGTGCGGTCTTCGTCGGCCTGGTCATGATGCCGGGCAGCATGTACATGTCGCTCGTGGCCGGCGGGGATCTCGGGCCGGCTGCACGGTGGGTCACCGTCATCCTCTTCATCGAAGTTGCCCGCCGGGCGTTCACCACCATGAAGCGGCCCGAGATCTTCGTGCTGTACTACATGGCCGGCGCGGCGATCGGTTCGCCCTTTTTTGGCCTGCTCTGGAATCAGTACTACGTGCAGTCCGAGGCCGCTCGCGACTTCGGCTTCCTCGGTCAGTTCCCAGAGTGGTACGCACCGCCGCAGGATGTGCTCAACCTCCGCACGTTCTTCCACGCCGGTTGGGTCCCTGCCATCACCGTGATCATCCTCGCCCAGGTCATCTCGCGGATCGACTACTTCGGGCTCGGCTACGCGCTTTATCGGATTACCTCCGACGTGGAACGGCTGCCGTTTCCGATGGCGCCGGTCGGGGCCATGGGGGTCACGGCTCTGGCCGAGTCCTCCGAAGGCAAGGAAACGTGGCGATGGCGGGTGTTCTCCATCGGCAGCGTGCTGGGCTTGGCCTTCGGGCTGATCTACATGGGCGTGCCCACTGTCACCGGAGTCTTTCTGCACGAGCCGATCAAACCGATCCCCATCCCGTTCATCGACTTTACGACCGATACCGAGAGGATCCTGCCCGCCGTGCCCATGGCCTTATCTCTGGACGCGACGCATTTCCTCGTCGGGATGGTCCTGCCGTTCTCCGCCATGCTCGGCGAGCTCGTGGGGTTCGGCATCACGGTCGCGCTCAACCCGTTCCTGCAGCGCATCGGCCAACTACGAAGCTGGTCTCCGGGCGACGACGTGATCCGAACGTCTTTCCTGAACACCGTCGATTTCTACTACAGCTTCGGGATCGGGATCGCGTTCGCGATCGCAGTGATCGGCTTCTACCACGTTTGGTCGTCCCTGCGACGCGCGTCGGCTGAACGAGGCGCCGGGCCCAAAGCCGACTGGTCGCGCCTGTTCAAGCCGCCCGCCGGCAGAGGCGACATCAACTTCTTTCTTAGCATCGGCCTGTATCTGGCCAGCACCACCGCCTACATCTGCCTCTGCAAGTTCTGGCTTGTCCCCAACTTCAAGACAATCTGGCTCATCGGATACGGGTTCATCTACACCCCGATCATCTCGTACGTCTCGGCGCGCATGGAGGGCATCGTCGGACAGCACGTGGACATACCGCTCGTCCGCGAGGGGGTGTTCATCCTGTCGGGCTACCAGGGAATCGACATCTGGTTTGCCCCCATCCCCCTGCACAACTACAGCGCGCAGGTCGTGCACTTCAGGCAGGTCGAACTGACGGGCACGAAGTTCACGAGTCTGATTAAGGCGGAGTTGACGATCTTGCCCATCGTGATCGTCACTAGCATCCTTTTTAGCCAGTTCATCTGGCGGCTCGCGCCCGTACCCTCGAATGTTTATCCGTTCGCCGAGAAGATGTGGCACC
This sequence comes from uncultured Planctomycetales bacterium, assembly GCA_964347585.1. Classification (GTDB taxonomy): domain Bacteria; phylum Planctomycetota; class Phycisphaerae; order UBA1845; family CAYGAN01; genus CAYGAN01. Next base: position 4,800 of record CAYGAN010000075.1, on the reverse strand, counting down.
TGCAGGCGCTCAACATGAGCATCACGTACTCGGCCACGCAGGAGGGCGGCGGAATCTTCGCCTACGCGTTTCGCCCTCCCGTCATCGGCATCGGGTTGGGCGCGTCGCTTATGACCTACGCGATCCTATCCAAGCTCGGCCTGCCGATCATGCTCGTTTACGGCGCGGTCCGCGGCATCGGACAGACGTGGCCGCACATCGTGATCCCGCACTTCATCGGTGCCCTGGTCGGACGCTACGTGTTCCTGAAGCGCTACGGGGCGACCTGGCGACAATATGCTCCTGTGCTGCTGGCGGGATTCTCCTGCGGCATGGGTCTAATCAGTATGCTCGCACTCGGTTTTGTTCTGATATCAAAGGCGATCTTCCAGATGCCCTACTGATCAGCCAATTGAGCCGGCTGTGGGCGCGGCGCTCGACTGCTCGTGGGCTGAAAAGTCCCGCGTCCCTCCGTTCCGGCGCCCGGCCCCGTGCGGCGAGGGTCCAATACAACATTCCGTCCGGAGCTGCTTTCCTTGAGACAAATCACGGGGAAATTCGCCGGCGGCATCGAGCAGATTGACGCAGGCCGACCCCTGCGCCGCTACGGTGTCAGCCTGCGCGCGGTGATCATAGGGCTCATCGGCGTTGCATACATCAGCCTCTTCGCGCCGTTCAACGAGACCGTCCTACACAACACCATGCTGATCGGTAACCATTTCCCGGTGGGCGTCGTGTTCTTCATGCTCGTGATGGTCCTGGCCGTCAACGCGGTCCTGCGCCGCCTGCCCCAAACGTCCGCTCCGCTCGATCCGTCACGCGTGTTCATCCGCTGGCTCGGTTTGCTCCCGGCCGTCGTAGTTGCCTGGGCCGGCCCGGCGGGTCTGGTCAAGACCGCTCGCTGGCTCATTGCGGGCCCCGGCGAGCCGGGTCCCTTCACGCAGGCCTTTGAGCAGATCACACCCGGTCTCAGCGGCGGTGCCCTGAGTTTGGTGTACGGTCTGATCGGGTTGGCTCTGGTGGGCTTGGCCGGACTGTGGCTAACCTTGCCGTGGCTTCGCCCTCGCGGTCTTTGGCTTGGTCCGCTCGCCGTCGTCATCTGTCTGACCGTCGCGGGGTTGTGGCCTGAGGCGGTGCTGACTTCCCTGACCGCCGTGGGGCTGCCTGAGCTGATCCCTCGCAGCGATCCACAAAACGCGTTCCCGCCGACTTGGGTGAGCCTGCTGATCGTGGCCGTGTTGGCTTCTCTGCTCATTCCGCCGCTGCGGAGACGCGCGCCGACATTGACCCCCATCGTCGCGCTGGCGTGTCTGATTGGCGTCGCACTCACGCCGGCGGCCGGCCGAGCGCTCGGAGAGGAGACGAACTTCCCGGCCGCGTCGCTGCGGTTCCTACTTCTCGCGGCCCTGCCGTGTCTGTTCCTTGGCCGACGACTGGAACGGTGGGCTGGAACCATCCGACCTTTCTCACCCGCCGAGCTCATCGTCATCATGACCATGATGCTCGCGGTCTGCGCCATCCCCACGAGCGGGTTCCATCGATACTGGGCCCAGGAGCAGATCGCGCCGTTCTACCTGCTCGCGGCCAACCCGATGTGGGCGGACGTCATCGGGTACCTACCGAGTTGGCTCGTGCCCAGCACCGACCCGGAGAACAAGCCGATCGTTTACGACTTCTACCAAGGGGGAGTCTCCATCCCCTGGTACGCCTGGTGGCGACCGACCCTGTACTGGTCGCTGTTCATCGTACCGATGTTCCTCGGCGTCTTTTTCATGGTCGCCGTCTTCCGTCGCCAGTGGGCGGAACACGAGAAGCTTTCCTTCCCGCTGGCGATCATATCGCTCGAGCTGCTGCGTCCCCCGGAGAAGGGACGACTGCTCAACTCGCTCTTCCGCAGTAAGCTGCTCTGGTCGGTCGCTGCGGTCGTGATCATTCTGCAGCTCTGGTACGGGCTGAGAATCTACCACCCGGAGATCCCCCGCCCGCCTTACATCGGCTGGCCGCTCGACTTCCCCGGGTACAATCTCTGGCCCGCGTTCGCCGACGAGCCCTGGCGCTACCTGCCGGGTCACATCAAGGCCGGAAGAATCTACTTCGCCGCGATCGGGGTGGCCTTTTTCATATCGCGCGAGATGGCGCTCAGCCTGTGGGGCTTCGTGGTCATACATGCCCTCGTGCAGATGGTCGCCTGGACCATGAACTACCCGATCGAGCAGGCCTACGACGACAACCAGATCGGCGGGTACATCGCGATGGCCCTGACGATCATCTGGATCGGGCGAAGGCACCTCGCGCGCGTGATCGCGTCCATCTGGCGGCGCCGAGACAGCGATTCACAGGCAGACGCGTACATGTCCGAGAGGGCCGCCGCCATCGGGCTGATCATCTGCTGGATCATCTCGGCCGTCTGGCTGACGCGCGCCGGCATGGCGCCGCACTTGGCCGTGCTCGCCGTGATGATCGTGTATCTCCTGTGGCTGGTCATCGGACGGGTGGTGTGCGAGTCGGGCCTGCTCTTCGTTCAGTACAAGTGCTGGCCGCACAACTTCGCCGCGGGCGCCTTCCCCGAGCTGATCGACGTCAAGACGCACACGCTGCTGCACTTTACGACGATCGCAATGACCATGGACCAGCGCGAGGGAATGGTTCCTTACGTATTCAACTCGGTCCGCATGGCCGACGGCTCGGGCCAAATCAAGCGCCGGCGGGGACTCTTCGCCGCATGGATCGGATGCATGCTGTTGGCACTGGTTCTGGCCGCCTGGGTGCACCTGTTCGCGTGCTACAAGTATGGGGGCAGTACGACGGACGGCTGGGCCACCTATTGGTTGCCGCGGATCTGCTACAACGCGTCCGTCAACTTCGGCAACCTGAAAGAATCGCCGGAGGAATTCGACCGGCAAAAGACACGCAGCCACCTCCGGGTCGCGACGGGCGCGGGGATTGTCGTAGCGCTCAGCGTGCTCCGGCTGAATTTCCAGCGATGGCCGCTGCACCCGATCGGCTACATCGTGGCCAATTCCTACCCGATGCACGCATTCTGGTTCTCGATACTCATCGCCTGGGCCTGCAAGACTATCATCATGCGACTGGGCGGCGCGTCGCTGTACCACAAGCTTCGTCCGCTCTTCCTGGGCTTGGTCATCGGCGACACGCTCGCCGCGGCCTTCTGGATCATCGTCAAGGTCGTGCTCTTCGCCAACGGGGTCGAGGGCAAGGCGATCATGCTCATGCCGGGCTAGCGGCGCGAGCATGCTCACGCCACTTCGAGAGCACGCCACCCGGCAGTCGGTTGGACAGGCAGGTCAGGCTGTGCGGTCGCGAGCCTCGAAGTGATCCACGATCTCTTTGGCCTCTCGAAGAGTCAGCCGGGCCTCCCGGCGGAGTTTCTTTACCGCGCCAATCTTGTTCCCGGCTTTGATCAAGTCGAGAACCTCAACGGATGGCTGAACGGTCTCCGCATCCTTCGGATCAACATCAAAGCGTCTAAGGAGGTGGTCGATTTTGCGCTCCAGGCGAAACACGTCGGTTGGGTCAACCGTCTCTTTGAGGCGCACGGACGACCACAGTACGAGCAAAACCAACAGACCCCAGATCAGGAATTCCTCGATTGTCATAGGATTTCACTCCAGCGCAATGACCCCGTCGTTGACCCGCCGAGTGTCGACTGCCATACCCTCGCGGTAGCGTGGGCATGTCTTGTCCCTTTCGGGTCCGTCACCGCCAACCTCGCGCACGCGGGCCGTCGGGTAGCGAATCCAGATCGAGCCACAGCGGATACGAGCATGCCACCCAGCCGGGCGAAGTAGCCTGGACCTACGTCGTCATACACAATGTATTTGTTCCTCATGGCATAACGTCCCGCGTGAACCGCACGCCTCACCGCGTTCGTTCGAAGAGCTGGTTCGCTGCTGCCAATACTCACTTGAGTCGAAGCTCTCTGGCTGGTTCTGAGACACCGGTGATGTACGCTCGCGTAGAGTTAAGCCCGTCCTTTAGACCGCGGAAATGGACTTTACTCAGGGATTCCTCAAACGAGAACCAGCCGAACTCCGAATGCTCCTCCGGATCCAGACGGACGTCACTTCCCTGCGCCTCTGCGGCATAGACGCCGATGATCTGCATCTCGGCGAAGCGGCGATTGTAGATGATGTAGGCGTGCTCAGCGGCCCAGATCGATGCAGCCTCGATACCGAATGCACTCAATCGACGTTGGATCGCAATGACCAGATCCTCATCGTCTTCGACAAAGCCGCTGGGGATCTGCCAGAATCGTCCACCGTTGAAGTAGCGGTCGGCCTTGGTCTGGGACGTGTAAAGCAAGAGGTACTCGATCCCATGGTCACCTTTGCGGAAAACCCAGACATCGAAGACATTGGCAGCTAGACGCATTGAGCCCTCCTGTCAAATGGGAGCGAACGTCCTGCGTGAGCGGCGCGGGCTGCCGCGTCTGCTCCATGCGGTTGTTCCCTGGCTCCGCCCTGCCCTGTTCACGAGCTTTCATGTGTTAAGCCTGTTGGGGGTCCCGAGAACAATGAGACGGGCGTTTCTGCATGGCATGCTCTTGGTGGCCACGGTTCGCGTTTCTCTCAGGACACCTTCGGCGGCATCACGGGGCATGACGAACCTCATCGTCGCATTCGGGTATGCCCCAGCGATACAGTCGAAAAGCCCTGTCACCTGGCGGTCGCCGCACATGTGGCTGCTTCTGCCGTACGGGACGTCCCCGACAAAGTGGATATCTCCTTCGATCCCCGGAGGCAGCGTGAAGGCCGATGCGGTGAATGTACGAAGGGTCGGAGCGCGTCGCTCCGTACGCTC
>CAYGAN010000074.1:10702-20558 GCA_964347585.1 uncultured Planctomycetales bacterium | reverse complement strand
CCGCTGATCTTCAACATGGACGGCTCGAAGATGAGCAAGCGCGATAAGGACAAGGCAATCGCTCGCGGCGAGCAGCCGCCCGAGATCGACGTTCATGATTTCCGAGCCGCGGGATACCTGCCCGAGGTGCTGGTGAACTTCATCGCGCTGCTCGGCTGGTCGCCCGGCCACGATCGCGAGAAGCTCACTCGCGACGAGCTGACTGAGCTGTTCAGTGTCGATCGCATCCGCAAGACGGCCTCGAAATTCGATCGCGACAAGCTCCTGGCATTCAACACCGACGCGAATGCGGCCGCGGACGAAGATCGGCTCCTGGCTGGTCTGCGAGACTACCTGGCCGTCGGCGGAAGTCCCGTTGGCGCGGCTGACGAGAAGACCCTTCGGCGACTGATCCGGGCCAACAAGGGCTTCCGCACGTTCCGCGACATCGATGAGAAGTCCCGGTTCATCTTCCTGCCCGATGAGCAGATCGAATACGATCAAAAGGCGATCGCGAAGGTCCTCGCCAGGGCGGGCGGCGCCGGCTTTGCCATGCTTCGCGAATTGCTTCCTCAGTTGGAGGCGCTGCAGGACTGGTCGGCAGATCGCGTGGAGACGCTGCTCAAAAGCGTCCAACAGCGTCGTCGGGTGGGACTTGGCCGGGTCGCTCAACCCGTGCGCGTCGCGGTCAGCGGCACGACCGTCAGCCCGGCGATATTCGACACTTTGGCGCTGCTTGGCAGGGACGCGAGCTTGCGGCGCATACGGGCCACGTTGGAGCGCTTCGCGCAGTCGGAATCCAGCGACTGATCTGATCGGACGGGCGAGGCCACGCGTCTTGCGCTGCAGCTGCGGGGTCCATGGTCTTGGATCGGGGCGTTGAATGGCCCGCCGCCGGCACGCGGGGATCCGCGTAACGTTTGCATGGTCATGGCCGCCTATCTATGATACGTTCCCCAATCGGCGCGGAAGAGCTGGCATCGGGCCCGTCGGGCGGGAACCTATGGTCCCGGCAAGGGCAGGCGGGAAGCGCTTGCGGGACGAAAACCCCCAGGCCAGCGGCTGAGCCTGATCGATGAGCTTATTGGTCACCGGGAGCATCGGCATCGACAGCGTCAGGACCCCGCTCGGGGAGGCAGACGACGTGCTCGGCGGATCGGCCGTTTACTTTGCCTTCGCTGCCTCTTTGTTCACGCCCGTTCGGCTCGTCGGCGTCGTGGGCGAGGATTTCCCCGGCGCGTACCGGGACGCGCTCGCCGGCCGACCGATAGATCTGGTCGGATTGGAGACCCGCTCGGGCAGCAAGACCTTCCGCTGGACAGGCAGCTATGCAGGCGACATGAACCTCGCCGAGACGCTCAATGTCCAGCTCAACGTTCTGGCCGAGCGCGGCCCCAGCATTCCCGAGGCCTTCAGGGACAGCTCCTTCGTGTTCCTGGCGAACACGCATCCCGTTCTGCAGCGTGACCTGCTCGAACAGCTCGACGGGCCGAATCTGGCCGTCTGCGACACGATGAACCTGTGGATCGAAACGCAGCGAGACGAGCTTCTCAAGACACTGTCTGTGGTTCATGGTGTCGTGCTGAACGACGCCGAAGCCAGGCTCCTGACGGAGCAGAGGGATCTGGTCTCTGCGGGCCGGCGCATGCTCGACTGGGGCCCCAAATTCGTCGTCATCAAGAAAGGCGAGCACGGCACGGTGCTCGTTGCCGCCGACATGATCTTCGTGCTGCCTGCCTTTCCCACCACCAACTTAAAAGACCCGACCGGTGCCGGCGACAGTTTCGCTGGTGGCATGATGGGTTACCTGGCCGGCAAAGGTCTCTTCAACATGCGCGAGCTGAAGGCCGCCATCGCCCACGGCACGATCGCGGCTTCGTTCGCCATCGAAGATTTCTCGATCGAGGCGCTCAGAAACATCAATCGGGATGACGTCGATCGTCGTCTCGAGCGATTCTGCGATATGATGCGTTTTGATTAGCGCTGCTGATCCGGGCGGGTCGGCGCCTTCGGCCTCGGCGATGCCAACGGGGCCGGGCAGCGGACCACGGCTGAGGAGGAGTTAATCTGCGCTGTTTCGTAGCCATCGAGTTGCAGCAGCCCATCAAGGATCGGCTCGGCCAGTTGCAGAGCCAGCTCCCCGAGCTCGACAGCGCCGTCCGCTGGGTCAATCCCAGACAGGTCCACCTGACTCTGCAGTTCCTGGGCGAGGTGCCCGACGAGACGGTCCGGCGGGCCAGTGACGCGGTCGCGGCCGCTGCCGCGCAGGTCGAGCCGTTTGATATTGAAGTGACCGGCACGGGCTGCTTTCCGCCGGGCGGCTCAGCCCGTATAGTCTGGGTCGGCGTCCGGGAGCCTACCGGGCGGCTGGTCCAGTGCCAACAGCGGTGCGAGCAGACGCTCTCGCGGCTTGGATTCAAGCGCGAAGCACGCCGGTTCACGCCACACTTGACCATCGCCCGCGTGAAGGATTTCAGGGCCTCCAAGGGCATACGAGCCGCAGTCGAGCGGGCTGTGTTCACGGGCGGCTCGCAGAGCGTGGATGAGATCGTTCTGTTCCAATCGCACCTGGCCCCCAGCGGCGCGACCTATACGGTCGTCTCGCGGGCGCGGCTCGGTGGGGCAAGTTCAGACTCCGGCTGAGGGTCCCTGTTTACCGAAGGCGAACGCAGGCCTCAGCAGAATGGAGACCAGCCATGAGCGACCAAGGCAACGGCAAGAGGGAACAAGCACTCAGTCGGGCCATTCAACAGATCGAGAAGGCCTACGGCAAAGGCGCGATCATGCACCTGGGCCAAACAAAGGCCGCCGCCGTTGATGCAATTCCGACCGGCGCGCTATCGTTGGACCTGGCCCTGGGGGGTCACGGCGTTCCCCGCGGGCGAGTCGTGGAGTTGTTCGGGCCCGAGGCGGGCGGCAAGACGACCCTTGCGCTGCATATCCTCGGCTCGGCGCAGCGTGGGGGCGGCGTGGCCGCTTTCATCGATGCCGAGCACGCTCTCGATCCGGTCTGGGTCAGACGGTGCGGCGTTGACCTCGAAAACCTCCTGGTCAATCAGCCGGACACCGGAGAGCAGGCCCTCGAGATCGCCGACATGCTGGTCCGCTCGAACGCCGTCGACGTAATCGTCATTGATTCCGTCGCCGCCCTCATCCCGCAGGCCGAGCTTGAAGGCGACATGGGCCAGCCCCAAGTCGGCCTCCAGGCTCGACTCATGAGCCAGGCCCTTCGCAAACTGACCGGGGTCATCAGCAAGTCGCGGTCGGTTGTCATCTTCATCAACCAGATCCGCGAGAAGATCGGGATAATGTTCGGCAACCCTGAGACGACGCCCGGCGGCAGGGCCTTGAAGTTCTACAGTTCCGTTCGCATCGACATCCGCCGGGTCACCTCCATTAAAGAAGGCGATCAAACCGTCGGGACGCACGTCCGCGCCAAGGTCGTTAAGAACAAGGTCGCCGCACCGTTCAGAGAAGCCGAGTTCGACATCATGTTCGATGCCGGCATCAGCCAGGAGGGCGATCTGATCGATCTGGCTCTGGCGTCGGGTGTGGTCGAGAGGACTGGCACCTGGATCAGCTACGGCGACGTGCGTCTCGGCCAGGGCAGGCAGAACGCCAAGCAGTTCCTTCGCGACAACCCCGACCTGTTCGCCGAGTTGCGCCAAGCCGTCCTGGTCAAACGGGGCTATGCCTCGCCTGCCCAGCCGCCGAGTGAGCAGACGCCCCCAAAGCAGGAAACGAAGAAGAAACGCAAGTGACGTTGGCGCGACGCGTCATCAGTGGGGGCCTGGCCAGTCAGCTACAGCTGGCTTGGCAGGCTGGACATCGGTGGGCCGGACAGTAGCACCCAGGCCCGGCGATCCGCCTTTGGCACGTAGACCCGCGTGCAGGCGCGGACCTGCTCGAGCCAGAGCAACGTGCCGTAGCGGCAGCTCAAGCGAGAGCGCCAGAACTCCTCAGCGGCGCAGATGCCCTCGTTCCAGCGGCTTCGCAGCTTGGTAATCCGCTCGGGGTCCAGGTGGTCGAAATCACGCACTCGCCCGGCGGCTGCAACGGCGCAGATCGGGCCGCTACTTTGCTTGAGCCAGAGCACATCCCCGCGAGCCACGCAGCGGTATGGTGGGCGGGGTAGCTTGAGCAGGCGGCACTCGACGGTCTTTCGTCCCTGCAGTATCAATTCCAGATAGTCAGGCGATAGTACCGCCAAATGGTGTCGCACAAGAACTTGCCTGCCGGCGATCAGCCTGGCGGATAGCCCGCCCGGGCTGCTCAGAAGCCGTCTCCGCTATAGTTGCGCGGACACTCTTACGCCGAAAGTTGGCATTTTACCCTTGCAGCCCGGCCTTTGGCGCCGAAAATGACGATTGGGGTAGGCTGGTCTTCGTAGAGCGCATGTTCACGGACGGCAAGGTTTTTTGGGTAAGAGCTCGGGGTCCATGCAATGGCTGTTCGACATCACATTCGGGTGCTCGTAGTTGACGACGACACAACGGTCTGCAAAGCGATCTCTGCGATTCTTGAGAGCCATGATTACCAGGTGGCAACCTTCAACGCTGCCGAGGATGCGCTCAAGGCCGCCGGCGAGCGCGCTTTCCACATCGCATTAATCGACATCAAGATGCCGCGGATCGATGGCGTGCAGTTCGTCGACAAGCTCAAGCAGATCGATGACCGGGTCTGCCCGATCATCATGACGGCTTACCCCGACGTCGAAACGGCCGCGCAGATCATGCGCCGGGGCGGGCGGGACTACATTCCGAAGCCGTTTCGTCAGGAACAGCTGATCGCTGCCCTTGAGCGCGTCTGCCGGGAGCTGGGGTTGATCTACACCAGCGAAGAGGAGCTCAACCGGCTGATCGGGCAGCGCATCCGACAGGAGCGTCTGCGGCAAAGCCTGACGCTGCGGCAGCTTTCGTCACGGACCGACCTGACGACGTCGCAGCTCTCTCAGGTGGAGCTGGGCAAGAATGCCGCATCGCTTTGGGCTCTGGCCCGGATCAGCGGGGCGCTCGGGATTCGCGTCTCGGAACTGCTCAAAGAGCTGTAGCGACCTGTTCTAGCGCAACGGTGGGTTCGTCCGCTCGTTTGCTTCCACCGCAAATGTCATTTGCCTTCCGTCGAACCGTGCTCACGGCTGGGTCGTCGGGCGCGTAGTGGGCAGGGCCTTGGCTTTCTTCCGTATGTCCGCCAGTTCTCTTTCCAGAGCGCGGGTGCGCCTCTTGAGTACGGCGATTTGTGCTTCCTGTTGCTGGAGGGCATCTTTCAGAGCCTTGGAGTTCTTCGCGCTGCTCTCCAGTTCCTTTGCCATCGCCAGCACGCGCTCTTCGTGCTTGGCGATTTGTCGGGTGGCCGAATCCAGTTCTCGCTGCTTGGCCTCGAGTTGTCTCCGAGCGATGAGCCGATCTTCGCCTGCGGCCTCCAGGCGCGAGGCCGCGTCCTCTCGCTGAATGGATAGCTCGGCGTATTGCTTTTGCAGCTCGGCGAGCTCGCACTGCTGGGTTCTCAACTGCCCCTTGCTTAACTTCAACTGCTGCTCCAGCGAATCACGGTGCCTGGCGAGCCTATCGTACTCGTCCGCGGGCACGCAGCCGAGCAGGATCGAAGCGATCACGAAAACCGGGACGGACAGGTACGCTTGCGGCAGTTTCGGAGCCTCGCCTGGTCTCATCACTCTTCCCTCGGCAAGGGCTGGCGGTTGCGCAGCCGAAAGCTAGGCGGGGCGGCTTGTCCCTGCGCTTGCCGCCGACCCGGATCACGTGCGCATCGATCCCACAACGGGCCCGGCATGTCAACACCCCGGCCTGCGAGATTCGCCCGGCGGTTGGCGGCGTGGGCCTGCCGAAGGCTTGGCTCACCCGACCGGTGGCATCGCAACGTCGCACTTACAAAGCTCGCGCACCAGGGCGGTTGCGTAGCACCCGGCCGGCAGAAAGAACCGAAGCTCCACGAATGTTCCAAGGTCATCGCTGCCTGTCTCGGCAGCACAGTCGGCCGGCTGGAACCGTAGCGGCCGTCGCCCGCCTTTGATGCGATGTGTTCCTAAGACGCGGAAATCGTCTCGGCTGAGCCCCTCGGCGGCCAGCACTGCTGATTCGATCTGTCCCGGCACGTCGCCCGCTTCGGTCATGCGGTAGCCGAACAGCGGGCCTGTCGGAGAGATCTCGAATGCATCGCATCGCGGCTGCTCGACGGCGGGGTGCTCGACGCGGAAGACCGCCCCGTTGTCGTGCCGCCACGCCAAGTCCCCGGACATCACGCGGTCGATCGAGTCGATCCGCTGGGCCAACACACGATTGAAAAGGTCCGACTGGTACGCCGAGACGAACAGCCGCTTGAGGTTCTTGTCAACCGAGAAGAACGCCCGCCGATGCGATCCCTGTGTCTTCGCCATCGCCCTGCAGGCTCGCCGCTCGTCCCGGAAGGGGTGAGGCCAGGCGTCGGCGGCTCCCGGATAGTCGCCCGCCTCGTAGAGCCGTCGCGCGCGCAACGCATCATTCTGGTCTCGTTGGCCCGGCCGGCCGAGCATTACGTCCACCGCTTCGCGCCAGTCTTGCTTGAGCATGGCCCGGCCGATCTGCCACGTGTCGCCGCGGGCGCCGAATCGTTGCGGGCCGAAGTAATTGGGCACGCGTCGCGGCGACAGCACCGCCGCGGCTGCGCGAATGTCGCCGAGTCGGCCCGCATCCACGTCGCGCAACTTGATGACAAACCGATTGCCTCTCAAATGGCCGAGCCTGAGCTTGTTTCCGTGCCGGCTCGCCCACAGCACACGCATCCGCGGCAGCGACAGTGACTGGACCAAAGCCGGATCGACGTGCTCCACGCTGAAGACCTGTCGGGCGACGGCGTTGGCGTCCTTCAAGCCGGCGTAGCCGACGTCGCGGACCTTTACGTTCAAAGCCCGAGCCAGATCCCGCACGGCACGCATCGTGGCCAGACCGGTCTTCTCCACGCAGAAATAGGTGTGCGTGCCGGTTCCGCTCGGCGGATAGAGCGGGGCCTCCTCGACAACAAAGTCCTCGCAGCGACGTTTGATCGTCCCGCCGACGGCGGGAATCTCGCGTGTGAGGAAGGGCAGTTCGGGCATCGTCTGCCGTGGTCCGATCGCTCAATCGTACCGCGTCATCTCACCCCGATTGAGCCGATCCAGGAATCTAATCAGGTGATACTGCGTGAGCGCGCAGGGCACCGCCACGCCCGCTGTTTGCGCCCGTCGCACCGGCTCACCAAGGATGGACTCGACCTCCAGCGGTCGGCGCTGCTCGTAGTCGATCAGCATCGAGGTCTTGTAATGGCCCATGGTTTCGGTGTTGGCGAACATCCTGGCGATCAGAGGCTCGGCGACGATCGAGCAGCCATCTGCATTGCCCGCTGCGACGGTCTCCTCCATAAGCGTCTCGGCCAGGCCGCGCAGCCCCGCGTTGGCGAGGATGCGTGGCGTGCTCACACCGCCGGCGCTGATCTCAAGCGAGTTGAACGGGATGTTCCAGACGAGCTTCTCCCAACGCGCTTGGAGCAGGCGCTCGGCCACGTACGTCTCGACCCCTGCCGCAGTAAACAGTTCGGCGATCCATCGGGCTTTGGCAACGTCGTCGAGCAGGTGGCCGAACGTGACGCGCCCGTAGCCCTTGTGATGCACGACGCCCGGCTCGCCGCGATTGATGCACACGAAAGCCAGGCCGCCGATGATCCTTTCGGGGCCGAACCAGTTGCCGAAGCGTTCTTCGACTCCCAGCCCATTCATCAGGGCGATGATCTGGCTATGCTCGCCGACGCAGGGCTTGATAAGTGTCTCAGCCGCGTCGATGGCTGTGGTCTTCAGTGCGCAGATCACAAGATCGGCAGGCCCGATCCGGTCCGGCGAATCGTACGCCTGTGCATCGACGTGGAAGTCACCCTCGCAGCTCTTGATCGTCAGACCTCGCGCCCGGACGGCTTGGTAATCCCGCCTCATCAAGAAATGCACGTCGTGTCCAGCGCGCGCCAAGCGCGCTCCGTAAAAGCACCCGACTGCGCCTGAGCCGATGACGGCGATTCTCATGTAGGCCGCTCCAAGGCAGGATTCTAGGTCTGCGGCGGCATCTTCGTGGTCATTAAGAGACTGTCCAAAGAAAGCCGAAGATCAGCCTGAGAACGGACCATTCGCGCGGCCGCGGCCACGCTCCAATCTCCAGGGCTCAACAGACTCCGGACAACGAGGCGAGGTGAGATCTCTTAGGCTGTACCCGCACCTCGGGCACGCCACGTCGCGCTCACGGACAAACTCAGTCAGCATTCGCTCCGTGCCGTCGTCCGGAGAGTCCATGATGACACGTGCATATGGCCCCTGCGTAGCGGTCTTGTCAAGGCCCCGATGGCGTCGGCAACCTTGACCGCGCCTCGTCGGCTCATTATCGTGCCGCAACGTCGCCGGTATGTCGGCTCGCGTGGCGTGGGTAAGCGTCAGCTTGCCCGTGGCTCCCGGTCGGGTGGAATCAGATGATAGGGCACGGGCAGAGAAGTCTGACCATGTCACCAATCCGCTGATCCGTCGCGTCAGCGCAGGGAGAAGCTGAATGTCCGAAGTGCCGACGGCTGAACAGCGCGATCGGGTGGCGCTGGTTACAGGCGCAGCTCGAGGCATCGGGCGCGCGATCGTGCTGCATCTGGCCCGAAGCGGCTTCGACGTAGCGATCAATGACCTCGTCGCCGGCGCACCGGAAGATGACACCGGCGCGTGGGGTCTCAAGCGCGAGATCGAGAAAGTCGGCCGGCGGGCGCTCGTCATTGAGGCCGACGTTAGCGTCGCGGAGGATCGTCGGCGCATCGTGACCCGGACGGTCGAGCAGCTCGGCAGCATCGATCTACTGGTCAGCAACGCGGGCGTCGCGCCGAAAGAGCGGCTCGATATTCTCGAAACCACCGAGGAGAGTTATGACCGCGTGATGGGGATCAACCTGCGCGGACCTTTCTTTCTGACCCAGCTGGTCGCCCGCCAGATGATAACCCAGCGCCAGGCCGGGCGAGCCGGGCCAATGGCGATTGTGTTCATCTCCTCGGTTTCCGCCTACACCTCCTCGCCCTCGCGGCCGGAATACTGCATATCCAAAGCCGGCGTGAGCATGCTGACCGCGCTCTACGCCGATCGACTGGCTGAGTACGACGTCCGCGTGTACGAGATTCGCCCGGGAATCATCGAAACGGACATGACAAAGCCGGTCAAAGCCAAGTATGATAAGCTGATTGCCGAAGGTTTGCTGCCGCAGAAACGCTGGGGCAGGCCGGACGACGTCGGTCGCGCGGTGGCGGCCATCGCCCACGGATACCTGGGTTATTCGACGGGCCAGGTCCTTGAGGTGAGCGGGGGGTTTCACCTGCGCAGGCTGTAGAACAATCGTCCCGGCCGCCGATAAGCATGATGGTCCGAGGCTGGCTGGCTCGGCTCGGGCTGGCCCGTTTCGACCCGCGTCGGAGTGCGAACGCGACGCGTGGCTCTCCCGACGGACGGACGTCCGGCAGAGCCGAGGATTAGTTTCTACCCGCGCTTGGACGGGGGAGCGGACGAGGAGGCGTCGAGTGGGGCCCAAAACGGTCATCGTGATTCTGGCTGCGGTTCTGGTATCGAGCTACTTGTTCGGGATGGTCTTTGACTCCAAGCAAGCCGGCGAGCTGGCCAACAGAGCCTCGTGGGTCGGCGAGTGGCTGGGCTGTCCCGGCGGGCACCTGTGCTTTCCGCCGTGCACGACCATATTCTGCGGTGCCCTGATCGCACTGATCATATTCAGCTTCAACAATAGATATAGGTAGGCCCCCTGGCTTCGGGCAGGCGCGGCGATTGACGGATCGGTCGGTGTGTGCTGGGATGCGCAATCCGGCTGCTGCGCGCGCCCCCGTT
>CAYGAN010000074.1:0-10692 GCA_964347585.1 uncultured Planctomycetales bacterium | reverse complement strand
CGGATCGGCCCGTGTGCGCTGGGATGCGGGACCCCCCTGCGCGCGCCCCCGTTGCCGGTCGAGCTTGCTCCCTCATTTCACGCAGCCTATCATCGTGCCTCCTGGGTGCGCATAGCACCGAGACCTCGGAAGCCGGTAATGATTGCGCAAACAAAGCTCGCGTGCGGCGGCGTAGAGCTGCCGGTCTATTCGGTCAACACGTTGATCGTCGGGTCCGGCGCGGCGGGCCTGAACTGCGCCGAACACGTGCTGCGGTACATGGAGCAAGGCGGCGTGAGAGATCCGTGCGCGCACGTGGCGATCATCACGGCAGGCCTCGGCCTGGGCACCAGCCACAACAGCGGCTCGGACAAGCAGACCTACTACCGCATGGGCGTCTGCGGCGACACGCCGGATACCCCCAAACAGCTCGCCGAGACGCTGACGGCCTTCGGGTGCATGCACGGCGACGTCGCCTTGTGCGAGGCCGAAAGCTCGCTTCGCGAGTTCTATCACCTGGTCGAGAACGGTGTGCCTTTCCCACACGACGCGAGGGGGATGTTCGTCGGGTACAAGACGGATCATGATCCGCGCCAGCGCGCCACGTCGGCCGGGCCCTGGACCAGCCGATTCATGGTGCAGCGATCACTCGCGCAGCTTCGAGCCCGCCACGTCGCGATCTTCGACAAGCATCAACTGATCGCGGTCCTGGTCGCTCCGTCGGCATCGCAAGCCTCGTCATCCACGGGTGCGGGACCCGAAGAACCAATGTCTGGACCGGACCGGCACGCCGGCCGGCGGTGCATCGGGGCCGTGACAATCGACAAGACGCGGTGCGATGAGGCCGGGCCCGGCCTTGCCGTTTGGAACTGCCGGAACCTGGTCGTAGCGACCGGCGGGCCGGGGGCGATGTACAAGACCAGCGTCTATCCGCCCGGGCAGATGGGTACGCATGGCGTGCTCTTCGAGGCTGGGTGCGTCGCGCACAACCTGACTGAATCGCAGTTCGGCCTGGCCAGCGTCGATCCGCGGTGGAACGTCTCGGGCACGTATCAACAGGTCGTCCCCAACTACTTCAGCACCGATGCGCAAGGCCGCGACAAGCAGTTCTTCCTGAACAAGTACTTCGCGGGCCGGTTCGCCTCACCCGAAGAAGCCATGAAAGCCCTGGCCTTGAACATCTTCCTCAAAGGTTACCAGTGGCCTTTCGACCCCGATCGAGCGGCGAACTTCGGCAGCAGCCTGATCGACCTGCTCGTGCACAACGAGATCATGCAGGGCCGACGCGTGTTCATGGACTTCCTGAGCAACCCCGTGGCCAGCGAGGGCGTAGGCCCGTTCAGCCTGGAGAATCTAGCCGACGAGGCTCGCGGGTACCTGGTCAAATCCGGCGCGCTGCAGGCCACGCCCATCGAACGGCTCAAACACATGAACCAGCCGAGCATCGACCTTTATGCCCAGTTCAAGCGTGACGTCACGCGCGAGCCGCTGGAGGTGGCCGTCTGCGCCCAACACTGCAACGGGGGGTTCAAGGTCAATCGGTGGTGGGAGACGAACGTGGCGCATCTGTTCTGTCTGGGCGAGCTGGCCGGCACGCATGGGGTGAAGCGCCCGGGCGGCTCGAGCCTGAACGCCACCCAGGTCGGTGGGCTTCGCGCGGCACAGTACCTCACGCACCGCTACAACGGCGGAATACCAGCCCTGTCGGACTTCAAGACTGCAACGATGGACCAGCTCGCCGCGGTGATCGACAAAGCGCGTCAGTTGCTGCGCCAGGGCGAATCGGCCAGGCAGACGATTAAGGAGGTCCGCGAGCAAATCCAGGAGCGGATGAGTCGCTGCGGCGGGTTCGTGCGCAGCCAGGGCGACCTGACCACGGCGGTCAACGAAGCGCAATCACTGCGAGCGCGCATCCGCGAGCAAGGCCTGAAGCTCTCGCGCCGTGGGGATTTGCCGCAGGCGATCGAGACCGAGCAGATGTGCCTGACCCACCTTGCCTATCTGGCGGCGATGAAGGAGCTGATCGCGCGGGGGGGCGGGTCGCGAGGCTCGCACATGGTCGCTGCTGCCGACGGGATCGAGCCGCACCCGATGCTCGGCACCCGGTGGCGCTTCAAACCGGAGAACGAGTCCCTGCGCGACGAGATTCTGGAGGCATGGCTCGGTCGAGACGACGCGTTTCATTTCGCCGCGACGTCCGTCCGGCCGATCCCACCGATTGACGCCTGGTTCGAGAACACCTGGGCCGCATACCGCGAGGGCAGAATCTACCTATAGGCCGGCCGGGTGTGCCACTGCTCTTGAGCAGTGTCCTGACCGCGCTGGAGCGCATCGACCACCGCACCGCCGGGCACGATCGCGCGAGAGCAGCAACAGCTGACGATAGCACGAATACGTGGCGTAGTGAGTGTGGCCCGGCTCGTTCCAGGCTCGACGTGTCTTGCGCGGGCGCTTTTCCATAGAGGTCATTCTGACACTGCTCAAGAGCAGTGGCACACTTCCAAAGTCCCTGAGCGGTCAGCAGTGGCACCCGGTCCGTAGTCACGCAGTATTCGGCACGGCACCCATCCTCGCCTACCCCGGGTGGATGTTCGCCAGAATGAGCCTCAAGCCCGTCAGTGCCAGCAGCGCGAAGATAATGAAGTTGAACGCGCGGCCGGAGAGCCGGCGGTTCAGTGCCGCGCCCAGCCAGACCCCGACCGGAGCCAGCGGGACGAGCCACAAACTCGCCTGGAGCGTGTGCCAGGTGATGAACGAGCCCTGGACCAGGAAAGGCACTTTGACCGAGTTGAAAATCAGGTAGTACCGCGCGCACGTACCGACGAAATATCGCTGGTCCAATCGTTGCGGCAGAAGAAACATGGTGATGATCGAGCCGGCCGCGTGCGAAAGAATGGTGCATACGCCCGCCGAGAGCCCAAACGGCACCCCCGCCAGCCAGCCGGGGCGCCACGGCCTGGCGTGACGACGAGTCCAGCGATTCACCTGCCACCGGACGATCTCCAGAACGACGTACCCGATCGCCAGAGCGCCTACGAGGATCTTGAGCGTCTGGTCGGAAATGGTTCCCAAAAGCAAATAGCCGAGCGCGATCCCGATCAGCGTCCACGGTGCCAGGATGCCGATTAGACGCCAGTGGCACTGCTTGGGATAGTGCGGCAAAGTGAAAACGTCACAGACGATCAGCAGCGGAAGCCACATGCCCAGAACGACGCTGCCGGGCAGGACCTGCATCATCAGGGGAACAGCCAGGATGCCGAGCCCGCCGAAGCCTCCCTTAGAGAAACCGGTAAGCAGCATCGCGGCCACGGCGAACACGAGGTAACCGGCTGGGTGGGTCTCACTGCCCGCGGGAACAAGCCAATCCATGGCCGCAGACTATATTCGCGCGGGTCTCCGGTCGCGAAGGGAATCTTGAGCATCAGCGCGGGCGACAAACACCGTGCTCAGAGTCGGGCGCGCCTCTTCCGGAGGGGTTCTTGTTCGGTTGGTACAACTACCCCCACAGCCGGCGCCCGGGTCTGGCACGCAGGGCGTCGTGCGCGTCAAACAGCAGTCGCGGAATGTCGAGCTTCTCGGGGCACCGTGGCAGGCACAGGCCACACTCCGTGCACCGATCGCCCTGGTGGCCCTGAAACCAATCGTTCCCGCCGTGCAGAAAGTTGTATCGGAACCGGCCGTAGTTGGTCATGTCGAACGCGCAGACCACGTTGCGAAGGCGGAGCACCTCGGGAATGTTGACGAACTCCGGGCACGGCAGGCATTCGCCGCAGACGGTGCAGTAATCACGTCCAAGCGTGGACCTGCAGTGCGCGTCCCATCGGTCGATCGCAGCCTGCTCCTCGGGTGTCAGCGGTCCGGCCTGATCAGCCACCTGCATGTGCAGGTCCACGTCGGCGGCCTTGATGGGGCCGAAGGTGAGCGTGTGGACCTCGGGCTTGCTCAGCAGCCAGCGTGCGTTCAGGTGCATCGGGTGGATCGGCGCGGCGAGCTGCTTGAGTCTCGGCGTCGGGTCGTACAGCATCCCGCCCTTTTCGTTCGGGGAGATGATCAGCACGCCCATGTCCAGTTCGCTCGCGCGGGCGATCGCCGGCCAGTTCGCCTGATGGAACCAGTAGCAGTGCAGGCTAACCGACTCGAAGCACCCCGTGTTGATCGCGTCGAGGATTGCGTTCGTGGGTCCGTGCGTGGAGAACCCGATGTGTCTGAGCGACCCGTCGTCGAGCACCTTCCGCACGCCTCGCCAGTATTCCTTCTCGTCCAGCGTCTTTCGCAGCTTGTCGCGATTGTTGATCCCGTGGACGTCCAGAACGTCCAGCACGTCGATGCCCATCTTGGTCAACGAGGTCTCGAAAGCGCGCATGAACTCGTCGTAGCTGTCCGTCACGCCGATCTTCGAGGTGATGTAAACCTTGCTGCGGTCGATCGACTTGAGCGCGTGGCCGAGCAGCTCTTCGCTGGTCCCGTAACCCCTGGCCGTATCGAAGTGATTAACCCCGTACTCGACCGCGCGGCGCACGACCTCTGCGCTCTTGTCCGCGTCGTCTGACATGTAGCGCATCAGCCCGAGCGTCAGCACCGAGACGTTCATATCCGTTTTGCCGAAGCGTCGATACTCCACGGTGCCCTCGCGCAAATAACCATGACAACGGCCGTTGCGTTGGCTACTGTATCGGACGGTCCGACCGCCATCAAGGCGGCGGGCTGGTGGGACGCAAGCTCGTGCAGGACAGACGGATCGACGTTGACTTCTGCGTCGTTGGCGGCGGCGTCGCCGGCTGCTGTGCAGCGATCGCCGCAGCTCGGGGCGGGTGCAGGACTGTGCTCGTTCAGGACCGGCCCGTGCTCGGTGGCAACAGTTCGAGCGAAATCCGCGTCTGGGTGCAGGGCGCCACCGCCGCCGGATTCAATAACTTCGCGCGCGAGACGGGCATCCTCGGGGAGCTCTACCTGGAGAACCTCTATCGGAATCGCGAGGGCAACGCCCACGTCTGGGACGCCATTCTCTACGAGTACGTCACGCGCGAGCCGAACGTGACGCTGCTGCTCGACACAGCCGTCGATGTGGTCGCAATGCGCCCCGGCGCGCCGGACTTGATCGACTCGGTCGGCGCGTTCTCATCACTCAGCCAGACGCGATATACGATCCGGGCCTCTCTGTTCGCTGACGCAAGCGGCGACGGCGCACTGGCGTTTCCATCCGGCGCGGAATATCGCGTCGGTCGGGAGGCGCGGGCAGAGCTCGACGAATCGCTGGCCCCCGAGCAGGCGGATCACAAGCTACTCGGCTCCTCGATGTTCTTCTACACCAAACGGTGCCCGCACCCCATCCGCTTCGTCAAGCCCGCCTTTGCGATCGACGTGACCGGAACAACGATCCCGACGCACCGTCAGCTCAGCCCCGACCGCCACGGATGCGAGCTGTGGTGGATCGAGTATGGCGGGCTGCTCGACACGATCCACCAGGGCGACGAGATCAAGCGGCATCTGTACGGACTGATCCATGGCATCTGGGATTACATCAAGAACTCGGGCAAGTTCGACGACGTGGAGAACCTGGCGCTCGAATGGGTCGGCGCGGTGCCGGGCAAGCGCGAGAGCCGGCGGTTTATGGGTGACCACGTCCTGACGCAGCACGATATCATGGAGCAGCGGTTCCACGACGACGACGTAGCCGTCGGCGGCTGGAGCATCGACTTGCACCCGCCCGAGGGAATCTACAGCCAGGATCGGCCCTCTTCTCACGTCTGGCCGGACTGGCTGTACAACATCCCATTTCGATGTCTCTATTCACGCAACGTCTCAAATCTGCTTCTGGCGGGGAGACTGATCAGTGCGTCGCACGTGGCGTTCGGCAGTATCCGCATCACGGGTACGTGCAGCGTGTGTGGACAGGCTGTCGGCACAGCCGCGGGGATCTGCAAGCGGCACGGCATTCGCCCCCGACAGATCGTCGAGCGCGCGGAGCTCCTGCAGGAGCTTCAGCAGAGGCTGCTGCGCGACGGGCAGCACATCCTGCGAGCCAGGAACCAGGATGAAGACGACCTGGCCCGAAAGGCGACGGTGACAGCCAGCAGCACCGCCGTTCTGCACGTTGTCGAGCAGCCGGTGCAGCCCTACCGCCTCAGCCAGGGCTCGGCCAGAATCACATTGCCGATTGCCCGTCAGCGTTTCGAAGCCGTCGCGCTGCTGCTCGATGTGGCGGCTCCGACGGCGCTGCAATACGCGTTCTACACCTGCGACAAGCCGACGAGCTATTGCCCCAATGAGCGCCGTTACGCAGGCCGGGTGCAGCTATCTGCCGGCCCAAAGCAATGGATCGAGCTGAGGCCCGATGCGCCGATCGACGAACGCGCGGTGGTGTGGGTCTATCTCGAGCGGAACGAAGCGGTGACCATCTGGCTCTCAGCGGAATCGTGGACAGGCGTGCTGTTTGAGTCCGTTCGTGGCGGCGAGGATCAGATCCGTCACCACGGGCCGCACCTGGCCACGCCATGCCTGCGCCTGCCGGAGCCGATCGAGTGCTACCCCGCGGAAGCCACCCTCGACGGGTATCATCGCCCCGAAGGCGCTTTGCACCTGTGGGCCTCGCAGCCGATCGGCTCGAGCGGCGAGTGGATCGAGCTGGCTTGGGCCGAACCGCAGCGGATCGCCTGTGTTCAACTGACCTTCAATGCAGACGTGAATCGACAGATCTGGACGCACTTTCGTGGAATGCCGGACAACGTCATTCAGCAGATCGTTCGGGACTATGAGGTCCTAGCACAGTGTGACGGGGGCTGGCAGCAACTGGCAGCAGTTCGCGGGAACTACCAACACGTCAATCGTATCAGCTTTGAGCCGGTTTCCACCGACCGTCTGCGCATCCTTGTCCGCGCGACTCAGGGGCGCGACAAGGCCGAAATGCACGAAGTCCGCGTGTATCCTCCAGGAGCCTGAGACACGGCGAAGCATCGTCACGGCGGCGAAGGCGCTGTCCGTGAGTCCCCTGTACCGGAGTTAGCCATGAAATCGTACCGTAAGGAACTGTGGTTCAACACGAAGACGCGCCGCGACTACGTCAACATCACGCCCCAGGTGGAGCAGGCCTTGCGCGAGAGCGGCGTCCGGGAAGGCCTGTGCCTGGTCAACGCCATGCACATCACCGCCAGCGTCTATATCAATGACGACGAGCGAGGCCTGCTGGCAGACTACGACGAATGGCTTGAGCAACTCGCGCCGCACGAGCCCATCAGCCGATACCGGCACAATCGGACCGGCGAGGACAACGGCGACGCGCACCTCAAGCGCCAGGTCATGGGCCGTGACGTCGTCGTAGCTGTTACCGACGGCAAGCTGGACTTCGGGCCGTGGGAGCAGATTTTCTACGGCGAATTCGACGGCCGACGCCGAAAACGTGTCCTGATCAAGATCATCGGGGAGTGAACCTTTGCCGCCTCGTACGCGCGCCAATCAGCGTTTCGGCGCGCACATGTCCATCGCCGGCGGGCTGCACAACGCCTTCTATTCCGGCCAGGAGGTGGGCTGCGACTGTCTCCAGGTGTTCGTCAAGAACCAGCGTCAGTGGTCAGCCCGACCGCTGCTCCGCGAGGATGTCCGACAGTGGAACCACGCTCGCCGCGCGACCAAGCTCGACCCGGTCATGGCTCACGCAGCCTATCTGATCAATCTTGCCTCATCGGACCGGCTCATCCGGCGTCGAAGCGTCGAGGCCTTCATTGACGAGTTGAATCGATGCGACCAGTTGGGGATTCGCCACCTGATCGTTCATCCCGGCTCACACGTGGACGCTGGCGAGACCGCGGGTCTGACCCGCGTCGTCAGAGCCATTGATGAGATTCACGATCGCACGGCGGACCTCAACGTGCGGATCCTGGTTGAAACAACGGCCGGCCAGGGCACGTCGCTCGGGTGGTGCTTCGAGCATCTGGCGGAGATCATCGGTACGGCTCGGCAGCCTGAACGAATCGGCGTGTGCCTGGACACCTGCCACGTCCATGCCGCCGGGTACGACATGGTCAGCGATCAAGGCTATCGCGACACGATTCGGCAATTGGGCGCGCTCGTCGGCTTGAAGCGGGTGATGTGCATTCATGTGAACGATTCGAAAGGTGGTCGAGGCTCGCGCGTGGATCGGCACGAACACATCGGCAAGGGCACGCTCGGCCGGGCCGCCTTTGCGAACGTGGTTCACGACCCGCGCTTCATGCGCGTGCCCAAGATCATTGAGACCCCCAAAGGCTTCGACACCCGAGGCCGCAACCTCGACAAACAGAACCTGGCCTGTCTGAGACGGATCACGGCCCTGGCCCCTCGTCGGGAGAGCTGGCTGCGGGCTGGACGATCTTGAGACAATAAGCCGGCCCCGTTGGAGCCTCCGGGTGAGGCACTTGCTTGTCTTTGTCCCGCGCTCGCGAGATGTTCTCTTGCCCTGGTTTGTCTCCTGAGCAGCACCTCCTCTCGAGGAATCATGGGCAGAGCACAGGATAACAACGCTGCTCGACCACCACCACCCGACCGGCGCCCGTATAAGCCGCCTGCAGCGTTGCGAAGTCCGTCAGGTCAACGTCATTATCGCCGTTGAAGTCTGCAGGCGAGCCGCAATCCGATTGAAAGCCGGGTCCGCTGTAGCCGGCAATGAAGGCGGCGACATCGTCTTCGTCCACGTCGCCGTCCAGATCCAAGTCCCCGTGGCGGTAGCATTCGTAGTAAAGCGGCCATCCTGTTCCCTGCATCCAGTTCTTGGCCCCTGGCCAAGGGCCTGTATCCTCCGTGACGTCACTATACATCCAGGAAGACAACCCTCCGAGGCCTGGGCGGCGCTCGAGCATGATTCTGAACCGTCTTTCCGCCATCACGTTCCCGCCGCACCCGATTACGGCTCTGAACCTGACGACGTCCAGGTAATACCTCCCATCCGGGAAGTCGTTCGGGAGATATTCGAGCCCCCCGTCCTTCGCGTGCATAGAGAACTTAACCCTGTATTCTCCGTCGGCATCTGGCCTCAACGCGAACTTCCATGGCTGAGGTCCAAGCTCGGTAACTCTCACGTTGTTGATCCTTGCGTAACTCCAGTAGGACAGGTACGAAGGATCAACTTGCTCGCGGATTGCGTAAAGGGTCACCTTTAGCTCTGAACTGACCATGGTCTGATCGGCGGCGTCCTTGACGTATAGGCGGGCAATCTTGGCAACCCACTTGAACTTATCAGGAGGGTCCATCTCATAGTAGTCCAACCCGTCGTACCCTATGCACTTGATATAGCCCGCATGTCTCGCAGACGGGCTCTGATCCGAACAGCCCACAAGCAAGCCCAAGGCGACCAGCGGCAGCCTCCGTTTCATCTCTCAGCCCTCCCCCACGATCTGCAGCTTGGCGTCCTCGGGGGCGTAGATGCACAGCACCTCGCGCTCGCATCCGCCCCGGCGGCCATCTGCAGCCGGATCAGCCGCGAGCAGAACGAGCGTCTCAAGCTCATAGACGGCGTATTCACGCCCGTTTTGGTCGTAGCCGGACTCGACCTTTCGCGCCGCGACGTCGTACTGCCGGTCAACCTGCCCCTCGACGAGAAGCCCTACGACGAGCGCCTGCTCAGACGGGATTTGCTGCTGCCAATCCGGGTAATCCGCGCTGAGTGACCTATGCGCGGTGAGCGTAGCGCGAAACGCCACCAGTACGTTGGCTCCCGTCGTCCTGGACATGCCCTCTAGCCACGCGCTGTCGCCGACCTCACCAGGCCAAATGTTCAGGTGACTTCTTTGCTGGAACTCGCCGTCAACCCAGGTTCCCCATTGCAGGTCGTATCGCACGTCGTACTGCGCAACCAGCTGCTGCCAACTCGACGGGGGCTCTGCCCGGCTGACGTGGTTGTTCAGTAAGCCGAACAAGGCCACACCCGGCGCGATAAGGATCAGCGAGGGTAAGATGAAGTTCCGCTTCGACATGGCGTACCTCCTTAACCAAAGCGGACGAGTCGGACCAAGAAGAGCCTTCTGTCTAAGACAAAGATCGGTCAACGGTTTTCGTTCTACTTGCCTTCTGGTCTATAAATGGACTGCTTTCCTATTTGGCAGCATTGACCACCTGGCAGACCGCGATTCGCAGTTCTGCGTCGCGCACCGTAAGCCGCGAGACCGCCACTGAGCCAAGACCTGACGGTCTCTGCTGCGATAGTTCCTGCTAGCCGAATGGGCGCGACTTGGAAAATGCAACGGGGAATCGAATCCCAGTGACGAGCGTCGGCTGTGTGCGATCCACGCTGCCGAAAGGAGAGACGGGATCCAACGGTCAGGCGAGTCCAGCGTTTGTCAAGTGGCGTGGAGGCTTGTTGAGGAACCGTGTCATCTTCATAAGCAGCATCAGGAGCTGCAAAAGGAGATGGACCATTGACTGTGCTCATCGCTGGCCCGTGGGGCTCGGTCACGATGCCCTAAATCACCGAGGTATTGAAGTGAACAGCTGCCATCATCCGCGCCACGACAGGTCCGCGCCTGTACCCTGTCGGGCGATGAAACGAGTTGCGCGGGGATTGTAACGCGCCACTCGGCTGGTGAAAGGGGTCTGCCTCAAGAATTGGCGACGCTCCGTCCCCCACCCTCGCTCCGCGAGGATGGAGCACCCGCGCGTGAGACTATCTTCCCTATTGTTCCCTGGACCGTGATTCCTATCTCGGTCCTGCCTGACGCAGGGGGATTCCCATCCGATCGTGAGTAC
>CAYGAN010000073.1:20405-20943 GCA_964347585.1 uncultured Planctomycetales bacterium | reverse complement strand
CTACGAACTCCTTTGCGGCGCGGACGATCTCTTCGTGCAGGTGGGCGCGCTTCGCCACGAACCGCTGCTCTCGCTCGAACAGGCCGACGAGGTCCGGCGTGACGAGCACTTGGCCGTCGCAGGCACTGCCGGCGGCGATGCCGATCGTCGGAGCCGAGATGCTGTTGGTGATCCGTTCAGCCAACTTAGCGGAGACGGCCTCGATAACCACGGCATAGCAGCCGAGCTCGGCGAGGCCCTCGGCCTCATGCAGGATGCGCTCGGCGGAGGCTTCGTCCCGTCCCTTACGGCGGTAGTTGTGGTCGGTCTGGGGTGTCAGGCCGACGTGGCCCATGACCTCGTAGCCGGCGGCGCGGATGGCCTTGACGGCCTCGTAAGCCGGACCTTCCAGCTTGACGCTATCGGCGCCCGCGTCGATCAGCCGCTTCGCGTTGGCACGGGCGGATTCCGGATCCTCGTACGATCGGAACGGCAGGTCGGCCAGCAGGTGCGTGTTCTTGACCCCGCGGCGGACGGCGCCGAGGTGGTGCAGCATCAT
>CAYGAN010000073.1:17308-20395 GCA_964347585.1 uncultured Planctomycetales bacterium | reverse complement strand
AAGACGACGTCCAACCCGCACTTGTCCAGTGCCAGCGCGGTCGGGTAGTCGTAGCAGGTCAGCATGGTGATCGGCTCGACGCCTTTCATCTTGCGGATGTCGTCGGCTGATTTGACCATCTGGTGCCTCCGTCGGTGCCGGTCGCGGCGTGGTGTAAGGGCGTGTCGCAATCGGCGTGGGCCGGTGCGATACGAGCCGATCAGGTGTGGCGGGCGGGTATCCGGCAGCGGTTCGGGCTGGGCGTTGGCCACCCGCGGCGCGATCAGCGGGCCTTGCTCAGTATCACCGGGAACCTGCTCAGGCGCTTGAGCGGATCCTCCAGGAAGAAGACCTGCAGCACGTGCTCGCCCTCGCTGACCCGCCCCAGGATGAGCTCCAGCGGGATCGCCACCGTCTGGCCCGCTGCGATCTTCGCCGGCCAGCGATCCGCATACGTCGGGGCAATCGGGAGGACGTCCCCGTTAAGCCGCACGATCGGCCGAGCTGTTATGCTTCCTGCACCGCGATTGGTCAGCTTCAGCGCCAGCGGACCGGGAGCCTGCCAGTATTTGATGCCGAACTCAGTCTGCCTCTCGGTGAAGGTCAAGTTGCGATCGCCATCGATGGCGACGGCTACGTTGACGGGCTCGGGCGGCGGCCCATCCGTGGCGGCCATTACGCGCACCCCGCCCTTGTCGGGCAGATCAACGGCGATCTCGCAGGCCCAGTATTTCCCGCCGTCATGTGCAGCGATCAGCCGCCCGCCGGCCACGTCCGGGGGCCTCTGTCGCTCACCGACTGACCTGGCGACCTTCAGCCAGACGCGGCAGTCGTCGAACGGCTGGTTCAGGGCGTTCTGCACGGTGGCTGTTACGCGCGGCTGCGTGCCGTCGTTCGGCCCATCGTAGAACACGCGCAGCCGGCCGACCGCGATCGAGTGTTGCTTGTTCTCCGTTGCGTTGTCGTCGGGATAGATATAGCTGATCCGATCGCCGTCAACTTCGATTACGCGGTAGTGGCTGACCCCGGTGGAGCCGTCGCGCAAGCAGGTACTCGACTGGTGCGTGCGGATGTACTCGAGCCCGTCGAGGCCGGCCAGCTTAGCGGCGAACTCCCGATAGTCCCAGTCGGTATGCCCGCCCGTGATGATCATCCTGAGTTTGCCATCCTTTACCAGTTTCGGCAGGTCCGTCGCCTCCCTGAGCTGGTCGAGCACCGAGAGGTCGTCGTTGTGCGTGAGAATGAAACTGAATGTCGAGTCCTTATGGTCAGCCAAGTCCTGCACGAGCCACTTCAGCTCGTCTTTGTCGAGGAGCCTTTTGGAATGGTCCAGCAGGAGGATCCCGTGATACCCGCCGTAGTCGAACGTCCCAAGCGGACTGTTGGCGACGATCCGGGTAAAGCTCGCCTCGTGGTCGTGGTCGCCGCAGAGCAGATACGCCGGCGCGTTGATCTTGGCCAGAAATGTCAGGACGCGTGTCCATCCGACGGGTGTGTCGAGCGCCCGGCCCCAGTCGGTGAAGTCGCCGGTGGCGACGATGAACTCCGGCGCCAGCAGATTGATTTCGTCGATCAGCAGCTCGTCGAACTCCGGCGCGCTCGGGTCGTCAATGTTCATGTTGGACAGGTGCACGATGCGGAACTTCGTCTTGGGCTCGGCCACGATCTTGACGCTGTGGCGAGAGTAGAACGTCTGCCGCACGCCCCGGACTTCGATGTCATAGAGGCCGTCGGCCACAGCCTGGGGTACTCGAAGCACCAGGGCCCCGCAATCGCGCCGCACCGTCGTCATGGGCGTGGTGCTTTCCAAGGGCACCTTTAACTCGGGCACAACGGAGTGAACCAGCCAGATGAACATCTGCTTACCCAGATCGCCGGGGACGCGCATGACGAAGTAGAAGCTGTCGCCGGGCTTGAGGATTGCGGGGCGCCCCTGCGACGGTTCGAGTACGATCAGACGTCGCGTTGCGGGCGCGATGTGGCCGGGGGATGTCGGCAAGGCGACGGGCACGCCGGCCGGCGCGGACACCGGCTGCGTGCGGGTCTCAGTGGCCAGTGCGTACCGGTCCAACTCGAACGCCGCTCGGACGGGCGGCTCCGTGGGCTCATCAGGTTGCGGATTGTGGCAGCAGAGCAGACCCGATAGCATGATAAGGGGCAGGACTGCAATCCTTCTCAAGATACACCTCTTTCCGCCGGACCGATCATCCGGCACCGGACTTGTCGCGACACCTGATCTGGCTCAGCGGTCAGGCGCCTCGTTGAAGATTAGATGCGGAATCGGCTCGGAATGCAATCAGCTATCCCGTGCTGGCCCAACGATTTTCAGCCCGCTTGAAGACACGAGCGGTCGCGGCCAAGCCGGGTCGATTCGTTCGCTGCAGCCTGGCGCGGCGCGGTCCGGGGTGAGCGTCATCTGCGTCGGCAGAAGCAGAGGAGACGATCATGCCCGCGCTAACGCTTGGGCACGCCACACGCTGCTTTGAGGTGGCTTGCTCGCGCATACTGCCAGGCAAGCTGCCGGTGCCACCGCCACGTGAGCCCTTGTCCACCTGGAGAACCGCCTACAATCCTGACGCCCGCCCCGCCGGTCCGTGGCCGACCGGCGTTGCGGCTTGCCTTGCCCGCCTGCGGTGGCTATAGTTCTTGCGTTGGCGCGGCGAGTCGGGGTCACGTGCGGCTGCGACCGATGAGCCTCAGGCACGGATGACCACGCATTATTGCCGCAGGTTGTTGCTTCTCAGTCGCGCTGGGAGCTAGATCGTGCTTCTAGCAGTACCATATGTTGATCCGGCCATCATCGTGTGGAATCAGTTCATCCATAACTGGGCTCTAATCTCGATTACGTTGACGGTCATTCTGCTCATCCTCGTGCCTGTGCTGATTCTGGCCAAGTACATCGGCATCATGTTGAACATCATCAAGGACACGCCGCCTCCGCTGTCCATGGGTCCGCGGGACTTCGTACCTCTCAAGGGTGAGTTGGTCAACTTCCGCGCGTTTGACGGGCTGAGCCTTCGGGGGCTGTTTCTCTTCGGCGATCGGCAGGGGCCACGACGGGGTATGGTCATCTTCGCCCACGAGTTCGCCAGTGACATGTACAGTTGC
>CAYGAN010000073.1:2013-17298 GCA_964347585.1 uncultured Planctomycetales bacterium | reverse complement strand
AGTCCATCACGCACCACGGCGTGATCATCGGCAATGACCAGCTGGGTCTGATTACGACGGGCTCCCACGTCCTTCCTCCGGGCCCATCCGGAGGTTCCGCGGCGGGGGATGATCGTGTTCGCGCACGAGTTCTGCTCCGACATGTACTCGTGTGCCCGCTACTGCCGGCCGCTGCTCAACGCCGGATATGACGTCTTCAGCTTCGACTTCCGCGGCCACGGCGAGTCGAGCAGCGAAGAGAACTACCGAGCGCGACAATGGGTCAGCGATCGAGAGGTGGCCGACATGGTCGGCGCGTTGGCGTTCGTGGAGGACTGGCTGGAGGCCCACGGCCGACCGGTGGAGGTGGGTTTGTTCGGCGTCTCGCGCGGTGCGGGCGCCGGCATCGTGGCGGCTGTCAACAACCCGCGTGTAAAGGCGATCATCACTGACGGCGCGTTCAGCTCGGACACGGCCCTCGAACACCTTATGAAGCGGTGGGCTTACATCTTCGCCAAAGTGCGGTTCGTCTATGAGAATCATCCGCCGTCTTTCTGGCGGTTCCTGCGTTGGTTGCTCTTCGTGGTCTGCCGCTGGAAGCTGGGTTGCGAGTTCCCCTCTGTTCGAAAGGCGCTACAGCGCATGCCGCCGCGACCGATGCTGTTCGTTCACGGCGAAAGGGACAGCTACATCCCCGTGGCGCAGACACAGTTGCTGTACGCGCTTGCCGCCCAGCCCAAGTACCTTTGGATCGTGCCGGGTGCCAAGCACAACCAGTCGGTTGTCGTTGATCCCGAGCGATACGCCATTCGCACCGTCGCGTTCTTCAACCGATACCTCGCCGGTGACGCCCAGTCGGAAGAGTTCCCGCGGATTGTCAAGCTGGAGCAACGTGCAAGCAGCTCGGAACCCGTCGAGAAGACGGCGTCTTCGCTTTGATCCGATCTGACAGCGGACGGCAGCAGGAAAGGTCGTTCTAACCCCTGCGATTTGGAGGGGATGAATCTGCACGCGCCGGGCGAGCCGCCCGCTCGCGGGGCAGGATATACGGCCCGACCGGTATGACAGCCCAAGAGGCGCCCGAGAGTCGGCTCTGCAGGTCGTTGACGACCTCGTCGAGCACTTGCTGGGCCGGCCGCGATCCGCACCCCCGAGCCGGCGTCACCGAGCATTGCCGTAGCGTTGCTTCATCGAGCCCCTCCGTCACATAGATCAATCCCCCTACATCCGTCTTGCGCAGCGTCCGGCACTGCATCTCGAATTCCCACTGGTCGTGTACCACGGCGTCGCGCTGCATGATGGCGTCGAGGAACTCTCGCCACCGGCCTGGGAATTCGAACATGCACTGTCGGTACGATTCCGACCCGATCCCTTCGCTGCACGAAGCAGCGATTACCATCCGGCCCCCTTCGCGGACGAAGGGCGTGGCCAGGACCATTCCCTTGACCGATTGGTAGAACGTCGTGTCGAGCGGGTAGCCCCCGCCGCAGGTGACGACCACGTCGTACTCCCGATCAACACTGACGCCCATCGTTTCTTCGACGTGCGCCACCCCGGCTGCGTGCGCCGACTCGAAGTGCCCAGCGAACACCCCCGTGATCCTGCTGTCCATGTCGATCGTCACGTTGACGAGGAAGTCTATCCCCACCAGTCTGGCCACGTCGAGGGCCTCCTGGTGGCAGGGGTTGCCTTGCAGGATGCCTGCCTGGGCGCACGGGTTTTCGAGGAAGCCCGGTCCGTGGAACTTCTGAACCGTCTCGAGGTTGACCAGCCCGGGGCAGACGGCCTTGCGCCCCCCGCTGTACCCGGCCATGAAGTGCGGCTCGACGAAGCCGGTGACGATCTTCAGGTCCGCTTCAGCGTATCGACGGTTGATCCATACCTTCGTGCCGCTGGTAGTACGCTGCGCGAGCGGCACAAGCTCATCGCGAACTGGCTCTTGGCCTTGCGATTTCCCCGGCCCGGCGGCTCGGGGCCCGGCCCCGCTATAGTGGTCGATGACGCGATAACCTTCCGCCACCGTACGGCCGAGCATCTCGACCTTTTCCGCCGGCGTGCTCGGCCGGTGCAGGCCTGTCGCGACCAGGATGGTGATCTGCTCGTTCTCGATGCCGGCCGCTGTCAGCACCTCGAGAATCGCCGGCACGATCACGTCGTCTGGGACGGGGCGGGTGATGTCCGACACAACGATCACCACCTGCCCGCCACGCGGCACATCCGACGCCAAGTCCGCGAGCGGCGGCGAGTCGATCGGGTCGGCCATAGCCTCCAGCAAACCTGCCCGCGGGTCCACGAGAGGCTCGACGGTCAGCGGAACGATCACGTCCGCTGACTGCGGCGCGTCCACCGTCAACCGCTGCTTGCCGTAGAGAACATACGGCCTATCCATTGACCTGCGTCCTTTGCAGGGCCATCAGCCAGGCGACGACCACAGGCTCAGACCTACCAGTCCTTCCGGTAGGGCGGATTGACATACTGGTCCGCCTCCGGAAGGTTGGTGACTCTCATGTTCCCGGCATCCCATTCGATTCGCTTGCCGGTCCGCACCGAGAGGTTGCCAAGCAGCAACACCTCGGTCATCGGGCCGGCGTAGGCGAAGTGGCTCATCGATTGCCTGCCCTCTTTGCAGGCCTGGATCCATTCGGCGTGATAGCCGAGGGAATCCGGGAGCGTTTTCGGCGGCGCTTTGAAGTCGGCGAACTTTTCTTCAGGGAGCAGGATGAACCGCGAGGCGTACTCCTCGGGAGCGTAGAGCTTGCCCTTGTCGCCGATGAACAGCGAGCCGTTGCCGGGTATCTCGTGGCCTTCGACAAGCTCTGCCGGCAGTTTCTTGCCGCCGTCGTACCAGTGCAGTTTCGCCGGCGGCAGGTCGCCGCGGGCCGGGAACTCCCATACGATCTTGCTCCAAACCGGTGCGGTCTCCTTGTGCAGCCCGGATACCTTGCACTCGACCGCCGTCGGATCCCTCAAATCCAGCGACCAGAAGGCAACGTTGCAGACGTGACAGGCCATGTCGCCCAATGCACCGGTGCCGAAATCCCACCAAGCCCACCATTTGAACGGCAAATACTCGGGATGATACGGGCGCTCGGGCGCCACGCCGAGCCAGAGGTCCCAGTCGAGCGTGCCCGGAACGGGCGGAGTATCTTTGGGCCGACCAATGCCCTGGGGCCACCAACCGGCGGGGCGGTCGGTCCAGCAGTGGACTTCGCGCACCGGACCAATCAAGCCGGCTTTGAGGATCTCGACCACACGGCGTGCGCCCGGTTGAGACATCCCCTGGTTGCCCATTTGCGTTGTTACTTTGTACTTGGCGGCGGCCTCGGCCACTCGGTGGGCTTCGTACACGGTACGGGTCAGCGGTTTTTCGCAATACACGTGCTTGCCGAGTTGCATGGCCGCGAGGACGATCGGCGCGTGCATGTGATCCGGCGTGCTTACGACCACTGCGTCGATGTTCTTGTGGATCTTGTCGAACATTTTGCGGTAGTCAGTGAACTTCTCAGCCTTCGGGAAGCCCTTGAACGCTCCGGCCGCCCGATGTGCGTCCACATCGCACAGGGCTACAATGTTCTCGCCCTTGACGCCCTCGATGTTGGCCCCGCCTCGCCCGCCCGCGCCTACACACGCGATGTTGAGCTTTTCATTCGGCGACTTCGCATTGGCCCAACCCGTCCGGCTGGCAACCCAGAAGCCAACACCCGTGACCACGATCTTGCTTAAGAATTCGCGACGGTTGCTTCTACAAGGCATTGAGGGTCTTCTTTGTGCTTTTTAACCCGTCGGTTCAGCGAGTCTCTGGCTTGGGGCCGCCCTGTCAGGCCACATGCCCTTCAACCTCGCTGACAGACCCGCCCCCGATCCCGACCGGGCTCTCCTGTAGCAGGTTGCCAATCCGCTACGCCGAATCCCGGATTGCCATCGTGGACTCGGCGCCGCACCCCTACCCGGGTCCACAACCCTCGAGCATACCCGAATCCACCGGGCGGCGGAACGAGCTGCTCAGCTCGTCTTACCTGCTTAACCTGCCGAACATCGCACGGTACGCGGGACTCAGCTCAAAGGGCTCGCGACCGCTCGCCCATGTTGCTCCCGGCACACGGAAGGACACGCCGCTATCTGGCTCCGAGTGCCCCCCGCCGGGATCATGATTGAGCCTGCCCCGAACAGCCCGGTCGAACCCGCTCGTATGCGCGCCGCCAGCCGGGTGGTTCTCCAATCGCCACCGGTAGCATCTGACGAGAGTCGCTTCGGGGAACGCCGGGCCTGCCTCAACTGAATGGTCGCCTATCGGTGAGTGACGCCCCGACGGCGCTTGTGATAACATGTCACCGGAGAGTCCACGTGGTGTGTATCTTCAGGTCCAGGGGGCTCGCCCATGGCCGGTGGCATCCCGTCAGCCCAACAGGCGAACGGCCCGAGGCCGCGGGTAAAGCGGCCTCGTCAACTCATTCTCGTGCTTGGCGACCAGCTTGATCCGGATTCATCCGCCTTCGATGGGTTTGATCCAGCTACCGACGCTGTCTGGATGGCTGAAGTAGCTGCAGAGCCCGCTCACGTCTGGTCACATAAGGCGCGCGTCGCGCTGTTCCTTAGCGCGATGCGCCATTTTCGCCAGGAGCTTCGTCAACGGGCGATCACAGTCCAATACCGGTCGCTGGATGATCCAAAGAACCGAGGGAGTCTTTCCGCTGAGCTCGCCCACGCGGTCGCCCAGCTCAGGCCCGAGCGGCTGGTAGTCGTGGAGCCTGGGGAATGGCGCGTCCGAGACGATCTGCTCAGAACGACCCGCCAGCTCGGCGTGGAGATTGACCTCCGCCCGGACCGGCACTTCCTTTGCTCCCGTCAGGAGTTCGCTGCGCATGCCGCCAATCGAAAACAGTTGCGCATGGAGCATTTCTATCGCCAGATGCGACGCAAGACCGGCTTGTTGATGCAGCGGGATCAGCCGGTCGGCGGGGAATGGAACTACGATGCACAGAATCGCGAGCGTTTCGGAAAGTCCGGGCCCGGTGACATCCGACCGCCGCGGTCGTTCCCCCCCGACCCCATAACAAAGGAGGTAATCAGCCTGGTCAACCGACGGTTTGCTAAGCATCCCGGCTCGCTGGCTCGGTTCGACTGGCCGGTGACGCGCAGGCAAGCCAATGCCGCGCTGCAGGACTTCGTCAAGCACCGGCTCGCGAGCTTCGGGCCTTACCAGGACGCGATGTGGGCTGGCAGGCCCTGGCTTTACCACTCGCGTCTGTCCTCGGCAATGAACCTGAAGCTGCTCGACCCGCGAAGCGTGCTCGCTGCGGTCGAGGCGGCATACCGCCGCAGACGCGCTCCGTTGCGCTCGGTCGAAGGCTTCGTTCGCCAGATCATTGGATGGCGCGAATACGTCCGCGGGGTCTATTGGCATTTCATGCCCGAGTACGTCGAGATGAACAGTCTCAAGGCTGAATTGCCGCTGCCGCCTTTCTACTGGACGGCAAACACCGACATGGACTGCCTGCGCGCGGTCGTCGGACAGACACTGGAATATGGCTATGCTCATCACATTCAGCGCTTGATGGTCGCC
Source organism: uncultured Planctomycetales bacterium (assembly GCA_964347585.1). Lineage (GTDB taxonomy): Bacteria > Planctomycetota > Phycisphaerae > UBA1845 > CAYGAN01 > CAYGAN01. The sequence continues at coordinate 11,756 of CAYGAN010000073.1, read as the reverse complement.
GGCCTGTTTGCGTTACTCCTGGGCGTCCATCCCAGGCAAGTCCATGAGTGGTACCTGGCGATCTACGTGGACGCCGTCGAGTGGGTCGAACTGCCCAACACTCTGGGAATGTCGCAGTTCGGCGACGGCGGCATCATGGCTTCCAAGCCTTATGCAGCCACAGGCAGATACGTGCAGCGCATGAGCAACTACTGCGCGGGCTGCCGGTACCGTCCGTCAGAGGCCACGGGTAGGGGCGCGTGCCCTTTCACCACACTCTATTGGGACTTCCTAATGCGGCACGAGAAGAGACTCGCGCGGAATCAGCGTATGCGTTTGCAGGTTCGGAACCTCGAGCGCCTTGGCGGCTCTGAGCGCCGGAACATACGAAGCCAGGCTCGCAAGATTCGGCGCGCCTTTTGAACGTCGCAGCCGGTCCGTGAGAGCGGACCTCACAGCGGCGTTCAAGAGCCGCCATGTGCCAGGCTCATCACGGAAGACAGAGCCGCAACCTCGCGGAGGGCGGCCGTCGCAGACAACCGGATCGATTGGAGAACCCCTACCGTCAGGCCAAGTGCGCAGATACGATGCCCAGCGATTCGAGCACGTGGCTGAGTGGCTGCGGCAGGATCCTGCGGACTTGACGCGGAGACGAAGGCCATCGTAGCAGACAAGATGGAACACAACCCGAGCTGCAAGAGCGAAGGACACGATAAACACTTGTGCTCCCTGATGTACGATGGTTTCCACTACAGCCACAGGGAAGAATACAAGGCGATGGTCAGAGACGCCGAGTTCCTGTGCCAGAACTGCGGCCGAACGGCAAAAGGCGCCAACAGTCTTTGCGAACCGCTCAAGCTATGAGCATCGCGGTCCCGATTGACCTGGCCAATTCTCCGCCACTCGAGAGCGCCGGCGCCAAGGACCTTTGCAGTTCCGTCTCAGCGTCTCGTGCGCGAAGTTGACGATCCGCCGGACTCAATCAACAGCGACGTGCTGCTCAGGCTTGATAACCTTAGCGTGAGTCAGGTTCGGGTATCATGCTGCGTCAACGCGCAGCGGCATCGAGCTTGCCGGATCCATTCCTCCTTTTCCATAGCCGATCCAGTTGTGTCTTTCCGCTGGCTTTGAACTCCGTCGTCTGTGGGCCACTATCTTCGCGGCCATCATCCCCCCGTGAAGCTGCGTTGGAACGTGGCCAGGTCGATCAAGTCAACGTCATTGTCGGCGTCGAGATCACAGGCTTCACAGCCCTGGCTTGGCTGCCCACCCGGACCCGTGTAGCAAGGCGCGAAGTACGTGTCATAGTCGTCTAGGTCCACATCACCGTCGGAATCAAAGTCGCCGGGCCGGGGAACGAACGTCAAGGTCAACGAAGGACGGTGTGTTGTCTTTCCGCCTTCCCGTGCGCAGAATTGCCGCGTACCATCTTGGTTGCTCTCACTGCCTTGCTCCTCGCGGATCACGAAGCCGAAGTTCTCACCGGGGCTGCTGAGGTGATCCCGCACCGCCTCGGTCACGTCGAAGCTGACTGGCCCGTAATCTTCTGAGCCCGCAAGCGTGACGGTGTCGAGGGCTACGGGATCGGCATATTGTTCGTCCAGCGTGCCGTTCCAGTTCGGATTCTCTCCGCCGCTGGCACCGAAAGGCTTAGTCCAGCATACCTCCCCGGGTCCCGCCCACGCACCATCAAGCCCCGTTTTGATTCCTTCGCCCCAGTCGTGCAAGAGCTTGTGCACGTACAGCGTCTTCTCGACACCGCTGGGGTCGTTGCGCGAGCCGGAGTATTGCAGCGTCAGGATGGCCTGCTGCAGGTACTTGCCGGCCTCCAGGCTCGTGTCCAGTTCGCTGAATTTGACGACGATGCTGCGGTCTTGAGTGGACTCACCACCGGCGTAGCGGCACGCTTCCAGCACGTCGTTGCCGCCGGCGTTGTAGAGCGCATGCTCCTGGAGAATGTGAGCGTCCCGCGTGCCGGCATACACGGTTCCGTCCGGGTATTGCCTCCCATCCTGAAAGACGAGCGTGCCGGGCTCGGATTGGACAAGCGTGACCGGACCGGCCACGTCGTCCCCCTCGTAGATCAGCACGCCATCGCCGTACACGGCGCCATAGAGCCGATTCGCCTCGAACGGGTCCTCCATCACGTTGATGCTGCCGCTCGTCAGTGTCTGACCCAACTTCTGAACGGTCGGGGGATCGCCATGGAAGTTGTCGATCCGCCATGTGTAGTACGACCCGCGACTCAGGTACAGATTCCCGTCGTGCAAATGCGAGAAGGTGGGCCGATAGTTCAGCAACCCTTCGTCGGAGTCGCTGGAGATCCGCTGCCACGTCGCGCCGTGATCAACCGAGCGCCACACGCCGCCCCACTGCGTGGTTAGTGCGAACACGCCGGGGTTGTGCGGGTCGGCTGCGACCCATCGGCCGTAGCAAGCCCCGTATAGCTGCGTAAGGTCGAAGGTGTCGCTGAAAGTCGTCTCGGCCTGGATGTTCACGTTGTCGAACTCGGCCTGGGTACTGCAGGTCTGCAGGGCGAAATAGCCCGGGCCGTCATAGCGGTGGCTCTCATCGAGATAGGTGCCGACCAAATCATCATCCGCGTACAACTCGAAGTAGTTGCCGGTGGCAATGAGTCTGATCGTGACCCAGTTCGACGTGTCGCCTACCACGGGGGTCTGCTCGGTGTTGATCACGGTGCCGTCCGGCTGGCAGTGCATGGCCACCACGCCGTTCCGTCGCATGTAAACCAGCCATCCGGAGTCCATGTAATTGCTGTCGGGGCTCTCGGTACGGATGAGCAAGCCAGCCCACTTGTTCATGTCGCCGTTGGCAGAGTCGAGAATCCGAATCTTGCACTCGTAGGTGCCGTTGCCGAACGTCTGGTTGTCCAGGTTCACGTGGTGGTTGCAGAACCACAGCTCCTCCTGGCGCATGGCGCCATACCATCCCAGCCAATACCCGTCGCCGATGCGCCAATGGTCGTAGAACATTTGGTCGCGGACATGCTGCCAACTCTGGCCGCCGTCAGCACTGCGCCAAACGTACCCATGCTGGCGCCACCGGCCCGCCCCGGGCAAAGCGGCGATGACAATGTTGTTCGGATCAAAGGGATCGCCAGCAATGTCCGAGAGATACGTATTGACCGCCGGAACAACGCCGAGCAGGGCCCACGTATCGCCGCCGTCATCGCTGAGTTGGACCTTCAGACCGTTGCTGTCGCCGACGAGAATTCGACCGCCCTGCCGGGGGTCCAGCCAGAAGCCATACACGCTCGTGTCCGCACCTTCGGTGTAAACCTGCTCCCAGGTCAGGCCGGAATCGAGCGATCGCCACAAGCCGCCGGACGCTGCGTACCACCGGTTCGGCTGATTCCTGTCGATCTGGACATAGTCGTGCGGCGAGACGCTGTGGTAGTGCCACGCCGTCTCGCCCGCGCTGCGCCGATAGACGACGTTGCCGCTGAGAATGCAGTACATCCCCCCCGCTTCGAGCGGATCGCCAAAGGCCTGCCGACCGTGGATTAGGTTGGTCAACGGCAGGCCGTTGTTGATCTCGGCGAACGTCTGCCCGCCGTCCGTGCTCTTGTACATGCCCGAGCCCCCCGTCCCTACGGACACGACGTCCGGATCGGTCGGGTGGATGGCCAGACAACGCGGCCCCCCGATCACGTCCGCGCGTGCCGACCAATTCGCACCATTGTCGTCGCTTCGCCAGATCGTCGAGCCAACGATGGCGTAGGCGACCTGTGGGTCGGACGGCGCCCACTGCACGGCGTAAATGTCCTCATCGTTGAAGTCGCTGCGGCGTGTCCACGAGACGGCGTAATCCGTGCTTACCCAGGTGCCACCGGCAGCGTTGGCCCAGATTTCGTTGTGGGCAAGCGGGTTGATGGCGACCTCGTAACTTGCCTGATCGCCAGCCACCGGCGGAGAGTTGGTCCATGTGTGTCCCCCGTCCGTGGAGTAATACGTGGAGTTATGCGGCGAGCCGCAGTACAGGCGGTTCGTGTCCGTCGAATCCAGCGCGATCGGCCAAGCATCGTTGCCCACACCGGAGCCGGGCACGGCTGATCCAGCGATGTAGTCCCAGTTGGCCCCGCCGTCCGTCGATTCAAACACGCCGCCATCGGCACCCGAGACGATCGTTCCGGCAAATAGGTGATCGGGATCGTTCGGGTCCATCACGACCCCGTGCACCCCATCGTGCCCGTTGACCGTTGTGCCCGTGCTCGATTTGCTCCACGATACGCCCCCGTCAATCGTCTTGTACACGCACCCCTTGCTGACGGCCCAGACGATGTCAGGATCGGTAGGATGGACCACCGGCCCGTGATGTACCAAATGTCCGTAGCCGGGGCCGTCGTCGGGCATGCCAGTGCTGTGCTTTGTCCAGCTCTGGCCCCCGTCGGTGCTCTTGTAGATCCCAAGCGACCGCGCCTGAACATAGATGACGTCCGGACTGGCTGGGGCGATTCCAATGCCGATCACTGTCAGGTTCTTGAGCCCGTCGTTATGAGCCACCCACGTACCCGCAGCTGCGGGAGCCGGCAGGAACGCAATAGCGCACAAGAACATCCCGCCAGCCAACGCGGTCACCAGCAGGTCAGACTTCATTCAAGCCCCTCCACCGCCGTTGCGAGGACCGGAACATATGCATTATACACGCTGCGTTGTGTCGGTCAGACCCGCGCCCTTAACAGGCAGATGCAGTCAACACTCGACCCCGGCGCCAGGCTGCAGCTCCTCGGTTCGCAAGCTCATCCATTTCGGCGGCCCGACGTCCCGAAGCCGAAAGACCAGGAGTAACACCGAGATGGCTTACCCGGCCGAGTCAACGACTTGCGGCGGTTGGCAAAAACGCTGACCCAGTCCTGCAACGAAGAACGGGAGCCGGCCGACGTGGCGCCCGAATGGAGCATTGACACGTCCGCCCTCCGCTGGCGACCACCATAGAAGAACGGTACCCTCTTCGAAGAAACTGGTCCCGCGCCAAGTGACCGGGCCGTCGGTGGCGCAAACTACGGGTACTCTGAGAACTGCGGCCCGGGAACGTCCAGCCTACTGCGCAGCGGAGACAGCAGGATGGTTCGTCCGGCTCAACAAGCGCAGACACAGAGAAGAGCAACAGGAGTTATGCGGGCCTGGGTCTTGCTTTTCCTATCCTCGGCACCGCTCGACGAGCTTCCAGCATGGGGTCAACAGCTGGTCAACGCCGGCTTCGAGAAGGCGCGAACTGACGCCAGTCCGGCTGGCTGGACGGTGCTGACAGGATTGGATCCAGCGCGCTACGGCCCGCCGAAGTACGAAGCCGGCTTCGACGCGATCCGACCGACGGTGACCGCGCCGGGCCGGGGAGGTCGCGGCCACGCGCTTGCCTTCCCCGCACAGCGAACGTGGCGGTGCGAAGTCCGCGAGCATAGCCGCGGCCTCATTAACCGCAAGGTCGCCCCTGTGCCGGGCCAGCTTCGTGCCAAGGCCGCCCTCTACCAGGCGGTATCCCTCCGGCCGGGCAGATATCGTTTCGGAGCGTTCCTGCGGACAGCGGACGGGGACGGCTGGAGCGGCGCGTTCTCGCTCGGGGTTGCAGTCAACGGTACGACGCAATATGCCCACGACGGGACGACCGGCATCACGTGGACAGACCACACGCTCGGCATGCGCGGCGATCCAAACGGCGACTATCCCGATTGGGGCGAATGGCGGTGGCATGCCACGGAGGCCTTCGCAGTGACCGATCAAAGGCCTGCTTCCGTTTGGATCCGCTTTAACTACGTGAACGAAAACCAGACGAATGCGCGCTGGGAGGTGGACGACGCCGCTATCCAGCCGGTGCCGAAAGAGGAACCCACGCCCAAGGTCATGCTTGCGGGCCGCTGGGACAAGACCAGCCCGCCAGCCGTCGAAGCACTCGCGAACTTCCGACTTGCACTCGATCTTTCGCCCACTAAGGCATGGCGGAAGCTGGAGATCCGCTTGCGGGAAGCAAGGGACAGGCACGACGGTTATGTCCTCCGGCTTACCCGCCCCGGCGAAACGGAACTGCGCTCGATGGCAGACGGCTCGATCCGCTCCCTGACCACGGGGGTGTTGAACTCTGAGTTCCGCGTCCGCTTGACCGCACGCAGCCAGTACCTGCGTGTCGATCTGCCCGGCGAAGCGGGATTCGAGACCAGGATCATCGGCCCGGCAAGCGGCCGGCTGTCCGTGCACGTTGAACCACCGAACTCGGCCAGTATGCAGTTCCGCGTCACGAGTGCCCCTTCGAATCTGCCCAGCATACCCGTCCCCGTGGCTGGTGCATTTCAGAAAGTGTACGACCCCTCAGCGGGCGAAGATGGCCCCTGGTATATCAACGACCACTGCCTGGTCCGCGGTGTAACCGGGACTTGGCACATGTTCGGCATCACCCACGCCGAGCCCTTCGACCCACAGGACGAGGACTTCTTCGCCCACGCCACCAGCCGCGAACTCACGCGCTTCCCGTGGGACAAGCACCCGCCCGTCTGCCGCGTCAACGGGCAGGCGGGTGAGACGCACGTATGGGCACCTCACGTCGTTGAGAAAGACGGCATCTACCACATGTTCTACTGTGGCGGCGGCAAGGATGGGGACGCCTACCAGATCAACCTGCGTACCTCAACCAATCTGACCAACTGGAAGTGGCACGAGTCAAATCCACTGTTCACGGACGTCGGGAACGCGCGAGACCCGATGGTGCTCCGACTGGCGAACGGCCGGTACCTGATGTACTACACCCGGCCCTCGGACGTGAACGATCTGTGGAGTAGCGTGGCAGTACGTGAATCCGAAGACCTAATCTGCTGGTCCGAGCCGCGACTCGCGCTCGTGACGCAGCGGAAACAACGGTTCGCGCGGCTGACCGAGTCCCCGTTCGTCTTTCGCTACGATGCCGGCGAAGACAGCGCCTACTACCTCAGCGCTACGGGGCTCAACGGGTATCGCGACTCGCCGGTGTGGCGATCCGTCAATCCCCGTCAGTTCGACTTCGACCAGATCGTCGCCAGGATCAATGCCCACGCGCCGGAGTGGGTACAGATCGGCGCCGAGGCGCCCGGCTACGTCACCCATTGCGGCTGGAGACAAGGGGGATTCTACGTTGCCCGGGTGCGGTGGGAGCATCGTCCGTGGACGGTCTTCGGCCTGCTCGTGGTGCGGGAAGTCGCTGATGTCGGCGAGCTCCCCGCGAGGATCATCGTGCGCAGAAAGGACGAAGACAAAGCCCCCTACAGGACCTTCCAGGTCCGTGAACGCGTCGCGTCGTGTCCACTGCCGCCTGGGCGATATCGCGTGACCGTTCAATACGGCAAAGGCAGTTCCGACGGTCCGTTCTCAGTAGAAGTCACAGCGGACGAGCGAGTTTATCTCGATCGACCTGAGCGTCTTTGAAGCAGGCGAAGGCGCAAAGCGAATCGCCATCCGAACGGTCGGCATTGACGAAGCGGCGGCCCGAGAAGTACGTGGCGCGCCTGTCCGCCATCGTCCCGAAGGCGGCGCAACGTGCGGCTGTCCCCCCTTTGCAGGCACGCAAATGGCGACCATGGCCTTTCTTAACCTGCAAGCGGGTCAGACTAGTCACCCGCCTTCTCAAGCCGCAAGTCGTCGAACAGCGTGAGGTTCCAGGTGTTGGCCCGGCGCATCTCGTGGCGCAGAAAGACGGTGATGCGGCTGGTCTGAGCGGTCGCTTCGACTGAGATCTGCATCCACTTCTTCTGGCTTTCGGTGGGATCGGTCCAGACGACATCCGCGCTGTCAGGGTCGCGGCCGCCCGTCGGGTCCACGCCCAGACGGCAGTTGTTGTCCAGAGGCTTCTTGGCCTCGCCCTGAGTCAGCGTGTACACCCAGCCCGTGAGTCGGTACTTGCGCCCGGGGGTGGCCTGGATGATCTGGTAGGCCCCACCGTTCTTGGTGTTGGACCCGGACTGGGCGAAGTACAGCCCGCCGCCCTCATGGCTGGTGGCTCGGAAGATGATCCTCTCGTGCCCGCTCTGGTAGATCCCGTCCGTCGCGCCGAAGCCCTGCCAGCCGGTCATCAGCCCGGGTTCCTTGGGGTGGTAGGTGTTGAAGTCGCCATTGACCAGCTCGGTTGGCGCCGGGGGCGGAGCGGTCTGCAAATCGATCCGGCGAGTCTGGTCCGTAGCCAGTTGAATCGGTTCGGAAAGCGCCGGAGTCTCTCCCAGCGCGAACGCGCGGACGCGCATTCTCCTGCCGGCGGGTACGGTCAAGCGGTATCGGCCCCGCTCGTCCGTAAGCGTGAGAAACAGGGGCGAGTCGCTAGCGACGGTCGCCTTGGGAAGGGGCCGGCCGCGGAAGTCCAACACCTGCCCGGCGACAGTTGCGGCTTTCAGTGAAGGATTTCGCTGCTTGATGTCCACGACGGTCTGTGCGAAGAACGCCTTGTTCTGCTCGTACAGCGGCGCGACGTAGCCGGTCGTTTTGTAGTTGGCGTCGGCCGGCAGGGGGAAGTCTGCCTCACCGGCGAACGGCGTGCTGAACCAGAACGTGCCGAAGGCCTTTTCCACCCCGAACGTCAACCGTACGCGCGACGTGCGGGCGGGGCCCAGAACCGCCGCAGTGATCCGGTACCATTTACCGTCCGCCTTGAAATCCGGGTTGAAAGCCCGTGCGGCACTAAGGATTTCCCCTCGACCGTTGGTCAGGTCCAACTCCAGCCACGGGCCCCCGCCCGGCTCAATCTTGGCCCGTTGCGCGCGAACGTAAACGTCCGCGACCTGGACCTCGTTCGGATAAGCTGAGTTGTAGCCCCCGTAGTTGAACAGACCGAACCCTTGGCCCCTGCGCAGCTCAACGCGAAGGGCCGGCAGCGTTCGAAACCGCACAGAGTCGTCGAGCCAGTAGGAGACTTTATCCATCGACTGACTCGTCGGCGCCCAACTGCCGGGCTTGGCTCGGCGCGCTGGTTTGCCCGGCTCGCCGAAGTGATGTGGTACCAGACTGACACGCTCCATCCGGCCGTTGAACTTGGCCGCTCGGCCGCCCCGTACGTCAGCCGTCTGCGGACGAACACTCGTATAGCCGTCCGCGAAGGCCGTGACGCGATATCGGCCCTGCGGAATGCCTTTGATCTCGAAGTGCCCGGCATTGTCCGTGACGGCGCCGTAGTAACCCGGTTGGGTATATACGATGACGCGCGGGATGCCGATCTTCGTATCGCGCCAAGTGATCCGGCCGGCGATGCTGCCGTTCCCCCTCGGCATCCAGTCCGTGCCGACGGGCTTGGGCTCAGCCGCGACCGCATCGTAGATCGGCTTGGGTCGCCCGTCGTGGGCCATGAAGTTCCAGCCGTCCCAACCGTGCCAAGGCAAGTCCCACAACATGAACGGCGAGACCATCTCGACCCGCTGATCAGGCACGTAATAATCCCGAAACGCCCGCGCCATGTACTCCGCGCGATTGTCCTCCTTGATCGGCGGGTAGTTCGAATCCTTACCGGTCTCGCTCAGCTCCAACTCGTAACCGGTCTCTGTGCACATGAGACGGATCGGATCGACGCCGTGTCTCTTCAGAACCGCCGCGGTCTCTTCATAGCACCGGAGCGAGACGCCCCTGGGCTCATACTCAGGCGGATGATTTGCGGGATAGGGATGCAGGCCCCAGAAGTCGATGATCTTCTTGAGCTCGGGCTTGAGCGTTAGCATTTTGTCGTAATAGCCGGCGCCGCTGCCGGCCATCCCTCAGGAGCATACCCTCAGGCCCGGATACGCCTTCTTGACTTCGACCGCG
>CAYGAN010000073.1:519-2003 GCA_964347585.1 uncultured Planctomycetales bacterium | reverse complement strand
ATGTTGACCTCGTTCATGACCTCGACGGCATAGAATGGGATCTTCGCCTCGTACATCCTACGCCAGATCTCCGCCTTGGCTCGCGCAGCGGTTCGCATCGTCCCGTCGCGATCGAGCTTCGGGTAGTGCTTGTCCTTTTCGAGGAACTGCTTGTCCGGTGATGCCCCGCCGGCTATTGGGATCAGGTGGTGGGCGCGGATCATGGCCATCGACCGCTTGACCGCCTCAACGTCGGGCTTCGGCGAGATGCCGTGACGGATGTACCCCCAATCCCCGACCAGGTTTCGCGCCAGGCCGAGCATGCGCACCGTGGCCACGGTATCCCAGTTCGGATCCCAGCCGAGATTGATGCCGAAAACGTTTCCCTGTCGTTGCTGGGGGGCCGGCCGGTCCCTTCTCGCGGCCGCGGCGCCTACTGTGCTGGAAATGCCTAGCAGGCCCGCTAACGCGCACACACGCAACAGATGCCTCCCCATGGGTCTTCTCCACGTCGCTATAGAGAGAATTCACTTCCTGCAGGGCATATCACCGCCCCACCGTGCACAGTCGCCGGTAGTCCACCCCGGGCTATTCCCTCCGCACCAGTCGTTGGAACGCGGCGTCCAACTTCCTCAGTCGCTTCTCGACGTACTGGTCGTACTCCGCGAAGAGCTGGTCGAGCGTATAGAGCTTGCCGCATTCCGGGCTCCGTGCCTCGTACAGGCCGGTCATGTTGTACTCACAGGCTGGGCATCGCAGGCAGGGCTCCGATGGACGGCCAAAAATGGGCAGAACACCAAATACACCCAAGCACGCCAGCAGCGCCCCGATGCACAGCAGTCCACCAAAACCAACGACCTCGTTCGGCCCCCTGCCCCGCAGAGCAGGAGCAGCAAGCCAGAAAGCCCAGAACAACGCAGCTGCAACGACGACCGCTGCTCCTGTAACGATCGCCTTGCCCTTGAAGCCGAACCAGAAACAACTTCTCGGCAGCCGGCGCCATTTCGGCCCCCAGATGACGGCAGCAGCAAACGCGACAATCGCGACGCCCAGCGCCACGCCGATTACCTGCGAGAGGTCCCCGCCAAGTCTCAGTGTCTGACCGGTGAAAACCCAGGCCGTCCCTCCGATGCCAACGGCCGCACACAGCGACGCATACGTCAAGATGACGCGGAGAGGCGTGGTCTCTTTCATTCTCTGCTGACTCGAGTTCTGAGGTCCCGATGGCTCGTCGCAGTTGCAGGACACCTCGCGGTCTCGAATGCGTCACCCGATAGGCCTTTCCAGCGGCCGAGACACCAGGGCCTCGGCCCAGGTCCCTTCGGGGTCTGTTTGTGGGCATTATACCCCACGGCTCGTGGCACCGCGCTCGCGCAGTAGCCGTAGGCACCTTACACAGACTAGAAGCGGGCTTTCGGTCTGCTCGCGGCCGAAGGTGCGAGATCGCCAGCTGCTGAAGACGGAACGTATAAAGCACGTGAGTCGTCTAATGAATGACATGGCCG
>CAYGAN010000073.1:0-509 GCA_964347585.1 uncultured Planctomycetales bacterium | reverse complement strand
GGTCAGACGGCGTTCGCGGCGCCGGAAAGGAGACAATCACAGTGCTTTGCCTGATCGTCATCGCAGTTGCCGGCTTGGCAGGGACCGAGCCGCCGGACGAGCGGGTTCGCGAGATACAGGCGATGATCGAGCAGCTTGGCCACGCCAGATTCCAGGCCCAAGAAGCGGCGCAGAAGAGGTTGATCGAACTGGGTGATGCGGCCCGGCCCTACGTGGCCGAAGTGCTAGAGAGCAACCTGTTAGAAGCGCGCGTGCGAGCGAAGCGGATACTCGATGCCCGCGGCTTCGAGATGTATTTGCTGGCAGACCCAACCATCGAAGCCGGGCATCTAAGCGGGAAGGCGCCGGAGGGTCTGGACAGACTTAAGCTGGCAGACAGACCGATCGTCGCCGACGAAGATCTGTTCGGCTATGACCTGTCCACGCACGCGCTGCATCTGAGTGAGGCCGCGTTCGACCACAACGAAGGGTCTGCCCAGCAGGTTAACACGTGGACTTCTGATGCGCTC
>CAYGAN010000072.1:18322-20991 GCA_964347585.1 uncultured Planctomycetales bacterium | reverse complement strand
GCCGGTTGGCCCAGGCGAAGTTGGCCGCCGCCCCCATCGCCCCGAGGTACCGCCGACCCTCGGGCGAATCGACCGGGGCGCAGACGAGCTGTCGGTCCGGAAGGTCGATGCCGTACTTCTGCGGCGCGTTGCGAAGCTGCTTGATGGCGTCCTCGCAGACCTGGTGGCCGAGGCCTCGCGACCCCGAATGGATCATCACGCTGATGCCGCCCTCCGCCAGGCCCAGCACCGAAGCCGCCTGCTCGTCGAACACCTCGTCGATGACTTGCACCTCGATGAAGTGGTTGCCGCTGCCCAGCGTGCCGCACTGGTCCTTGCCTCGCTCGTACGCACGGTCGGACACGCTGTCGGGGTCGGCTCCCTTGATGCGCCCGCCGGACTCGGTGGCCTCGAGATCCTCGGGGCTCCCGAAGCCTTGCTTGACGACCCACGCGGCTCCGTCGCGGAGCAGCGGCTCCATCTGGCGCCGGTTAAACTTGAACGGCCCGGATCGGCCGACGCCGCACGGGACCGTGGCGAACAGCTTGTCGACCAGCTCGCCGATCCGCCGCTGGACGTCGTCTGCAGGCAGGTCGGTCCGCACGAGTCGCACGCCGCAGTTGATGTCGTATCCCACGCCCCCGGGGCTGATCACCCCGCCGGCCTGCGGGTCGGTGGCAGCCACGCCCCCGATGCAGAACCCGTAGCCCCAGTGAATGTCGGGCATGGCTAGGCTGCTGCCCACGATGCCCGGCAGGCAGGCTACGTTGGCGACCTGCTCCGGTGACTGGTCGCCGCGGAGCGATTCCAAGAGCGCCGCGTTGGCGTACACGACGCCATCGACGCGCATGCCGGACTTGTGCGACTTGGGGATGCGCCAGCGGTAGTCGTCGATCTTCTCAAATTGTCCCTGCCATGCTCGTGTCACGGGTGCTCACCTCCTCGCCCAGAATGCTAGGGCCCGACTTGTGAAATGTCGCGGGCAGAGCGTAGCGGCGCGAAGCTACTGGCTCTTCAGGAACGCGTCAAGGATGACCTGAGCGGCGAGGCTGTCCTGGAGCTGCTTGCGACGCTTGCGCGGCACCTCAGCCTGCGCGAGGTACTCGTCGGCGGCGAAGCTCGAGAGGCGCTCGTCCTGAAGGTGTACGGTCTTGCCGGTCAAACGGCCGAGCACGTCAGCGAACGCCCGGCACGCCTTGGCTTCGGGCCCCTCGGTATCGTTCATGTTAATGGGCAGACCGACGACGAACTCGTCAATCTCTTCCCGCCGCGCAATCTCGTCCACCCGCTGGGCGTCGGTCGGCGCATTGCCTGACGCCTCGATTATGCAAAGCGGCGACGCGATCTTGCCCGCCGGATCGCTGACGGCGAATCCCATGCGTTTCCTGCCGTAGTCGATGCCGAGATAGCGGGCCATGCGTTGGGGACCCCAGGCTCACAGGTAGCGATCGCCGAATTGGTCGCGCAGGTACTCGACGAGATCCCTAAGTCGCTGTGCGTCCTGCTTGCGACAGACCAAAGTCGCATCGGCGCTGTGCACGACCACGACGTCCTCCAGCCCGACCGCCGCGATCAGGTGATCGTCATCGGCCACGAGGATATTGGCCTTGGAGTCCAACAGGGCTGCGTTCTTCAGCGCTGGCACGTTGCCGTGCTCGTCGGCCGCAAAGGCTGACTCCAGCGCCGTCCAGGAGCCGACGTCCAGCCACTGGCAATCCATCTCCACGACGATCACCCGATCCGCCTTTTCCATGATCGCGAAATCGACCGAGATCTTCTCAAGGGCAGGGTAGATCTCAGCCGCCAGTTTGGGCCCGTCGGGCAAGTTCCATTGCGCCGCGATCCGGCGCAGCTTATCGTGTGAGTCGGGCAGGTGCTTGGCGAACTGCCCGAGGATCGTCTCCAACCGCCAGACGAACATGCCGCTGTTCCAATAGTAGTCTCCACTCCGAAAATACTGTTCGGCGGTCTGTTGGTCGGGCTTCTCCTTGAACTGCCGGACTTGATACACGCCGTCCGCAAGCGTTTGGCCGCGCTGAACGTGGCCGTAGCCGGTGTGCGGGTGGGTGATCTTGATCCCGAACGTCACGAGGGCGTCGGGGAACTGCTCAGCTGCTTCGTACCCGCGTTGGACAACGGCCTGGAACCGCTCGAGCGGGGTAATGAGATGATCCGCGGTGAAGACGCCCATGATCCCGGCGGGATCGCGCCGATGCAGCAGCGCCGCTGCCATGCCGACCGCCGCGGCCGTGTCGCGCCCGCAGGGCTCGCCGATGAGGTTCGACGCGGGCAGTTCCGGCAGCTCCTCGGCCACCATGGGCAAATGGGCGGCCGACGTGATCACGTGGATCGCTTCGGGCTCGATCAGCCCGGTCAGTCGCTCGAACGAGTGACGCAACAGGCTCTTGCCCTCGAAGAGCCGGAGCAGTTGCTTGGGCCGATTCGATCGGCTCAGCGGCCACAGCCGCGTGCCCGCCCCTCCGGCCATGATCACCGCGTGACGCATGCGGGCCTCCCGTTAATCATCGTCCTGCTCCGTCGGCGGCTCCTCGAAGCCTTCACGCCCCATCAGATGATACGTGATTCGCTTGCCCAGCTCGACGCCGGGCTGATCATAGGGATTGATGCCGAACAGACCGGCCGCGATCACCGTAGCCGCCTCGTAGAGGTAAATGAACTGGCCAACCGTA
>CAYGAN010000072.1:15183-18312 GCA_964347585.1 uncultured Planctomycetales bacterium | reverse complement strand
CGCCCGAAGCAGCGCCCCGAGCGACTTTCCGGCCAGGTAGGCAAAGGCCTCCTGGTCCATAAAAGCCGGGGGTATCGGCGCGTCCCGCTCGAACCGTTCGACCTCGAGAAAGGTGATGACCTTGTCGTTCGGCCCCTCGCGATACAGCTGGATCTGTGAGTGCTGGTCGGTCACGCCCAGGGCCTTCACCGGCGTCAGGCCGACACATACGTCTTCTTTGCCGTCGGCGCTCCTGCGCTTGCCCAGGCTTTCCGCCCAGAGCTGACGGTGCCAATCTGCCAAGTCTTTGAGCCGGCAGGCGTAAGGCATCATTACGGAGATCGGCTTCTGGCGCGGAGGACCCAGCCCTGGCTGGGCGTAAAGGTAGTGGATGGCTGCGATAAGCCCGGCTGCGTTGTCGCCCAAGTTGCGATTCCTGACGCGGTCATCCATATCACGTGCGCCAGCCAGAAGCTCGCCGATGTCGATGCCACGGCAACACGCGGCGTACAGGCCCACAGGGCTCAGCGCGCAGAATCGCCCACCAACGCGTGGCGGCACAGACAGGTTCAGGTAGTCGTGGCTGTCGGTAATCGCCCGCAGGGCGCCCTTGTCAGGATCGGTGGTGATAACGAAGTGCTCGGACAGGCTGTCCTGGCCAAGCCTTTCTCTCAGCAACTCGTGTACGATCATGAACTCTGCAGCCGTTTCCGCTGTCGAGCCCGCCTTGCTGACGACGTTAAAGACGGTCTCCTTGAGCTCGCCGCTGAGCAGATCAAGCAGCGCCTGGAATTGCACCGGATCCACGTTGTCCATGACGAACAGCCGGGGCACGCCGCGCCGGTCGTGCGGCAGCAAGTCGTGAAATGGGCACTTCAGCGCGGTGTTTAGCGCGATAGTGCCGAGTGCCGAGCCGCCAATGCCGAGCACGACCAGATTCCTTGCGGATTTGCCGAGTTGCTCAGCTCGCTCGGTGACCTGGGCGACCATGGCGTTGTCGTACGGTAGGTCCCGCCAGTGATGCGCGCACTTTGCGAGACGTTCTTGTTCGATCTGTTCAATCAGAGTTTTGAACTCGGGTGTGATGTCGTCCAGCTCGGCCTGGCGCAAGGCGTGCTCGCCGAGCTTGGCGCTCAAGACGTTGGTAATATCCAGCTCGATCCGGTCGGACCCGCTCACGGTTGAACTCCTCCATCGGTTTCTACGCGCTCGAGCTTGGCGTACTCAAGGATCAACGTCTTGTCGCCATAGGCGTTGAATCGTACGCCGGCCCGGGTCATGTTGGCGTTGTGTTGGATCCAGAGGAGCCGGCCAAGCCCAAAAGAGGGATGTCGCACAAGCTGGCCGGTCTCCCAGTCGTCGAAATCACTTGGAAGGCGCGATGCGCCGCGGACGGCGGCATTGGCCACGGCGGCCGATTCGGCCCAGTCGATCTGATCGGCGGGCAGGTCGCGCAGGAACGGCGATTTGACGGATCGCTGAACGACGCCTCGGAAGGTCCTGGACCTGGCCCAGGTGAGCGTAAGTTGCTCTTTGGCGCGTGTCATGCCGACGAAACACAGACGCCGTTCTTCTTCGAGCTGAGTCGGCTCATCGTGGTAACGATGGTGAGGCAGCAAGCCGTCCTCCAATCCGACCATGAAGACCACGGGAAACTCCAGCCCCTTGGCTGCATGCAGCGTCATCAAGATCACCATCTCAGCAGCTTCGTTCAGAGCATCGACGTCGCTGACCAAACTGACTTCGTCGAGCCAGCGTACCAGATCCCCGTCCGGATTCCGCGTGTCGTACTCCGCAGCGGCCGTAACCAACTCCGCGACATTCTCGAGAGCGTCGCCACCCAGGCGGGCGTCCTCTTGAAGCATCGCTTCCATGCCAGAGGCAGCCAAAGTCCGTTCCAGCGCTTCGCGCGCCGGACAATGCAGCAGTGGCACAAGTGAGCCGATCAGATCGGCAAACGCCTGAACCTTCTTCTGCAATGCCCCTATGCCAGGTAGGTCCTGAACGTGTTCGATGACCTCGATCAGGGATCGGCCGGTGCGATGCGCGTGCTCGCGCAGCTTGTCTATCGTGCCCTTGCCGATGCCGCGGGCCGGTACGTTGATAATGCGCATCAGGCTGACGTCATCAGCGGGATTGACCAGGATCCGCAGGTACGCCAGGATGTCCTTGATCTCCTTACGGCTGTAGAACTCGACGCCCCGGACAATTTGGTAGGCGATGCCCTCGCGTCTGAGAGCGGCTTCCAACACGCGGGTCAGAGCATTGATGCGATAGAAGACGGCTATGTCCCGCAAGGCGCAGCGTCCGCTCTGCAACTGTCTGATCATTTCGGCGATCTGCGCGGCTTCGTCTTCCGCATCATCGCACTCGATCACGCGGACAGCACAACCCTCAGCGTTAGCGGTCCAGAGCTCCTTTTCCTTGCGACGTTTGTTCACGGCGATCAGCGCGCCTGCTGCGGTGAGAATCCGCTTGGTCGATCGGTAATTCTGTTCGAGACGGACGATCTTGGCGCTGGGATAGTCCTGCTCGAAATCCAGGATGTTGCCGATGTCGGCCCCTCGCCAGCCGTAGATGGACTGGTCGGGATCGCCGGTCGCGCAGATGTTCTCACGATGCATCGACAGCGCGCGAGCCATGAGATACTGGGCGCGATTCGTGTCCTGGTACTCGTCGATCAGGACATATCGGAACCGGTCCTCCAATTCGTCTCGCAGCCGCTCGTCATCGCGCAGGAGCTGAGCCATACGCATCAATAGATCGTCAAAGTCGAGCGCATGTTGCTCCACCAGCAACTGCTCATATGCATGGTAGATCCTCGCGATCGTACGGTCAGCGAAGTCGCTCGCCTGTGACGTGAAGTCGTCGGCGGTCTGCATGGCGTTCTTGGCCTGGCTGATGATGGACTCCACACGAGCCGGTTGCCAGTTCGTCTCCGACAGATCGCATCGTCGGATGGCGAGCTTGATCAACTGCTTGCGGTCCGACTGATCGAATATGGAAAAGCCTGCCTCAAGCCCGGCCCGGGGTGCGTAGGCTCTGAGCAGTCTGGCGCAGAGTGAATGGAACGTGCAGACGAGCATCTCGCCGACGACCCCGCCGGTGCCAGGCTTTATCTGCGGCCGCGGGGTCCCGCCGTCCAACCTG
>CAYGAN010000072.1:6765-15173 GCA_964347585.1 uncultured Planctomycetales bacterium | reverse complement strand
CGCAGCAATCCGATCGCGCATTTCATCGGCGGCCTTGTTCGTAAACGTGATCGCCAGCACATGCCGCGGCTCGGTGGTCGTCGCCGCCAGGTAGGCTGCTCGCCTGGTAATGACCCTCGTCTTGCCGCTGCCCGCTCCGGCCAGCACAAGCAGCGGCCCGTCCCGGTGCATGACGGCTTCACGTTGGGGATCGGTCAGGTCTGCAAGCAGTTCTTCAGGGCTCATAGTGCATCCCGTATAGTTTCGCGCTGCTGATATATCGGATCGCCGCCGGAGCGTCGAGGCAAATGTCCTGTCCGCCGACGCGGCACAACGGCCGTATCCTAGTCGTATGGGCGCGGTCTGTCCCCGCCCTTCGCGAAACGCAAGGGGCGGGGGATGTGTGCATCGGGCCGACCGCGCCAGCCGATGCGCCTACCCCTCACTGAGGTGGTGCCGGTGGCGCTTCTTGCGACCGGGCGGCCGCTGGGATAGCCTGTCCGCGTGGCGATCGTAGGCTTAGGGACTGATCTGATCTCCTGCGACCGTATCCGGCGGGCAATGGACCAGCACGCAGATCGCTTCCTCACCCGAGTGCTCACCGAACGGGAGCGAGCCTACGTCTCCGAAAGACGGCACATGGTCGCGCATGTCGCCGGACGCTTCGCCGCCAAGGAAGCGATCCTGAAGGTGCTCGGCACCGGCTGGCGGGGCCAGATCGCCTGGACGGACATGGAGATCGTCAACAACGCGAACGGCCAGCCCTGCGTGACGCTCTCCGGTGAATGCGCCAGGATCGCCAAGCGCAGAGGCGTCTCACAAATCCTGCTTTCTATCACGCACACCTCAACCCACGCTGCGGCAACCGCCATCGGAATCGGAGACGGCTAGCGCGAAAGCCGATGGCAAGAATCGCCCGGGAAAAGCGGCATCATGCCGCGGACTGTTTCCGAGATGGTCGACGGTTACGCATATCGAACGCACGAATCGCGCGCGAAGTCGCTGCTGCTGAAGCGATCCGACGGGGAACACCTCAACGGGACGCGGCCAGCGGTAAGGAACTTTCGTAGCCAATGCGCCCGGCACCTACGCTCCAGGCATCTCAGCAAAAAGCCACCGGCCGATCCAGACGTTCCGATCCTCAGGTGGGCGATACTTGTCGTTGATGAAGCGAACGGTCAGGACGTGTTTCCCAACTGACAGATCGACCTGGAGGGGATGATCGAACCACATCTCGCCGAACACGTCGATGTGTCCAACAGAGCAACCGTCAATCAGAAGCTGGAGCCGCGGGTAAACCTCATCGACTGCGGTGCCACGCGCGCGAATCGACCAGACGTACCGACCGGCACGTGCGACGCTCAGCTTGGCGCGGACCCCATTGTGGGAGTGCATCGAGATGTGATCCTCGGCGCGGTGAGCCAGTCGGTCCGGGTCTTCGATGGTCATCAGGTTCGCGGGGACGATCGTTCCAGTCAGCGGCCGCGCCTGCACACCTAGCTCGGTCAGTATCCCGCCGACGTATCGCGCCGCGGAGGCGGCACAGCGGCGCTGATCGCGCCAGCGAACCTGATCGAGTAGGACCTGGCCCCGGCCGAGGCGAATATGGACTACCGCCGGCGGGATCGTGAGCACTTCCATGTCACGCATGTCGGCGGCCGGTGCCCATGACACCCCTTGTACGTAGAGATTCCTGTCCTCGGGCGGGCTGCAATAGTCGTTGATGAACGCGAGCGTAAGCGGGTGCGTTCCGGCGGATTCAACGTCGATCAAGAGCGGATAGGTCTTGGATTCGTTGTCGGCGACCCGCACGACACCGACGGCACGCCCGGCGAGCTGAATCTGGCAGATCGGGAATTCCCCAGCCGCCCGCGTGCCCGAAGCCGAGACGGCCAGCACGTACCAGCCAGGCTTGGCGAAGCTCGCCTGGCCCGTCGCGCTGCCCGCCGAGGCAAAGGTGATCTGTCCGTCGTGAAAGCCGATCAATTGGCCACGGAGGGACGCCTTGCGAAGGTTGAGTGCGCCTTCGGCGCGCTTTGAGGGCTCGGGAGTAAACCCCCATCGGACAATGTGCGGATCAGGCGGGATTGGCTTGTGAGAATGAGCCGCAGCCTTGCTTGGCCACCAGAGTTCTTGAGCTGTAACGTCGCGCAGCAATGAGGCGTTCGGGCGCTTTAATAGCGGGCCGTTCGTCGCAACGAGCCGCAGCGGCTGCGCGACCACCTCTTCCAGCGCACCGCCACCCTCGGGCGGCACCTCGTTGAGCCAAACGGTCCCACCGGCGCTCAGAAGCGATCGAGCCGCCTCTGCATCCGCTGCCGAGCCAAGTTGATGCCCGTCGATGAGCCAGACGGCTTCAATCTCGTCGGATGGCGGGGAGTCGATCGTGTGCGGCACGCGGAGGCGCTCAAGCATCCGGAGAATCGTTGGGCTCGGGGGATGTACGAACAACCGAGGCCCGGACCCAGGCTTGCGGTCCGCCAAGTAGCGAAGCATGTTTGCCAAGAGCCTCGCGGCGGCCGGCTCGACGTCGAATCGATCGATCAGCCTCATCTGACAGAACAGCCAGATGCCCTTGCCCTGGGGGAGTTCCAGCAGCGAGGCATGTTCCAGGCCCGCGGCGCTGCCCGATCCGACGATCATGCTGCCCATCGCAGGCCGCGAGAGTTCCCGATCACTGACGTAGTGATCGGGGTTCCAGAAGCGCAACATCTCGTCCGAAACGCCTTCCAGGACCGCGTGAGGCCGGACCAGACCGAAATTGATCGTTGCGGCATGATCAGTTAGCTCGACAGGCATCGCGCCGGCAGGCCAGACGAACTGCCGTAGCACCAGGACGCGCCCGCCCGCTTCGACGAAACGCTCGAGCTGCTGATACTGGCGGTTGTCCTCCGCTCCAATTACGGCGTTTCCTGGCACGTCACCAGACAGGACCTCAGCGCCGACGATGAACACGTCGTGCCGGTCAGGGTCCGGCGCGAGCGTCTCAGCGGGGATGAACCTGACGTTGAGTTTCCGCAAAGCGCCGGCCGTGGCACCCTTCGGATCGTACAGGCCCACGTGGAGCGAATCGGCAAGCCGCACCGGCGCCGGCGATGGGAAGATCGTCAGTTTCATCGGCAAGGCGAGATCCGTACCATCCGGGGTTGTCACGGCCAGCGTTGCGCGTGTCACGCCCTGCACCTCGGGCATACCGAAGCTCCACGATAATTCGTGCCTGCCCGCTGGCGGCAGCGTCATGACCTCGCTGCGCACGACAGGCGGAGCACTGCCGCCCGCGATCTGCAGAACCGTGCGGACGTGGAGCCTGCGCCGCCTCGGCGTGTCGTTGTAGATGTGCCAGACACGGCGGATCGTTGTCCCGCCATAGGCGCGAGTCCATTCCTGGATCGGATAGGCGGCGACCGAACGGTACGCGTCCTCTTGAGCTTGGTAGAGCGAGTTCTTCTCCGGACACACGTCGAGATTCCGCCAGTCGGAATCGACCGACTCGGACAAGGTCCAGGGACAGATACCGGACACGCCGTACCAGCGGTAAGCTTCAATCTGCCACCGCCAGGTGGTAGCCTTTGCGCGCTCACGCATTCGTCTGAGATCGCCGAAGGCCTGCTCCCCGAACAGAATCGTGTTTGCGTGCGGGGTACGGAACGGACACCACAGGAACTCGCCAATATAAAGTGGCTTGTTGCGACGCCACTGCCATTTCTTCTTCCCCTCCGTGAAGCCCATCGGCGCGATGGCGTCGTCCATCCAATAGGCGGTGTTCGGCCAATCGTGGTATTGCGGGTACTCGTGCGGGTAGTGCAGCCCGATCACGTCAGCGACGCCGCCGGGGTCGATGTCCGACTCGTACGTAATCAGCCGCGTGGGGTCCAGCTGTTTGACAAGCTCCCCCATTCGGATCAGGTCTTTCTTGGCCGGGGCGCTATCGTTCATGCGCTGGCCCCACATCTCGTTCTCAATGCTGTACATGATCACCGAAGGATTATTGCGATGCCTTCTGACCATCCCTTCGAGATGGGCAGCATAATTGGCCCAGAACCGCGGATCGTCGATGCGGTACACGGTGTCGTCGTTCCACACGGCGCCCTCGGGAATCATCAGCAGGCCGACTTCGTCAGCTAAGTCGAACCAGGCTTGTCGCCACGGCTGCGTGTGAAGTCGCCACGCGTTGATGTTGCCCGCCTTGACGTCCGTAAGGGCTTGGCGGATCCTTTGGTGGGATGTTTCGGCCTCGGGCCTGGGCCAGCACGACGTAGCTAACAGGTGAATCTTCGTACCGTTGAGCAGGAAATCCGGCCCGTCAGCCCAGAACTCGCGGAACCCAAACCGCACCGTCACTTCATCGACGACGCGATCTTGGCCAGCCTGGCCGGATTCCGACCACAATCGCACGTGAGCATGGTACAGATGCGGGTCAGCCGGCGACCACAAGCGCGGGCTCTCCCAGGGCGCCGAGAGCTTCATACGCTGGCAACCGGCCGGCGGCACCACAACATCTTCGCGCTCGCCCCGCACCGAAAGGACCGACTCGGCTCTGTCGCGGACTTCGGCGCCGATGAGATAACTCCGGGCTTCCTTCGTCGTGTTTACAACGTCCAGCGTGATGACCAGTCTCTTCTTGCGTGTGGAGGGCTGGGCAAACACGTCGTCCATGTACACGCGCGGGCGGACGTGCAGCGAGACGTCGTCCCATATGCCGTAGAGGTAGTACTGCCCGCCGATGGGTGAGAGGATCACATCCTTCGGAACGTGCCGCAGCTCGCCCCGCGCGTTCGAGAAATCGACGCGACGCACGAAGGTGCCCGTCCAGTCCTGCACGCCGACAATCAGCTCGTTGCTGCGACCCGGCCGGATCAGGTTGGTAGCGTCCAGCTCGAACGGCTCGTATCCGCCGACGTGCCGGCCGAGCTTGCGGCCGTTCAAGTACACCACAGGATTGAAGCGGGCGCCTCCCAAACGTAGGAAGAAGTGCCATCTATCCTTGTTGCGGTCGGGCGCCTCAAACGTGCGCCGCAGCCACGCTGCCTGATAGGGCTCGGATCTGAGCACGCCCGGCACTCGCGAAGGTTCCCAGCCCGAGCTGGGCGGCGGCCAGGTAAGCTCCTTGACGCGGCAGAGCTCCCACTGCCCGTTCAGATCAATCTGTACGCGCGGCTCTACCGATGCGCTCGCAACAGGCCCAGCGGGCACTGCGAGTGTGGCCAGTATCGCTATTGAGGCGAAACTCATAGGGCAACTCCCGGGTGTCCCCAAGCCGCTAATTGGCAATTCCGGCCCCCGGATGACACCATCAACCACGCTCGTGCCAGGAAGCGCTGATCCGAAAAAGACGCCACGCCAGTCCGAACAGCCGCAAATATAACGCATGCGTCCGACAACGGTAAGAGGCCCAGATCTACGTACGGCCGGTGGCACTGGAATCCCCCCGCCCTTGTCGTAGAATCCGAATCGACGACGGCGTTTCACGATGAGCTCCGGGGCGCAACGGCCAAGAGGCCAGGCCGGCTTGAGCGACACCGACAGGGGGTAGGCGAGGCAGAATCATGACCGATCTCGAAGCAACCGTTCGAGAGAAGTTGGCGCGGTTCGACAGCGCGACGATCTGCAACGTGATCGAACTGCTCGATGTGCGAGCCCGAAATTGCGGCTTTCTTCGACCGCCGGTCCAGGCGATGTTCCCGCAATTACCGCCGATGGTCGGCTACGCTGTGACTGCCACGTTCCGGTCCGCCACGATGCCACCGGACGATGAACCGGCATTAACGCTTGCCCAGCAGGTCGAGCTGTTCGAGCCGATTCCCAAACCACGCGTCGTGGTGATCCAGGACTTGGACGACCCGCCGTTTGCGGCTGTGTTCGGGGAGGTGATGACCAGCACGTACAAGGGCTTCGGTTGTGTGGGGCTGGTCACCAACGGTTATGCGCGCGATCTTCCGGCCATAGCGGAGATGAACTTCCCCGTCTTCGCGGCCGGCGTGTGCGTGTCTCACGCATACTGCCGGATACTCGAAGTGGGCACCGCGGTGAACATCACAGGGGTCACGATTCGACCTGGTGATCTGTTGCATGGTGATGCCAACGGCGTGACGACGATTCCCACCCAGATCGCAGAGGCCGTAGCCCATGCCTGTGAGGACTTCGTCGCGGCTGAGGAAGTAGTGATCTCTGCGGCGCGTTCGGGCCCTGACATGGCACGTTACAAGCAGGCGGCGACTGAATTCATGAGGCGGCGCGACGCAATCCGCCAGCGCTTGGGGCTCGCCCGCGATCGTGCCACCGGGGTATGAGTGGGAATCTGCGCGTGCTCCGTCACGCCGCGCGCCCGCTGTCCCGGGCCGCGCACAGTTCGCCTACCCGGCGATTTGCAGCGTAATGTCGTTCGACAGCGGCCCATGTGCCCCGCCCGTGCTGCTGGTAATGAGCTGCTCAGCCGAGACGTTGTAGTAGTCGCCAACCGCACCGTTCGTCAAAGTGATCGCAACGGAGGCCTGGCCCGCTCCATCAAGCGTGGCGAAGAACTCCTCCCATTGCAGGCTGTCGTCAAACTCGTACGGGTCGGGGTCGAAGTCGCCCGCCGTCACCGGGCTGCCCTTGAGGACGACAACACGCACCTCAGCGCCGGCGGTGCCCGTTACTTCCACCGTGTGGCTCGTCCCAGACACGTCCTGGTCCGCGGCGGAGCCGTTGACCCGGACGGTCGGCGCTGCCGGCAGGCCCACTGCGAACGAGGCGGCTGAACCGGTCTGGCACTCTTGGATCAGACTCAGCGTATTGGTCCGCTCCGACCCGTCACTGAAGGTGATCGTCACGGTCGCACCGTGCAGGTCGGCGCCAGAAACGGGGCCGTGCGGCCCCTCGGGTGAGCCGCCTTTGATCGAATTCGGATCGACATCGACCGAGAAGCCCAGCCTCTCGCCGCCCTCGAAATCGCCGAAGTCAACCGTCATCAGATCGTACCCGTTCGTCACATCGGGCGGGGCACCGGGCCCGGTGCTGTGCGGCGAGCTGAAAACCACTGCCGTGTCGGTGCTCGCGACGCCCACGTCGCCGTCGCCGCCGGTCTGCGAGTCGATGGTAAGCACCTTGCCGGCGGTGTCGCCGGCCTCGCCCAGCGGATCGAACACGAGATCCCGCGTGACGGCGGTGGTCAGGTCGAATACGACCCTGGTGATTCGAGCACCGGAGGCATCGTTGGCGTTGGCAAGTTTGAAGGTGTCCTCGAAGTACGTGCTGCTGACACCGATCGCGTAGCCGGCGTCAACGATAAGCCAGGCCTTGTTGGTCGCTGCGGCGGGCCAAGCCCAGTCGATACTGGTCGTCGGCGACGGGCCGTCATCCGGCGGCGGCGGACACCCGCCGAGAAGAAAGGCCAGAAAACACGCGGCAGCGAGCAGCCGGGTTCCAGTCGGTTTCATGGCAGTACCCTTTCGGCCAAACACGTCACACGACCTCGACCTTTGGCGGATCGCCGAAGTTGGCATAGTGGCCAGCCACGTTGGCTTCGGCCGTGGAGCCCTTGTGGATCAGCACTCTATACCGAAACGTTGCCAGCTCACCGGCCTTGAATGTGTGTGAGCCGTCGATGTTCTTGTCGCGCCGGAAGTGCGACAACCCGAACGGATTGGCGGCGAACAAGCCGTAATCGCGGATGTGCCACGGAGTGGGATGCCGAAAGTTGCTTGGCGCATCCATCACGGCGATGCCGACGGTCTTGCCGGCCACGGGCCCGACGTAATCGCACCACTCAGCTGGCTTGCCCCAACACTCCTTCTCGCCGATGCCACCGGCGGAGTTGCGGATCTGACCGTCCTTATTGCCGTCCATCGTCGTGGCTACACGGACCGAGCAGATGCCGCCTTCCTTGGTATCGCCGAACTTGACGTCGCCATCCGTGAAAAGAAAGCGGACGATCAGGTCGAACATGCGCAGGTCATCGCCGGTATTGTAGAAAATCACGGATCGATGCTCGGTCAGTTGCCGCCGCTTGCCGGGGGTGAGCCAGTCGATGACGGCTTCGATCCGGCCGAACACCGGTCCGCCCGAGCAAATGTCGAAGCGGCGATGACGCTGGAGGCCGCATTTGTCGCCCTCGGACCAATGATCGACGCCGTTCACCTCGCCCCAGGCCACCCAGCACGAGCGATGGTGCTTGTGATCGGTGGTCTCGCCCGGCACATCGGTACGCACGGGAAAGTGCCGCGTGACGGGTTGGCCCGTCGGCCCGATGACCGGATATAAGTACGGTCGAGGTGACGGACCCCCGAAGTTGTAGCTGGTAAACTGTTTGCCGTTGATCCAGACCTGGGCCTGCTCGGGGTGCGATTCGTCGATGACGACACGTGAGCTATCGGCGATGGCCGCGCCTGGGTCCAACTTGTAAGTTCGCTTGCTGCCGCCCCGGATCGCCGCCGCCCACCAGCAGAGCT
>CAYGAN010000072.1:0-6755 GCA_964347585.1 uncultured Planctomycetales bacterium | reverse complement strand
CAGGCCGACAAGGCTGTTCGGCGGGAGCTTCTCGGCCGGAAAGGGAATCGAAATCGGGCCTGCGGGCCGATCCGCCTTGCCAGCATGAACGCGGATTTCCATGTCCTTCATTCCTTTCGAGCCACTCGCCAGCAATTCCTACACATCACGCCGCCGTGCCAGACTCAGTCCGGCGGGATCATTGCGGTGCCTCAAGCGGGCATCGCGCGGGTAATCGCGTCAAAGGCCACCTTCGCGATCGTATCCGGATCAGGATTATAATCGAACGGCTCAACAGAGACCCACTCCTCGAAACCGGTCGCGTGCAAGGCCTCTAGAACAGGGGCGAAGTCAATCCCGTCCATTCCCGGGGCTCTGCCGCTGGGGTCGTTGGCGTGCAGATGCCTCGCGCGGCTGCCGAACTTCCTGATCGTCTCAATGATGCCGTCCGGCATTGCGGACATGGCCTTTACGTCGAGCATCAGACCGATATTGGGATGCCCGATCTGATCGACCATCTTGGCGGCTTCCTCTGCCGTGTTGATGAAGTTCGTGTCGTCGGGTCCGAGCGCCTCGATGCAGACCGTCACGCCTCGGGCGGCGCAGGCGTCGGCAGAGCCGGCAAGGATCTCGACGGCCCGCTGCCACGCCTCCGCGTAGTTCGTCGGCGGCTCCACCTGTCGTTGCTTCGGCGAGCCGAACGTCATCACCGTCCCGCCAATGTCGGCGCAGAAGTCCACAAGCGACCTGAGGTATTCGCTGGATCGTCGGCGAACGCCCGGATCGGACGTCGTCAAATGCAGCCCGGGCGGCGAGACGAACAGCCAGTGCAGGCCGACGATCTGGACACCTGCGTCGGCTGACGCACGCCCAAGCTCGCGGCGCCGATCGCGCCCGATTTGGTCCACGGACTCGGCCAACACAAACGGCGCGATTTCCAGACCCTCGTAGCCGATCTCGGCGGCCCGCTGAATAACAGTCTCCGCCGGCAAACTGCCCCAGATCTCGTTGCATACTGCCAGTCGCATCGGTCCGCTCCGTCGCCGACTACCTGCTCGGGGCGCCGATTCTCGTCTCCGCTTGCCCCTGCTTCGCCGCCGCATTGGCGCCGGCCGGTCAGCTCTTGGGTGGTACGAACTCCTTGAGCGGAAGCTCGACGGTCTCGCCGGTCAGCGCGGATTGGTAGATGGCCAAGACCAGCTCGGTGCTCTTCCTGCCTTCGTGCCCGTCGCACGCAAGCGGCGTGCCCTCGCGCAAGTGGCCGACAACATCTTCGAAGATGTTCTTCGGCTCGTTCTGCGGAGCGCCCGGCTCGACCGCGGAAGCGTCCAGCAGCTTCAGGTAATCCCCACCCGCCCTTCCATGTGCAAGCCCGCCTTTGGTACCGTGAATCTCAAACTCAAACACACGGTTTTCCGGAAAGGTCGTTGTGCCGACAAGGACGCCGTAGGCGCCATTCCTGAACACCAACAACCCTACGGAGGTATCCTCGGTCTCGATGTCGTGGTTGAAGACACCCATTCGGCCGTTGACCTCAGCGACGGGCCCGCCAAGCCAACAGACGACGTCCACCAGATGCACCGTCTGATTCATCAACGCTCCGCCCCCGTCGAAGCGCCAGGTTCCATGCCAGCCTTCGTAATACTCATCGCCGCGGAACCACTTCAATCGCGCTTCAACGAG
Source organism: uncultured Planctomycetales bacterium (assembly GCA_964347585.1). Taxonomy (GTDB): domain Bacteria; phylum Planctomycetota; class Phycisphaerae; order UBA1845; family CAYGAN01; genus CAYGAN01. The sequence goes on along the minus strand of CAYGAN010000072.1, from coordinate 5,093 downwards.
AATCAGTTTGCCCAACAAGCCGGCCTCGACGACGCGAGCCATGCGGCGAAAGGCCGGATCGTACCTCAGGCCGAAATCGACGGCCAGCATCACTCCGGCCTCCTCACAGGCCTGGATCATGGCATCGCAGGCTTCCAACGTGACCTCCATCGGCTTGGTAGTAATGACGTGTTTTCCGGCTCGGGCGGCGGCAACGGCCTGCTCGCCGTGAATGCCGCTCGGCGTCATTATCATCACCACGTCCACCTCGTCGCGCTCGAGCAACTCGTCATAGTTGGTGATCCAGGGCACGGAGAACTCTTCAGCGGCTTTGCGGCCCCTACCATCATCGATATCACATACGGCCACGAGCCTGGTGGCCGGTGTTTGCGTGCACAGCCTTGCCCGGCCGTACCCCATTCCCAGGCCCACGACCGCCACATTGATCGTCTCGTTCGTCGTGGTCATGCCATGCTCCGATTAACTGATAGCCTACACCCTTTGCGCGGCTTGCCCAGCGGTCCGCAATCGCAATGCGACACAGTCACGCGCGTTGCGCACTGCCTCATCCAAGTGCGGGCCAATATAGACCGTGTCGCGCGGACAGACAAGGGCCGATGGATCGCGTGCGCGAATAGTTCCCATCGCACGCAGACGTGTTAAGCTCGCTTGTCGTGACCTGGCCCAGCGTGACCCCTACGGCGGGGAGGGTTCTCCGGGAGGCGGGGATTCATCTTCGCCTGTTAGCACGCGGATGCGGGCCGCTGCCCACTTGACGTTCGAGCTGTTGAACGTCTCTTTTTCCAGGACCTCTTGGTAGAGCTCAAGCGCCCTGTCGCGATCGTGCAAGCGATAGTCGTACAGGACCGCGGCCTCGAATCGGGCGGGCCAACGCGTGTTCGGGTCCCACTCCCACGCCCGCTGGAAGTATTGCACGGCCTTGCGGTCCTCCTGGAAGTATTCCTTGTAGATATACCCGGCGTGGTAGGCTGCGTCGTCGATCTTGTCGCTGGTCGGGTATTTCTCGATCAACGTGTTGAACTTGAGCAGGGCCTCCTTGAGCTTCTTCTTGTCGTTGATGAAAGGCAGGAATCTGCCTTGCTTGAAGCACTTCATCCCCTCTTGGTAGAGCTGCTCGGCCTCCGGGATGCTCTCGACGGGCTTGAGTTCCGGGCCGGGAATCGCCGCCGGGATCAGATAAGCGTAGGTGCTGACCAGTCTGAGGTCCTCAAGCTCGCGCTCCGCCCATCGTGCCTTCGTCGTATAGCCATGCTGCAGATAGTAACTGCGCAAGGCGATCAAGTGATTCCTGTACTCGGCCCGGTGCCGGGCGAGAGATTCAACGAGATCGACCTCGGTGGCATCGCCGATGTTGATAGGCTCGGTCTCTACAACAGTTTCGGGTTTGCCGGAAGACCGGGCGCTCTTGCCCCACAACCCCTCTTGGCATCCAAGGAGGCACAAGACAATAGTCCCCAGCGCAGCAAACCGCCTCGCAATACCGCTCATGACATCAGCCTCCCCGCGATGACAATTTGATTTGACACACAGGAATATTCCAGATTTGATCGCAATCGATGGCCCGGGTCAAGCAAATTCCGCAGGCTCCCTCGCCTGCGCCGGGACCCGGGGCCGGACGTGATCGAGCCTACCACTGCGCTTCCTCGAACGGTCCTCGCGGACCCACAGGCTTGGGTTTCGGACGGGACTGAATAATGGCGCTGGCCAACGCCAAGTCGGACCTCGTCGTGATCTTCAAGTTGGTAGAATCCGACTCGACGACACTGACGGAATGGCCCGCCGCCTCGACAAGCAGCGAATCGTCGGTTATCGGCCCTTCCAAACTCGCCCGTTTCCCATAGGCCGAGACAATCACATCACGCCTGAAAACCTGCGGAGTCTGGGCCTCCCATATGCCCGTGCGCAACAATGTCTCATTGACGACCCGCGTGTCGCTGACAGACTTTAGCGTCCCCTGGACGGGAGCAGCCAGGATCGCCGCCCCGGTCCTGGCGGCCTCGGCAAAGACGGCGTTGATCATCGCTTCGGTCACGCAGGGACGGACCGCATCGTGAACGGCGACCAGCTCCGCCTCTTCGGTCACCTGCTCGAGTGCGTTGGCTACCGACCCGAATCGCTCGGCCCCACCTGCCACGAGCTTGACACCCATGAACCCCAGGTTCGCTCCGAATCGTGTCTTGACCTGATCAATATCCTCGGGAGCGACCACGAGTAGGGTTTGGCAGACGTCGTCGCGATTAATGAACTGTTCGAGGGTGCGAATGAAGATGGGCCGTCCGTCGAGCTTGGCAAACGGCTTCTTCTCCTTCCCGCTGAATCGCTCCCCTCTTCCGGCGGCCGGAACGATCACCGCAATCTTAGGCATTTCGCACATCCTACCAAATCATTGGATCGATCAAGACCACCTCGACGCACGGCAATGATAGCCGGTTCGCGGGCGGGACGAAATGGCCACCGCCGAGACCCCCGTGCTCGCTTGGGCGGCCTGCCGTGCTGGTCCTATCGGCTGCCGCAACAGCACGACTCGAAGCGGTCTCCGGCCACTACGCCTCACCGCAAGGGCGGCCCGGAACGGTCACGTTGTTTGCCTGGCGCGCGGCCGGCGGCGTTCTACGACGGGCGCTCCCTCGACACGACCGAAGATCATGCGCCCGGCGCTGGTCTGAAGGACGCTGGTGACGGCGATGCCAGTCGTTTCGCCAATCTTGTCTTGGCCGGACTCGACCACCACCATGGTGCCGTCCTCGAGGTATCCCACGCCCTGGCCCGGCTCCTCCCCCGGCTTGATGATCTTGACGGCCAGCGTCTCACCGGGAAGAAACAGAGGCTTGAGAGCGTTGGCCAGGTCGTTGACGTTGATCACTTCCACCCCCCGCAGCTGGGCGATCTTGTTGAGGTTGTAATCGTTCGTAACCACGCGGCCGTCCAGCCTCTTCGCTCCCGAGACGAGCTTCTGATCAACGCTCTCGCCGGCCTCTTCGCGGCTCAAGCGCACGTCTTCGATTCGAACGTCCATCTGTTCGCTCGTCAGCAGCTTATTGAGTATGTCCAACCCGCGCCGGCCGCGGTTCCGCTTCAGCCTGTCGCCGCTGTCGGCGATCGTCTGCAATTCCTGGAGCACGAAGCGAGGCACGATCATGTGCGACTCGATGATCCCCGTCTCGCAGATGTCTGCAATCCTGCCGTCCACGATTGCCGAGGTGTCGAGAATGAACGGGCGCGCCCCTCTGGTTTGCTTGCTGAATTCCACGTACGGGATGACGAAACGGATATCATCCTTGGTCTGGAGAACGAAGCTGACGGACAGATAGCAGCAGATCACCCCGATCAAGAGCTTGATCGTACTGACCAGCGCCTTGCCCGACGCCACGCCGGCGCCGGCCTCGCCCGACGTCTCGGCCGCCGCAGCCCGCGCCTCCCCGCCCGCATCGATCAGCTCGGGCCAACGGCTCGCCACCACCAGATCGACGACCAGGCTCAACCCGTAAGCAATGACCAGGCCGCCGACCAACCCGAAGAACAGTCCCGACCGGGCCGACAGCGACTTGCGCGGGATGAAGACATCCAGGCCGATGAAGAACACCCCCAGCCCGATCGCGCCGACCAGGATCGCGACGGCATTCACCTCCATGTAAACCTGCTCAGCGTACGTCATCGCCAAGCCGGCAACCATCAGGACGAAGACAGCTCGTAAGATGTGAAGCAGCATTAGACGGCTCCTTATGATCGAATGATAAAACTTGGCTCAAAGATCCCGCTCAATAATCCTCGAGACAGCACCGCGATCGGGCCGTTCGTGCAAGATAATATGCGCTCGAGATATACATCTGGAGCCTCGGCCATACAAGTATAGCAGCGCCACGACCCTCGGCCAAGCCGACACCCACCCGGGCGCCCACCAACGGCGAGGCTTCCAAAGATCCCCCAAGTGTCCACCAGGCCGGCCGACGGCAGGCCTCCAAAGCTCGGCCGGCGCGACGGCAGACCACGAGCCAAGAATCTCTCAGATGCGGTTGACAGCCCCTCACATGGGTGCTGTAATGTCTGCGGAAGTTTTGTCTTCCGTTGATTCGCGGCGTCGAACGCTTGTGTCCCGAAAGCACGCCGCGGCCCGATGAGAGCGGATAGAATTCAATGGGTGCCGCGGTCGGGGCGCAAGCGGAGTGTGCGTCGCCGGGGCGGCGGTTCCGTTAACGATTTCATTGTGTCTCATTCATCGGGGATGTGTGGGTGTTGCCATGAAGTACGCAAACCGTTTCGCAGGCTTTACGTTGATCGAACTCCTGGTGGTGGTGGCGATTATCGCCCTGTTGATCGCCATCCTCCTGCCATCGCTGCAAGAGGCCATCTGGCAGTCGAAGCTCTCGTCGTGTAGCGGCCGGCTGCACGATATCAACGTGCTCATCGTCGGGTACCTGAACGACAATGACCCGTATTATCCGGTGGGCGGGGACGGCGACATCTCGCCGCTCCACAGAGACAGCCCCGTCAAGAACTTCGAGATCTTCAAGTGCCCGGCCACGCAGAACAAACCGACGGACAAGAACGCGCTCGGCGGACCCGCCGCCGACGCCCGCGACTCCGGCAATGCCATGAGCTATCTGTACAGGCTATTCTTCGACCGGTACGGCCTTGAAGCGGAAGAGAACCTGAAGACCACAGGCAACACGCGCGACACCGCTCGTACCGTCTTGCTCCAGGACAACGTTGCAGACCGGGACCCGCATGATGCCGACCCTCAGGAGTGGGATAATCATGGGGTCAAAGCGATGAACATCCTGTTTATCGACGGGCACGTGACGGCCCCGAATAACGCCGTCAGGGCACAGCGCAGCGTCTACAATCCCGCCTGGACGACTTTGGATCCCCCTCCCGTCACTCCGCCCCCGGACGCGCTCGAGAGGGTCTTCTGGATCTCCCAGGTTCTGCTGAAGCCCCAATAGTAGCAGAACCGGATACTCTCTTGTCGGCTCACCACAGGCAAAGCGGGTCAGCGCCCGCGCCGCCACGCCAAGGCCGGACCGCAACCGACTTCCCAGCATGGGTGCCCCATCCACGCGGAGCGTGGGTGGGGGACAGATCACGGGCGAAGA
>CAYGAN010000071.1:20748-21117 GCA_964347585.1 uncultured Planctomycetales bacterium | reverse complement strand
GCTGCGCGGGTTCGGTATCGCGGTGGGCTGCCACGCCGCGTACGACGTGATCGTGGTCAGCGCACCTTGGCTCAAGGCGCTGCTGAGCTAGCTATCCATAGGACCGGGTGGGGGCGACCCCTCGATCGAAAAACAGGGTCGGCAGGCTGCGCACAAGACCTACGGGGCTGTCGAGCACCTCGATCTCGCCACGGCAATTGTACCAACAGGCCTTGCACGTATTGCCTGCTGAAGCGTCTCGGAGTCGCTGAACGATCGTGCTGATAGCGTGCTGATAGATATTCGCCACCGGTCGGGGCCTCCGCTCAACGCAGATGGCGATCTGGCCCAGTGAATCGATGTTGAAGAACCGCCGACCTGCTCGACAGC
>CAYGAN010000071.1:20201-20738 GCA_964347585.1 uncultured Planctomycetales bacterium | reverse complement strand
AGCCGCCGCCGGCTGTTCTGCGCTCGCGACGAGATGGGAGTCAAGCCGCTCGTCTGGTCACGCATCGGCACCTCGGTCTGCGTCGCATCGAGGACCCGCTCGACCTGGAAGCCCTGCACCTGGGCGTGGCAGGCCTGCTGCCTTCTCCCGCCGACCTGCTCGACAGTGAGGCACCCCGCCGTTGAGGGCCTGGTCGAATCGGTTCAGGAAAACAGGGTTGCTCAGGAAATTCGGATGTCCGCGCTTCAGGGCCATGAGGTACTCAGCGACGCGGTCACTTGGGCTGACGAACCGTCGGCTGCCGGTCTTGCGAACGCTGTAGGGCTGAATCATGAAGTAGGCCCGGTGATCGGCGGCCATCTCGATGAGAGACTGGATCTGGTCGAGGTTGTCGTGCAGGAGCACGCACATGAGGTTGACACGCTGCCATTCGTAGGCGCGGGCCTCTGCGAAGTACCTCAAGGCTCGCAGAGCCCGACGGAACGCCCCCTCAACCCCCCGAGCCTGATCGTGGCGAGCGGGATCGGCGTAGTCAAT
>CAYGAN010000071.1:18080-20191 GCA_964347585.1 uncultured Planctomycetales bacterium | reverse complement strand
AGAGCCCCGCGGAAAACAGGTCGCGAGCGAGGCGCCGCGTCACAAACCATCCGTTGGTGGTGATCATCGGGAAATGGAACCGCCCGATCGCACCCACGACGTCGGTAATGTCAGGCCGAAGCAGGGGTTCCCCGCCTCCGATAGAGATCATCAGCGACCCGAGCTTGGCCAGTTTCTGCGCGCCGCGCTCGATCATTTCGACGCTCTGCTCCGGCAGGCGTCCCATCGGGTCGCGCCAGTACGAACAGAAGCCGCACCGGAAGTTACACCGGTACGTGACCTGCCAGGCGCACCAGACTGGGCGTCGGCTGGCCCAGAGGCGGAAAAGACGCCATTTCTTGACGGTCGAGTGCAACATCGGCACAAGCAAGTAGCTTGATCTGTCGTACCCCCACCGCCCGGTGAAGCATCTTATAGGAACGCCGCCCGCGATTTGCAAGCACCGGCGCTCGCAAGGTCGATCGTACCTATGACTTTGACCCCGTGGCCGGGTAAGCGGATACTAAAGCAACAGGCTCAGATGTGCGACATTGATCTGGGCCCGCAGCACAAGCGAGGTTCCCTCGACCCGCCTCTGCCTGAGAGGCGGATTCGCGCCGCGTGCTCGCCCGCGCACACATGGATCGCCGGTCAATTCGAGGATCGCTTGGGAGACACGTCATGGCTCGCACGATGTTTCGGACCGCCAAGATCCACAAGTTTGTGGAACGCCAGATGCGCAACTGGGAGCTGGCCAAACAGCAGCATCCCGGGCCCAAGAGGCCTCCGCGCGCGCTTCATCTCTACGTCACCATCTCCCGGGAGGAAGGCTGCCGGGGGGAGAGGGTGGCCGAACGGTTGGCCCGCCAGCTCGGATGGCAGAAGTTCGACAAAGAGATTCTCGACCACATGGCCGGCGCCGCGGACGTGCGTCGGAAACTGTTTGAATCGCTCGACGAACGTGAGGCAAGTTGGATGGAGGAGATGCTCGGCCTGATCTCGCGGGAAAGCGCCGCGCGGCATGACGAGTATTTCAATGCCCTGACGCGAGCGGTCTTTGCCATTTGTTATCACACGAATGCGGTGATCGTCGGGCGCGGCGGAAACTTCATTCTCCCCCCCGACCAGGGGCTGAGGCTGCGCTTGGTGGCCCCCCTCGACTACCGCGTCGCCGTCTGCGCAAAGGCACACAGAGTCGATGCGAGACAAGCGCGACGGATGATCCAGCGTCTAGAGAATCAACGCGCCGAGTTCCTGGTCAGGCACTTCACCTCTCATCCGTACGACCCGCGACACTATGACTTGGTCCTGAACACCCGATCCTTCACGGACGCTCAGCTTGTCAGCTTGATCATCGCAGCTGCCAAGGACAAGGGCACGCTGTAAAGACAGAGGGCCAAGTCGGCGTCGAGCCCGCCGTCAACCCGGGGCGGCGGGCCGGCACAATAGGCCACTTCGGGCCGCATCAACTGAATGCAAGCGGCCAGACCTCCGGCTCTGGGCGATGCTCGTTCTTTCCAGTCTGCCTCGAACCGGTCAAGCTTCAGCGCATAACGGCACTCAGGTGCGAGCGGTTGACCGTCCGCGACGAAGGCGAAATACTTACCAGGCCGACGGGAGGTTGTCGGAGCTGTCAGGACCGCGTGGCTAGGTCGGCGGCATGGTTGTTCCACCGGCTTTCGGGCCCGCCAGCGAGTTCGGATTGTCCAGTCCGAGGAGCACGCTCCCAGGCACCCCCCGGGCTAGAAGTGAGGACGACGATGCCAGATGAGTTCAGCATCGGGCAATGCGCCCTGTTCGAGGGCACGCCTAAAGAGTTCATATCGGAATTGGAGCGTCTCTGTCGGTCGATCAAGTACGCTCGGGGGGAAACGATCTTCCGGGAGGGGGACCCCGCTACGGACGTGTTCATCTTGAAGTCCGGGAAGGTCGAGCTCGCCTTTACCCTTCCCGGAAAGGCCAAGGGCACGAGGGTACCGATCCGAACGATTCAGCCCGGCGAGCCGTTCGCATGGTCCGCGCTGGTCGGGTCCCAGCACCTTTCCGCCCAAGCGGACGCCGCGGAGGATTCCGAGGCCTGCTGTATCAACGGGGCAGAGCTGCTGAAGACGCTCGACGCACACCCGCAACTC
>CAYGAN010000071.1:3939-18016 GCA_964347585.1 uncultured Planctomycetales bacterium | reverse complement strand
ACCGAGGAGAAAGCCGAAGGTGATGGAGTGGTAGCCGCTGCCCGCTGCGTGCCCCGATACGTCGGTTTAGCGGACGCTGGTGGATCCACATATCCGGGCCGACACCGACAAGTACTCCAGATGCGCCGACGAGCAACCGAAACTGCTTTTGAGGGGATGATCCGCGGGGGGGCAACGGGCACCTGCACGAGTACGAGGTGACGTCTGCATCGCCGGAAGCTGAATTGTCCCGTGAACATCAGGAACACGGCGGCTGGTCGGATGTGATGCCGGACGGGAGTGGGTATGTTATCGGTATTGGACTCGGCGCTGGCAGGCATTCAGTCGAATCAGCTTGGCCTGTTGGTCGCGGCCAACAATATCGCCAACCTCAACACCGAGGGCTATCGCGCCCAGCGGCATGATCCCGCCACCGGCCGGGCCGAGCCACGCTGCGATCCGCCGTTGGCCCCGCCAGGGGGTGCCACGTTGGACGGACCTGCGTCCGACGTCGATCTGACCACCGAGCTGATCGAACTGAAGCGACATGAATACGGGTTTCGGGCCAACCTGCACGTGGCGGTGATCGCCGGAAGGATGAGCGGCGAGCTGTTAGATATCTTCGCGTAGGACTTCGCCGATCCGCGCTCGGCTGATCATCGAGGCGGCACCGGTCCAGCCTGCCCACTTAGATAACGGACGGCCTGCGTCGGCGGCGCAACGAGAGCAGTGCGACGGCAGCGGCGGGGAGCAGTCCCGTCGGCTCAGGCACCGCCGCGACCGTGTAACCGAACTGGTAGCCTTCCAGGCCGTTCGTCGTGCGGTACGTCGGCAGCGTCAGTGTGAACGTCTCGTTCAGTGGCAGCGTCCATACCGTCCCCACCGCCGGGGCGCCCGTGACACTGTCGGGCACTTGAAGAAGTTCCAGAAGGTACTCGCGGTCTGCCGGCGGCGGGTAGGTGCTATCGCTCCTCATTGAGAAGTACATGGCATCGCCCGAATATGCGGGCTCAGCCCACACGGACACCGGCGCCCACGTTTCACTCTCGTTGGCAGCCAGCTGCGATCGGTAGTCCGTCTGGTAGAAACCAGTCCCCCCCGTCCAGACGGCGGGATCGCACTGGTGGTACACGCCGGCGCGTCCCGAGCCGCTGGCGCTAATCAGATATTCCAGACCCGAATCGAATCCGTCGGTGGCGGTTGACCAAACGCCAAGACTGCCAGCGCTTCACCCGCAGTAGGAGCCGAACGCGAAACGGAACCTGTAGTTTTGCTGTGCAAAAGCTTGACCGGGTACCGTCAGGCCGAGCGCAATAGGGAACCACACAAGCAACGACGTGCGTCTCATCTCTCTCCTCCCTCGGTCAGGCAGATCGCCTGCCACTCCCTCGCCAATACCATCATGATAACCGACACGGACGGGTCACGTCAATCGTTTTGCGGTCACTACGCGCCGGCCCGGCCCGCGTTGACACACACTGCCGCGACCGGTAAAGTGCCAGCGAAGTGTCACGGGCAAGTCGAGGGCTCTGCACGTGCGATGCTCGGGGGCCGGCGACCCCAGAGGCAACTGACAATGCAAGGGTCAATTCGTGACTGCTGCCGGTTGGGGATCGTGCACTTCATGGCCTGGCCGGAGTGCATGCACGGCAACGGGCCCATCGTTGAGAGCGTCGCTGCGATTGCAGAGGATGCGGATTTTGACGTTCTGGAAGTGGCCCGCTTCAACGACCCGGCCAAGCGCGCGGAGATCGTCGCGATCGCGCAGCAGGCCAGGCTCGAGCTGGCTTATGCAGCCCAACCCGCCATTCTGCTCAACAGCCTGAATCCGAACAGCCTTGACCAGCGTGAGCGGCGTCGTGCGGTCGATGCGCTCAAGGCCGAGATCGACATGGCCTGCGAGATCGGTGCGATCGCTTTCGCCATGCTTTCCGGAAAGGATCCAGGCGAAAGGAATCGGGCTGCGGCGGCCCAGGCGTTGCTCGACAGCCTTTCGGAGCTGTGCGACCACGCGGGCAGTTCAGGCAGGTTGCCGGTGGTGCTAGAGATCTTCGACCGGGACATTGACAAGAAGGCGCTGATCGGACCGACAGAGGAGGCCGTGACGCTCGCGGCGCAGCTTGAGCGGGACAACTTCGGGTTGCTGGTGGATCTGTCGCATCTGCCCCTGCAAAAGGAAACGCCTCGTCATGCGCTCGCCAAGGCCAAGGCGCACCTCAAGCACGCCCACGTGGGCAACTGCGTGTTGCGTGACTCAGACGATCCGGCCTACGGCGACCAACACCCGCGATTCGGTTATCCCGGCGGCGAGAATGACATACCTCAACTGGAACAGTTCCTCCGTGTCTTGATGGACGTGGGATACCTGTCCACGGCAACGCGTCCGATCGTGAGTTTTGAGATCAAGCCGCTTCCGGGCGAGTCCACGCATGCGGTCATTGCCAACGCAAAGCGCACCCTGACAGCCGCCTGGGGCCGCGTGTAATTGCAGCCGGACGCTCATAGGACCGGAAAGCCGCCGCTTCGTCATCCAGAGCGTGGGTGGAGGCCAGGTGAAGGTTTATCGCGGCCTGGATTCGGTTGATCCGCCCCTGCATGGCGTGATCTTGACGATAGGCAATTTCGATGGCGTCCATCGAGGTCATCAGCAGATCCTCGCCCAGGCGGCCATGTTCAGCGAGCAGACGGACGCGCCGCTGGTGGCGATGACGTTCGAGCCGCACCCAGCCGCCATACTGCGGCCAGAAAAGGCACCGGCGCTGTTGACCCCGCTCCAGGAGAAGCTGTCACTCTTGGCCCGTAACGGCGTCCGCGCTGCAGTCACGCTCCGGAGCGAGCCGGCGCTGCTCGACCTTGAACCGGCCGAGTTCGTCGAGCAGGTGCTGGTCGGCAAGTTCCATCCACGTTGCGTCGTTGAGGGCGAGTCCTGGCGATTTGGGCGAGGACGCAAGGGAGACGTCCAGAATCTACGGAAGGTGGGTCGCCGCATGGGATTCGACGTGTTCGTCGTGCCCGGGGTTACCCTGCATGTCGAACCGGGCCGGACCGTTTTGGTCACCAGCACACTGATCCGTCGGCTCTTGCGGGAAGGTCAGGTGCATCGCGCGGCGCTGTGTCTGGGCCGACCGTACGCGTTGCTCGGCCGGGTCACGCCCGGCAGCCGGCGCGGCGCGACGCTCGGGTTCCCGACGGCAAACGTTCAGGTCGGTGAGCAATTGATTCCCGCGGACGGCGTCTATGCGGGCTCGGCCGACGTGGACCAGCGCCGGCACCCAGCCGCTGTCAGCATCGGGGCAAGCCCGACCTTCGGAGAGGCCGCCACGAGCGTCGAGGCCCATCTGCTGGATTTCGATCAGGAGATATACGATCGGCCGATCCGGATTGCACTGTTCCGTCGGCTGCGAGAGCAGAGGAAATTCAGAACGGCCGACGCGCTGAAGCGGCAGGTCAAACGAGACGTTCGTCAGGTCCGAGCGATTGCCGGGCAGTCCGATTGGGCGAGGGACTGATCTCATTGCTGGCGAGAAGGCAGCCGGCCTGGACGAGTGTACCCGCAACGATATGCTTGATGCTGCGATCGATGTCGCTTTCGAGTGAAGACTACCAGCGAGCCGCGCGCGTTATCGCCGGGTGTTCGCGAGTTCTGGTAACATCGCACATCCGGCCGGACGGCGACGCCATTGGCGCGCTGGTAGCTATGCGATCGGTGTTGCAACGACTGGGTAAGGAGCCGATCGCCGTAACCTTGGATCCGGTGCCGCCGAAATACGAGTTACTGGTTCAGACCGAGCCGCTTGACCTCTGGCAGCGCGGACAACGAGCCATCGCCGGCAATGCGCCCGAGGCAGTCGTCGTGATCGATACCTGTACCCGAAATCAGATCGAACCGATCGCGCCGTATCTTGAGAGCCTGCGATGTCCGAAAATCGTGCTCGACCATCACACCACGCGGGAGGACATGGGCGACGTGTATCTGATCGACAAGTCGGCCTCGGCCAGTTGTGTGCTGTTGCTGGAATGGGCCGACGCCGTCGGTTGGCCGATCGACGACACCGCGGCCGAGGCGCTCTTCGTCGGGATCAGCACCGACACCGGATGGTTCCGGTTCGTCAACACGGACGCTCGGACACTTCGTTCGGCGGCCCGGCTGATCGAGTTCGGACTGCAGCCCGGCGCGATCTACGAGCGACTGTTTCTGCGCGATTCCCCCGGCCGCCTACGATTGCTCGGCGCGCTGCTCGGCACGCTGGAGCTTCATGCCGACGGTCGGGTGGCGGTGGTCTGCCTGACGCAGGAGATGTTTCGACAGTGCGGCGCCCGGCCGGGCGAAACCGAGGACCTGATCAATGAGCCGCAGCGGATCGCAAGTGTCCTGGCCACCATCTTGCTGGTCGAGCAAGACGACGACCGGGTCAGGATCAGCATGAGAAGCAAGAGCACGATCAATGTCGCCGAGATCGCCGAGCAGTTCGGCGGCGGGGGTCACGAACGGGCCGCCGGCGCCTGGCTTCCGGGCAGGCTTGAGGATGTCAAGGACCCGGTGATTCAGGCGGTGTGCTCGCGGCTCGGATAGCGACGAACGCCCAGGGAGCGGGCGTCGGGCTGGCTGAATCGTGTGAGCAGGCGGCCAAGGTGGGGCGAGGCATCCCCGAGGTCGCGCGAGCGAGACCCGGACTCTCAAGCCATGGGACTGTTTCGAAGGAGGAAGCCGAAGCTGACGCGCCAGCAGTGTCTGGCGGCCATTGCGGTACGGAACCCACTGGCCGAGGCCAAAGACCTCAAAGACGGCCAGCTCGAGGTGATCCTGCCGCTGCAGAAGACCCGGCTGGGTAAATGGTTTTCATTCGGCAGCGAGAAGACCCTCGAGCGGCGCTATCAGCTAGACGCCTTCGGACGCGACGTGTGGGAGATGATCGACGGAAAAAAGACCGTTCGCAAGCTGATCGAGAAGTTCGCGGCCAAACACGGCTTGAATCTGCGTGAGGCGGAAGTTTCGATGATGGCGTATCTTCGCACACTTGCGGGCCGAGGCATCATCGCCCTTGCGGTCGAACTGCCTGGTAAAGCCGGCAGGCCTGGCAAAGCGACTTGAACAGGATCGGACCCTCTCTTATATTGGCCCCGCGTTCCGTCCGGGGCAAAGCCAGGAACGATCCACTTGCGCAGAAGAAACTCGTTTCCATGAATCAGGAGAGAATCGCCGTGGCTAAGCAGACTGCTTCCATTACGACTTGGTTGGCGGTGGGACTGGCCGCGTACACCAGTCTTGCCGCAGGGCAACGCACGGCCCTTGCCGCGTCGCACGACTTGGCCGGCGTCCTGCCGAAGGAATCGCTTGTCTATCTCGGGTGGTCGGGCAGCGACGCCATGTCCGACGCGAGCGCACGGACCGCGATGGGAAAGATCCTGGCCGAGTCCCAGGTCAAACGGATGTGCGACGAAGTATGGACGAAGATCGACGCCTACCTGAAGCAAGAAGCCGCCCACGACCCCGAAGCCGAGCTCGTGTATGGGCCGATAAAGCAGTTGCTCGGCCTACTGTGGCATCGGCCCGCCTGCCTGGCGCTCATGGATTTGGGCGTGGGCGAACAAGGCCCCAGCGTCCAACTTGCGCTGGTGGTGCATCTGGCCAAAGATGAGGACAAGCAGGCTGTCGTCAAGGCGGTCGAGTTGGTGATGGAATCCGCCGAGCTGCCGCAACCCGAGCCGAGCGAGGTGGCGGGAGCACAACTGAAGAGCGTGCAGCTTCCGATCCCCGTACCGGCCGTCGTGTATGGCTTCGTTGACAACTACTTCATGGCGGCCTTGGGCAACGTGACGGCCGAAAAGGTCGTGGCCGCAATTCGCGGTCAGGCACCTCGCCTGATCGAGAACGAGGAGTTTGCGGCAGCGCGAAAGAAGCTCGGTGGGGACATCTCCACCATGGGGTGCAATCTCTACGTGGACGTCGGCGAGTGTATCGGGCGCGTCATGGCGTTCGTCGCCGCCATGTCCGGTGAAGAACCACCTGCTCAGATCCAGGCAACAATCGAGGCCAGCGGCCTGAGCAAGGTCCGCTCCCTCTCCGCCGCGACCCATTTGCGCGACGGCGGATATCGCACCACGATCCATCTGCACGCCCCGGCCCCGCGCACGGGATTACTCAAGGCCTTCGATCAGGCCGAGATTACCGAAGCCGACCTGCTGATCCTGCCCAAGGATGCCTCGTGGTTCTGGGCGCTCAATCTCGATCTGGCCGGTCTCTTCAGAGAGATCGTGGACATGGTCGGGAAAATCGATTCGGAGATTCACGAATCGCTGACCGAAGGGTTGAGCACGATGGCCGAGGAAACCGGCGTGAAGCTGGAGCAGGACTTGCTGGAACCCCTGGGCGAGACGTGGGTCCTGTTCGATGCTCCGAGCAATGGCGGCGTGTGGTTCACCGGGATCACGCTGGTCGTCGAAGCGCGCGACGCAGCGCAATTCGACCGGAGCCTGCGCAAGCTTCTGGAACACTTGAACAAGGAGCTGGCCGGAGGAAGCCTGGAAGTGGCCACGACCAGCCTTGGCCCGCACACCGTCCGTTTCGTCAACGTGGTCGGTGTGCCGATCCCGATAGCGCCGGCCTGGGGAATCGACAAGAAGCACGTAGTGATCGCCCTGTATCCGCAAATGGTCGCGACGACCTTGGATCGACTTGCCGCTGCCTCAAAAGAGGACTCAATCCTGGCCAATGCCGACTTCCAGCGCGGTCGGAAGCTGCTGCCGGGAAAGCTCTATGCGCTGAGCTACGTCGATTCACGCCGGGCATTCGAGAGTATTTATCCCTTCCTCGTGCCCTTCGCCCAGATGGCTGCCGCCATGGCCCAGGAAGAGATCAGCGGCCTGAACATCTCGCTGCTGCCCCAGCGGGACGTGATCTCACGGCATCTGTTCGGCGACGTCTCGGGTACGATGAGCGACGAGGACGGCGTCACGTCGGTGTCCCACGGCCCGCTGCCGGTCGTACTCGGATCCGGCGGGACGGCAATGACGCTCCCTCTAGTGACAGCGATCGCTCTGCCCGCACTGCACAGCGCGCGCATGGCGGCCAAGCGCACCGTCAGTGCCGCCAACCTCCGCCGTATCGGCCAGGCCTGCAAGGTGTACGCCAACCAAAACGAAGAGAAGTGGCCGCCGGATTTCAAGACGCTTGTGGACAACGGCACGATAAGTGAGCACACGCTACGCTCGCCGTTCGATAAGCTCGGAAACGTATCATACGTATATATCGCAGGCCAAACGGAGAACGATGACCCCCGAAACGTGGTCGTGTACGAAAAGCCCGAGCTGCACAAGAACAAGGGCACCAACGTGCTCTTCCTGGACGGTCACGTCGAGTGGATGCCGATGCCCGCGTTCAAGGAGGCCGTCGCGGAAACCTACAGGCGTCTGGACAAGGAGATCCCCGAGCTTCTAAAGTGATCGGCTGATGGGGCTCGTCTGCAGTGCTTTGATAGCTGAGATCGCCCTTGTCGCCGGCTCATCGCCGGTCGGCGCGCTGGGCCGCGCAGGCGTTCAGAAGCGCTCCGGCGAGCTGGCCGAGTCCATTCCCGCCGATGCGATGGCGGTCTATATCGGCCGGCCGGAACCTGAGGAGCAGCCATCCACTTCCGCCCTCGATCTGCTTGTTGGAGCGGCACAATTTGCCGCCCAGATGGGCAAACTTGCTCAACACGGGCGCATCTTAGCTGACATCGGTGGGTGCTTGCCAATCCTCGGCAAGTACCCCCACGCAATCGTGCTAATGGACATCACCGCGCGGCCCTTGGGGCCGGGCTCCTATCGGCTGAACGATCTTCAGGCGGCCGCACTCCTGAGGACAAACGGCGACAATGAGACCGTCATCAACCGGATTCGCCAGCTGCTGGCCCGGTACACGAACTCACAATTCAGTAAGCTGGAAAGAATCGTCTGGGCCAAGGATCAGTACTATCGATTAACCGACTCGCGGCTTCCGGGGTGGGCGGTGTGCGAATGGGGCGCGGTGGACGATCTGTTCATCGTCAGCGTTGGGGCCGGGGCTTTCGAGCGGATTCTCAGCACGCACCGGGGGCGGACCTCCCCGCCCGCTACGCAAGGCGCGCCCACACGGGCTGCCGGCGTCGAGGTCACAGCGTCGCAACCGAACGAGCTGTCGCTGGCGCGTGAGCCGTGGTTCGCCAAAGCGCACCAGGCATGCAAGGGCAGAAACGCCACCATTGAGTGGACCATCGACTTCCGACGAATTCAGCAGCGCCTCACTGACGTCATGCGGGGCCGCCCCCAGGAAGTGATCGAAGCGATCAACGCCGCAGACGTGCACCGCGGACTGTGGACGATCGGCACGCAGGGCCGGGTGATCGTAAGCTACTCGATGATGCATATCGGGCAGGACGACGTGCTCGTGCCGGTGTCGGACCCGGCAGGGTTCAAGGCTCAGCACCTTGCAGCGGTGCCGGCCCAGGCCGGCCACTTTGCGATTCTTCGGATTCCCGTGGCGGAGTGGATCCTGAACGGGCGAGCCGGGTACCTCGCC
This sequence comes from uncultured Planctomycetales bacterium, assembly GCA_964347585.1. Taxonomy (GTDB): domain Bacteria; phylum Planctomycetota; class Phycisphaerae; order UBA1845; family CAYGAN01; genus CAYGAN01. The sequence goes on along the minus strand of CAYGAN010000071.1, from coordinate 9,501 downwards.
TCCCAGCGGCTGGAAAAACGCGAGCTGCTGCGTCGGCGATGGGCGGACCTCGAGCGCAGACTGGGCATCGATACTAGGCGACAACTGTTCCAGCATCTCGGCGAACATGTCGTCATTCACACGTACCCGCCGCACCCGCTCCGTGTGCCGGTGCTGTGCACGATCCTGATCGAAATCAAGGACGAGCCGATGTCGGTCCGGGCCGCTCTGGGTGCCCTGTTGTCGGCGGCTCAGGCGTATCTGGCGGACCTCGTCTCCGAGAGCCCGACGGCGGGTTTCGTGCCGCAATTGGTGCGTCGCGACGACGGAATCTGGCTCGTCCAGGCTGGCATCTTCATCGGCCCGGCTCTGGCCGTGACGGACCGGTGGATCGTCCTGAGCTTCTCGCCGACGGCGGTACGCGCCAACTTGGACCACATCAACCGGATTGGCTCCGGCGGAGGTTAGCACATGCGTCTGCCTGCAAAAATCATCCGAGCGGCAGCCAGCGGGATGATCATGACAACCGTGGGATCAACGACGTTCGCAGCCGGCCAGATGCGGCAAGACATCCCAGACTGGTGGAAACGTAGCCGCAGCATCTACTGCCCGTTCGCCAACTCGGGCGCCGGGGCATCGCTGATGAAGTTCGTCTCACCGAGCGCACGCGACCATCTGAAAAGCTTCGAGCAGCTCGATGAAATCCTGGACGATGCCCGCAGGCTCGGGTCCGACGTGATCTATCTGGTGGATTACTGGTCGCCGGGCTATGAATACAAAGGCAACTACATCCTCTATCCTGAGCTCGGCGGCGAAGAGGCCTTCCGCCGCGGTGTCGAAAGAATCCACGCCAAGGGCGGCCGGATCATCCTCTACTTCGAGGCGTTCATCATCTCGCGGCGCTCACCCCTGGGCAAGGGCCTCGGCCGAACGTGGGCGATGATGAATGCGGACGGTACCTATCAGCCCTACTATCACACCGGCGAGCGCTTCTATCAGATGTACCCGGGACGGGGCTCGGGCTGGACGAACTACCTGACAAAGCTGATCGAACGCTACGCACGAGAGTTCCGCATCGACGGTGTGCATCTGGACTCGTACGGGATCCAGTGGAACTGGGTCGATCACAATCCGAAGCACCCGGACGGTCGCGATCCCGAATCGTTCAATCGCGGCGCGATTGAGCTGGTGCGGCAAGTCCGACAGGCGATGCGCAAGCATGTGCCCGACGCCGTCGTGATCCTGGAGGGGGCTGAGCATGTCGCACTGCTGGAAGCGTGCGATGGTGCACAGATCGAGAGCCTCGCGGTATTGATGCGCAAGCCCTGGTCCGCCGGGCGTCGCTATCCGATCTTCACGTCGAGCTTCGATCTGGCCGAGATGAAGCGGATCCTCGATGCCGGCTACGGCCTGGCGCTCTCCCCGTGGTGGCTCAAGGACAGGCCCGGCGACCGCGACCGCAAGCGCCTCCGCCAGCAGACTGACAAGAGAAACTTCGACAAACAGCTCGAATCGCTGAGCCGCTTCGCCAACCTGCTGACAGCCAACGGCATCGAACCCCTGCCCGAAGGCTGGCTCGATCGCATTCGCCGCAGCATAATCGCTGACTTGAACGCCAGACGGTGGCAGGGCTCTTTTATCAACCGCGATCTCCAAGCCGCAGCCAAGGCGTGTGAAGAACTGCTGGCCAAGCACGAAGCACACCTGGCTCGCACACCGGCGGAGCATCTCCGCGGCCTGCTCACGCAGCGGCCGACAACCAGTTCACAGCGAGCACGCGACAAATGAATGCTCGCACGCGTTGCCCGCAGCCAAATGGATCTCGCGCCTGACCGGCAGGATTATCATCGAGACCGTCGTGGCGAACGGCGGGGGATGACGGCAGACGGTCATGACGCTGCCCTGGCCGTCCGGCCCGTGATCTGACAGCAGCCCGACCAGATCGTCGATGTCCCACCGGCGCCGAGCGCGCGCCAACTCGGCAAGGCGATCGAAGCGGCACTGACTGCTCGGGCCCATCCAGTGTCTTCCGCGTTGCCACCGCCAGGCGAACCTGCCGAAGGCTGCGTCAACCGCCTTGGTCTGCTCACAGTGATAGTGATTAGTGTTCATTACGATCCCGTCGTCAGCGGGGCGAACCGCGCATCGCCGGCTGGTCAGCTCGATCGAAGCAATCGATCCCCCCGCGTCGGCCAAGGTCAGCAAGGCGCCGCCGCGCCGCGGCAGTTTGGAGATCAGATCGACGGCTTCAGCGACGGTCGAACATCGCTCGAGCACCTCCTGGACCAGCAGCGTAATGGGTAGTCTCGGCCGACTTTTGTCCGCCGGATAACCGTAGTTGTATGCGATCGCCAGACCGCGCTCGTTCAGACCGTCGTGGCTGCCTGCCAGCGTCGGGAAGGACAGATCCAGCGATCCAAGTCGCCCTTGGGGTGCGTTTCGGCGGAGGATGTTGAACGGCTGGGTCTCCGGTAAGTAGTCGAAGTTCTTTGCGATCAGGGGCTCGCCGAAGGCGGTGCGCTCGGGTGCCAGCGCCACGGAAGAACACGCCGGAATCTGCAACCCCGGCCGAGCGCCGTCGATCTCGACAGCGTGACAGAGCCAGATCCGTTCCACGGGGAGCGCGGCCGCTTCTGCGATGGCGACCGCGCGATCGTACTGTCGCCTGTAATGCCGCCGGATGCCCTTCTCGATCAGCTGCCTTGCCCGCCACGCCGCTAGCTTCGGAAACCAACGACGCGGCACACACCTCGGCCGCGCAATCTCGAAGTAAGGGCTCGCAAGCACTGCTCCGATGGCCTGACGGGCAAGGCGCGAAAGCCGTTCGCCCTGCTGCAAGCCCATCGCACGATGCGTTCCCTCACAGCGAACTTGTGGTATCGCACAGCTGTACTGCAGGCTGCCGTTGCTGCTGGCCGGATTCGACATCTACGCACCGTGCAGCGCTCGAGCTCACGTGATCCCGAGAAGCTGACCGAGCAGGTTATCGCGCGGGTAGGCATGGCCGAGATGTTGGCGGAGGCCTTCCGCGTACTTGACGCCGATCTGCTGGCCGCGTTGCGCGCTCAACTGCTTCATGGAGATGATGTACTGATCGACCCCATGGTGAGCCCGCAGCCACTCACGCTGCGAGGCATGACAGGCCAGCATCTTCTCCTTTACGTCCATCGCGCCGGAAATATCGACGATAAAGCCCGGCTCGATCGGTCGGCCCAAGGCGTCCACGCCCTCAACAGGGTCCGCATAGTACAAGTGCGGCACGCGTTCGAGTCGGTCCGCCGGACAGGGATCGAGCGTGAAGAAATTGGGGATGGGAGCGCCAAAGCAGGCGGTGCGCACCAACTGACTGGTGATCTCGTGGTCGACCATGTAGTCGGCGGGGCTGTTGGTGATGATGAGATCCGGCCGCACGCGCCGCACGATCTCCGTGCATCGCCGGAGAGTTGGCGCGTCGTAGGCGATCAGCAAATCGAGAGAGCCGGCACAATGATAATCCGCGTCCAGAATGGCGGCGCTGGCCTCGGCCTCTCCGCAGCGAATCCGTTGGATTTCCGCCGGGCGCTTTGTGACCGAGCCACAATCGCCGCTCGTGACCGTTGCCAGAGCGATCTTGCAGCCGGCCTCGCGCCGCAGGCGGACGAGCGTACCGGCGGCCAGAAACTCGATGTCGTCCGGATGGGCCATGAACGCTAATGCCGTCTTCTGCTCTGCCATTCGCACCTCCCGCGCACAGCTCGCCAGTCGCGATGTTCCCGGGCTGGGGCCGTCATTTCATCTTTGGCGACTTCACGACCTCGTACACGTATATCCTGCTCGGCCGAGCCGGCGGCTGCGACCGCTGCTCATGCAGCAGCCCTAGCCGTCCCGGCGCGACCAGCTGCGATCTCAGTTCGTCCAGGAACCGCGGATTACTCTTGAGCACGTTGCGCTCGTCGATGACAACCAAGTCCGGTCTGAAGATGTCAATGTGTGAGGCCAGATCGGTTACCTGTCCGGTGTCCGGCCAGCGCTGCATCCGTCCGCCGGCGTAGAACGCCACCCGACTTCGTGTTGTCAAGACTACAGGCTCGTTCGGGTAGCGCTCGGCGATCCACTCGCCTGCGACGCGAAGGTACTCAGCGCCGGCGTGGATCGGCCGGAGGAGCCAGGGCAGCGTCGGGGCGACAATGACGGCAAAGACGGCCAGCCATACTCCTGCAAGCCGGAACGAGCCTATGCGGGCCGCAGCCGGCTCCAGCCGGCGACTCAGTTGCCGCACGATCCACACCGTCGCCGACGCCGACCATGGCAGTGTCAGGACAGCAAGGATCACCACGTGGCGCAGACTGAGCCGTTCCTGGTATTGAAACGAGACGACCAGGGCCACCACCAAGAGCGCGTGTATCGCCCCCGTGCCGGCCACGATGCGTCGGCCGACCCGGTCCCCGCGCGGGATGTCAACCGCCAGCAAGGCCAAGAGCGCCAGCAGGAGGTACACCACACGGGTGGCTCTGGCCCAGTAGTAGATGACCTGTCCGACGGCTTTGAGGACCTGGACGCCGGCGCCGGCTGCCATCCCCGCTCGCATTGGCTGCGGTGTGCTCGCCTCCAGGCACTGGCTCTGACCGTTAGCAGATCGAGCCGGCTCGGCAGTGGCCCACTGGCGTGTCCCCGTTCCCAACGAGGCCGCCGCTTCCTCGCTCGGGCTGAAGCGGAACAGCTCTCGCAATGACTTTTTCGGCACAAATCTGCCGGCGGCCGTCATGTACGGCCCGGCAACCACGAAGAAACACCCTGCCACCAGTAGCGCTGCCGAGACGCGCCGCAGCACCGACCAGCCTGTTCCGGACGACATCGCTGCGATCACGGCGACCGCCGCCACCGTGCCCCCTTCCGGCCGAGCCAGGAACGCCAAGCCCGAGAGCGCACCGGCCGGCGCCAGAAAGCCGACGCGTCGTCTTTGCAGCGCGAAAATCACGGCGGCCAGCCCCAGCAGGTACAGCGCCAAATGAGGCATGTCCGAGAGCCCGTCGGCGGAGTGGTGGGCAGGCTCGGGCATGACGGCCAGGAAGAACGCAGCCACCAGCGCCGTCGTCGAGTCGAAAAGCAGCCGCGCCAGCAAGTAGAGGCCGACCACCGCAACCAGCCCGCTGGCGCAGGCGGCCGTTTGAGCCGACCACTGCCAGCCGGCGACGCTGTCGCTGTCAAACAACCCGCCGACCGCGGCGCGCGCTGCAAGGATCATCGCCGGGTAGAGCGGGTGTTGCTGCTGTGCACGGAGCTGCTCGAGAGGCCTGTCGGCCAAGTCCTGAGCGTACCAGATGAACGTGCAAGTATCGCGGCTGACAGCTACCGCAGTAACCATCAAGCCGACGCGCACAACGAGAGCGATCAACAGGATCAACAGCAGTTTCGCCGCAATCCCTACCCGCGACCGAGGATACGTGAGTTGCTCGCCCATCGGATACGAGCCGCCTACCAAAGCACCGTTCCAGGCGGCCCGCAAATCTACACGAAAACGCGCGGTTCGTCACCGCACGGGTGCACCGCCAGGCGCGCAAGTCCCCCGACCGATGTTACCGCTCTCCCCGCACCCGGGGCGAT
>CAYGAN010000071.1:0-3929 GCA_964347585.1 uncultured Planctomycetales bacterium | reverse complement strand
TTCGGCACGCGGGCGCGCACGCCACTCGAAACGCAGGGCGATCCCACAGTCGCTCGAGAACTCCCGCGGCGTGGGGATGAGCTTGACGGCCAGACCAGCCTTGCCCAGGGTCTTCTCCGCGCGAAACGCTGCGGACGTCGTGTGAAACAGGACCACGCCGTAGGAACTCATGAGCCCACGATTCGCGCCACCGCCGCAACGGCCTGACGCACCTCGTCCAGCGACGTGGACGCGCCAGGCGCCAGACGGACACTGCCTTCGGGAAACGTGCCGATGGTTGTGTGCGCAGCCGGCGAGCAATGCAAGCCGACGCGGCAGAAGATCTCGAAATCCTGGTCGAGTCGCAGGCCGATCTCCGAGACTTGCCGGTCCGCGACCGTGAAGGAGACGACGGCCGTCCGGCTCTTTCCAGCGTGCGGTCCGTAGACCTTCACGCCCGCGACCTCGCACAGCCCATCGATCAATGCCTTCGTCAGTTCCCTCTGGTGCTCGCGGATCGCCCCCACGCCTCGCGCCGTTACCCAGCGTATGCCGGCAAGCAACCCCGCCAACCCCACGCCGTTGGGCGTGCCGCACTCGTACTTGTCAGGCAGATACTCGGGCTGGTCTTGGAACTCCGAGCGGCTGCCTGTGCCCCCGCGCAAGACGGGCTCCATGCGGGCAGTATCGACGCCGGCGCCGATCACAAGCCCGCCGGTCCCCGGCGGGCCTTGCAGACCTTTGTGGCCGGTAAAGGCCAACAGGTCAATGCCCATGGCCTGCATATCGATCGGCACGACGCCCGCGGTTTGTGCCGCATCGACCAGCAGCATGGCGCCGACACGGTGAGCAATCTGCGCCACTTCGGGAACGGGGGCTACAGTCCCGACCACGTTGCTGCCGTGGTTGAGAACAACCAGCCGCGTCTGGCCCGTCACCGCGCGGGCAACATCGTCCGGATCGAGCACGCCCTCCGCCGAGCAACCGACCACGGTCAGACGCACGCCCTCGCGTTCCAGCGCGCGCAGGGGTCGCATGACCGAATTATGCTCGATCGACGTGGTGACCACCGCGTCCCCCGGGCGCAACAGCCCGCGCAGAGCGATGTTGATCGCGTGGGTTGCGTTGAGGGTAAAGATCACGCGCAAGGGGTCGGACGCATTGAACAGCTCGGCCACACACTCGCGCAACTCGTACACGACGCGTCCGGCAGCAATAGACAGCCGATGACCGGAGCGCCCGGGGTTCCCACCGGCGGAGGCGAGAAAGTCAGCCATCGCCCGGAGTACCTCAGGCGGCTTCGGCCACGAGGTCGCAGCGTGGTCCAGGTAGATCATTTCGTCAACGCCAATCGGAAACACCCCTCCGCCCGCTCTTCCACAGTCACGTTCCAGCCGGCCTTTTCGGCCATGCGAGCGACATTGTCACGGGATGTGGGATTATCCACCAGGACTTCCACCGTCCCGGTGGTCAAGCCACCCAAGGTCCGCCGGGTCATCAGCGCCGGCTGCGGGCACGAGAGCCCGCGCGCGTCCACGGTTTCTACGTCCGTCATCGGTCAACCTCCTATGCGGCCCGGGGCTCGCGCATGCTCAACCCGATCGCGACACAGACACTCAAGCCGAGGATCACTGCGACCGGGCCGAACGCTCCGGGACCTTTGGGAGAACTCGCCAGGGCGAAGTTGTGCGCAAAGCCCGCCCCGACGATCATGCCGAGCACGAAGACGCCCGCGTCACCGTCGCCCTCGCCCGCCATGAACAACTGCCTCCCCGGGCACCCGCCCGCCAACGTAAACGCCAAACCCGCCAGTACCATCCCGGCAAAGTTCCACAGCGAGTCGTCGTGCGCGATCGGTTGGCCGGCAAAGCCCGGCGTGAACTGCCCGAGCGCCAGGCTCGTGAGCGCCGCCGCGACGATCAGCGCCACGATCCCGTTGAACAGGTGCGCGTCGCGCAGGAGGATCAGGTCCCGCAGCGCGCCAACCGTGCAGAAGCGACTGCGTTGCGCGAGAAAGCCAACCAGCAACCCGACGCCTAGCGAGAACACGAGCCGGGCGTGCTGGCTGCCCGGGCCCTTCGCCGAGAAGAAGATCGGACCGGCCGGATTGCCCTGCGCGTCACGGCCGAACTGCGGAGCAAAGACCACGAGGCCCAGCAGTCCGAGCATCAACACCGGCATGGCCCACCCGAGGGCCGGAGACGCCGCTCGGCTGCGCCCTAGGCTAAAGCCCATCCGCAGGAACACCACACCAAGCACGACGCCCGCGACCAGGCCGGCGATACCGAAGATCGCGTTCCCGTCGCCCGCGCTCAAGCGCAGGTACGCCCGCCACGGGCATCCCAGGAACACCAGCGCCCCGATCATGCTGAACGCCCCCAGCACAAAACGTACCAACGGCGCCGAGCCCGTCCGCGGCCTGAACTCGCGGAACAGCATCGCCGCCACGAGCGCCCCGAGCACGAAGCCGATGATCTCCGGGCGAATGTACTGCACGACGGCGGCGCGGTGCAGGCCGACCGCTCCGGCAATATCCCGGCTAAAGCACGCCACGCACACGCCCATCTTCTTCGGGTTGCCGTAGTGCACCAGTACCGGCGCGAGCACGCCTACGACGACGCCGGTAATAACCGGCCCCCAACGGGACGTGAGCAAACCCTTTAAGGAAGACATAAGGCTCCTCTCGTTACCTGTCCAGGGTCGCCAGCGGCGCCCGTCACCCGGCAACGTCGGAGCCCGTCGCGATCGGAACGAAGCGGCAGGTGGAGGTGACGTGGCCGGCGACAAACGGCACCGGCGCGACAAGACCAATTGGCTGATGCAGAACCTGCATCATGCATCTTCGGGATCAGCCTTTGCGACGCACGACAATCATGACGTCACCACCTTTCTATCTGACGAGACCCTCGTACCCCCGTTGCCCCCATGCTCCTATCTTGGGCGCAACTGATATCATACGGTCCGGGTCATGTCCACCCGCCTCGGTCGCAACTCAGATCCTCGCGCGACTCGCTGGACCGTGATTCCCATCTCGGTCCTGCCTGACGAAGCGGGGTTCCCATCCGATCGTGAGTACCTCTGGGGACCGAGAACGGATTCTCGGTCCAGCGAGGGATCCGAGCCGCGACCGTGAGGGAGCGGCGGCTTCCCGACGAGTCCGTCCCCCACCCTCGCTACGCGAGGATGGGGCACCCGCGCAGCCAGATCGAGCGTACATTTGGGAACATGACGACGGTATCGTTCGGGTTCAAGGGCCTGCCAGCCTGGGCCCGCCGATCTCATCGGGTCCAGCGCTGGATGTGGGGCAAGACGATGCTGCATCACGCCTGGCTCCTGGCGAAACAAAACGCCGCTTGATGCAATTTGTTGGTGAGGGAGCGGCACGGCTCAACCAACTTGCCGTCGGGAGCGGGCGCCCCGTCCTCGCGTGGCGAGACGGAGGACCGACAATCAGGTCGCAACTCCCCCCACGGAGCGTGGGCTGGCGTGTCGTCTTGCCCTTACGATTGCTTCTCCTGAAGAACTTCCTCAAGACCTTCCAGTATCATTACCTGCACCGCATCGAGCGGCCGGCAGCGCGATCTAACGTACTCAAGGAGTGCAACGACGGTCCGCACCTCTCGCGGCTCGCTAGCTTGGCGGGCGAGAAGCTGGATCGACAGAACCGGACAGACCCATCGGTATCGTCTCGCCAAGCGTTGGTTTCCGACGCGACGCGCATATGCGTACCGACGCCGCCAGCGCCGGACAGATTCCCACGCGAATCGCGTTGCCTTCCGGCATTCGCCAAGAAGCCCGTGGGTCCATGCCAGATCTTGGAGCACCCGGATGGCTGCCTCGCCCCGCAAGGGATATCGCAGAGCTTTCACGAGGATATCTCGCTGCGCCTGCACTTTCGCCCGCAGGGTGCGCCCCCGGAGAGTCCGCCTTGTCAGTTTCGCTCTGAGGCG
>CAYGAN010000070.1:11411-21238 GCA_964347585.1 uncultured Planctomycetales bacterium | reverse complement strand
CTATGAGCATCAAAGCAAACGCGCGTTCGCAGTATTGCTCGACCGGTCGGCTAGCATGGCCACAAAGGGGGACGCTGGCCAGGCGAAGGTCTCGCGGTGGAATGCGGCCCTTGGCGTCGTGCAGAGAGATTCCAACCTGAACGCCGCGCTGGAGCGAGATTTCGACGTTTTCAGGTACGTGTTCAGTGAAGTCGCTGAAGCTGTCGAAAGCTTTGCCCAACCGAACGCCGCTCTCACCCCCGGCTCTGGTGGCCAAACCGCCATCGGCGCCGCGCTTGCCAAAGTTAAAGGAGACCTGTCGTCGAGAGTGACGGCTGGTGTCTTGTTGCTCTCGGACGGAGCGAACAATACAGGACCGGATCCTGGGGCGATCGCCTCCGCGTTGGGGCGGCACGGCGTGCCAATCCACGCTTGTATGATTGGCAGCGCTGACCCACCGGATATTGCCGTGTCCGCTATTCCCGAGACAGAGGCGGGTTTCATAGGCGATCCGATCTCTGTGCGCGTCCGCATCAGCCAGCGCGGTCTGCGACAGCAGACGGTACCACTGCGTCTGTTCTGCCAGGATAACTTGGTTGAAGAGAAGCTGGTCGGCTTGCCCGGCGCCGCCCAGCAGGCGACCGAGCGCCTGGAGGTCGTTCCGACCGATCCGGGGCGACATAGTTATCGTGTTGAAGCGGAGCCCCAGGAAGGCGAGATCGTCACGACGAACAACGTTGCGATGTTCGACATCGACGTTGTAGCTGACCCGATCCGCGTGTTGTACGTTGAGCGGCTACCACGTTGGCAATACCGTTTTCTCAAGCAAGCGATCGCGCGCGACCGTCGGACCGCGCTGACGAGCATACTGCTGATGAGGGATCCCGGCGGTCGTCTGGAGGAAGAACGCGATCGCGCTGCGATCCCGGACGACAGAGACGAGCTGCGGCGCTTCGACGTGATCGTACTTGGCGACCTCGGACCACAAGACATTGCGGACACACAGATGGCGTGGGTCCACGATCAGATTGTTGAGGCAGGCGGTGGGGTCGTCTTTATCGCCGGCGCCTCCCACATGCCCGCGGCCTTTATGGATACGCCGCTCGGCGAGCTTCTTCCGTTCGAGGCCGTCTATGGTCCACCCACTCCGGAAGAGCGGCTCCGCCGTCTGAGTGTCACCCGCAGCGGGTCGCAACATCCCCTGATGCGGCTGGGCACCGCGTCGGAACCCCTGAGAATATGGGAGACTTTGCCCCGATTCCAATGGTATTGTCGCGTCGGGCGGGTCAAGCCTGGGGCCGTCGTACTTGCCGAGGCGCCCCAGGAGGGAATCGATCCGAGCCCCGCGCCGATTATCATCACCCAGACAGTCGGGCGCGGACGCGTGCTGTTCGTCGGCACGGATGAGACATGGCGGTGGCGTTACAAGGCGGGTAATCGGTATTTCTACGGTTTTTGGGGCCACGCGCTTCAGCGCTTGGGCCTGGCTCATCGCCTTCAGCGTCAACTCGACGTGCAGATCGCACTACCGGCCAAGCACATCCCGCGGAACTTGGCGGTGCCGGTGTCGGTGTCCGTCACGGAGGAGGCAGCATCTCAGCTCGTCGGCGACGAGTTGGTCCTCGTGGCCGACGCGGCTGTCGCCGGTGGTGCCCGAACGTTCGTCCTCAAGCCGGCTGACGAGCCACTCGTGTACGAGGGACGGCTGCGTTTGAGCGAGGCAGGGTCGTACCGTCTGTGGGTTCAGGGCCTTGCCGAGCTGGGCGAGACTGGCGTGACCGTGGCCGACTTCGATCCCGAGACCACGCAGCCCGAGGTTAACGCCGACCTGTTGAGTCGCTTGGCTAGACAGACCGGAGGGCAATTCCTCACGTTGGCGGAGCTTCCGGGCTTCGTAAGGAGCTTGCGCGGCGAGCCGCTGACGTATGCTCGTACCGTAGAGGTAGATTTGTGGGATAATGTCGCCGTTATTGCGGTTCTCGCGATCCTGCTTTCGACGGAATGGGTGCTCAGGAAAGCGAGGTACCTGCCCTGAAGCCTGGCTTGCGAGACGCCCCTCACGGTGAGAGGAGATGACAACGCTCGATCTCAATCACCGACTGAACGTGGTCCGGCGGCGCAGCCTTGCGGCGGATGCCATGGAGGTAAGTGCGCATGTGCTGATGCTGCTCTTGCCGCTGGGTTGCGCTATGTTCGGCCTCGACTACTGGCTCGACTTCGGACCGACGCTGCGAGCTGTTGAGTTGGCCGTGCTGCTCGCAGCGGCAGTGTTTCTGCTTACCCGGTCCGTCTGGCCAGCCATTCGTCGTTCGCGCAGTGCGTACCACACGGCGTTACTGGTGGAATCCCGCTTTCCCCAACTGCGAGGGCTGCTGGTTTCGAGTGTCCAGCTCCAGGCGGCTGAGCCTGCCGAGCGACGCGGCGTGTCCGAGGAGTTGATTCGTGCGATGTCGTCACGGATTCTGGCGGTCGCGTCAATGTTGCCGCTGAAGTATGCAGTAGATCTGCGCGATCAACGCCGCCTGCTTGTCGGCGGTGCTTTGTGTGTTCTGCTGGCTGGGGTGGTCTTTGGTGCGAACCCAGCGGCGGCACGCACTTGGATCCTTAGAACGGTCGCCCCGTTTGGGGGGCCGGCTTGGCCCCGCCACACGAGACTATACCTGGACGACCAAGCGTTTCTGGTCAAGCGGGGCGGCACGCTCGTTGTTAGCGGCCGTATCGCCGGACGCATTCCTCAAACCGGCGAGTTGCGGTGCTTGTCGCTCGATTCGTACGGGCGCGAAATGGCCGAGCGGTTCGACATCAACCCCAATGGTGTGTTCAAGGCTCGTTTCGGCCCGGTGCTCAGCCGAATCCGGTTCGCGGTGGCGGCGGGAGATGCGATCAGCCCAACTCACGAGGTGACCGTCATCACCCCACCGGAGCTGACGGCTATCCGGGCGGTGCATCGCTTTCCCTCCTTTACCGGCAGGGCTCACGAGGCCGTACTCAGCGGCGATGTCCGCGCGATGGTCGGGACACGAGTTGATCTGTACCTCTCGTCTGATCGGCCGGTAGAGAAAGCTTGGCTCGCATTCGCCAATGGTGATCGGGCGCACGTGACCATCAAGTCACGGACTGACATGCGGGCGAACTTCCTCGTAGCTCGGAAGACGCGGTATCAGATATTGCTTTTCGACAAATACGACTTCTGCACTGATTCGCCGCCCACTTTCGAGGTGGATCCAACGGAGAATGGCCTGCCCACGGTTACGATCACGCGTCCGCGGCGCGAACATGCGGTCAGCCCGGCAACCCGCTTGCGGATCACCTATCAGGCGGAAGACGACTTCGGCGTCAGGTCCCTCTGGCTACGGTTCGCCAAAGACCAGGGCGAGGAAAGCCAGCTTCGAGTGCCGCTCAACCAGGGCGAGCCGAGCGTGTCCGGTACGTACGAATGGGATCTGGCCGGACTCGATTTGGAGCCCGGACAGGTAATCCATTACTATGCTGTTGCGGCTGACGAAGGGATGCACCTGGCTGCGGACCCACTCGGACGCAGCCAGATCCACGTGCTCAAGGTGCTTGCCGCGGACCGACTCGGCAAGATTCTCGATGATCGCGTCAAGAGCGCGTTCAGCGAACTCGAGTATCTGGTCCGCGAGCAGTCTCGCGGTTTAGCGGGCGTTTCCGGTGCCTTGGTGGCCCTGCCGATCGGGCCATCCGGCCCGAGTCGAACCGACGTGGCTCGGGTTCGGGATGAGCAGGGGCGGCAGATACGCGTCCAGCACGGCACCCGACGCATCGCGCGGGAGCTCCGGGCGGCGGCGGATGAGTTGGCGGAAAGTTTCCTAGCAGATTCGAATCGCATCGAGGCTCTGCGAGGTGTCGTCGATGCGCTCGACGCGGTTGGCGCGGCCAAGATGGCTGGTGTGATCGAACAGTTGCGTGTCGCCAGGGAGGCGCTGGTCCAGTGTGTGCAGCTACAAAGATGACACGGGCGGTGTTTGAGCTCATGCCTGCCCGCGTTCTGTCGGGCGTCATCACACTTGTATTTGTGCCTGTCGTGCACGCGGCCGACGAGAACGTTGCTTCTGACACCGCACGGTTGATACAGATCGCAGGCGCCTCACTCGAACATGCGCAGAACGGCCAGGCTGGCCTGCTCGACAGCCTCCGCACCCTCCTGCAAGGCCGTCAGCAAACCGTCGGCCTGGCTGAGCTGCTCAGTTCACTGGCGGCTGTACGCGACATGCAGTCAGCAGCCAGGCGCTCCACCGCTGTGCTGAGTGCTCGCTGCTTCGGCAAGCGCGCGCAGGATTTCAACGAGCCAGATCGCCGGCTCTTGCAGCGCGTGATGACCGACCAGGCGACGACGCGCCGGCGATTCTCCGACTGGCGAGAGGAAGCCGATAGGCGTTTGGACGCCGGCGAATCTGCGACAGAGCCGGTGGCACGTCTTGTGTCGGTGATCTCGGCCTGGCCGATTGGCGCGACACTGGCCGAGGCGTATCAGCATCTGGAGCAAGTCCGGCTGGCGCAAGCGGGGGAAGCGCAAAGCAAAGCGCTCGAACAGATCAACCGGCTTCTGAGTGCCCTGGAGGCTGCGATCACCAGTCCTGACGAGCTGGCTCGCAAGCGGATCACACAGTTGCAGGGCCTGCTCGACCGTGAAAAGGCCATCCACGCCGAACTACAAGCCAATCCGCTTTCCGACGAACACGCCATCCGCCTGCTCCAAGCACAGGTTGCGGTGGCTGAGGGGGCTCTGCGGCTGACGTATCCGGAGGCCGGGCTGGCCCCGGACACGATTGAGCACGTTCGCCAAGCCTACCGCGCGATGCAGAAGGCAAGCGATGCCCTGCGCGATCGAAACAAGGCGGAAGCTCTGGAGCAAACCCGGGTGGCCATCGAGAACCTCGAAGTGGCGATTCGCGCGAGCGAGTCGTTCGTAAGTGAGGCAGCCGCTGAGCCGCTGCCGTGGGTTCCGCAGAAGTACCGTCGAAAGAAATCGAAACAGACGGCCGGCATGCCGGCGATCTTCGGGCGCGGAAAGACCGGCTCCGACAACAGTGCGGTCGCGCAGGTTGCGAACGACATCGCTCTGATTGCCAAGATCAAGATCCGGCAGCGCAAGTTGTACCGCGAGACCGTCGGTCTGGCATCGCGCGGTGACCTCCTAGCCGGCCGGCAGGAGTCCTACGCGGCCGCCCTGCCGCCTGTGATACGACGGGTGGAGATGTATCACGAGCAGGCCATTGGCGATTTGACATCTGCGCATCAAGCCATGGTCCAGTCGGCCGAGCAGTTGCGGCGTGAGGATGACGGGGCCTCGGCGCGTAATCAGGAGATGGCGATCAACCATCTGGGCCGAGCCGAGGAATTGCTCAGACAGTTCTGGAAGGAGTTGATGGAGGCCTTTGCGAAACTTGCGGACACAAGTGCGGTGGGCTCGATTGCGGCCGGTGCGCCGTTGCCTAACGAAAAGGTCCAAATGGCCCGAGTGCTCATGTTGCTTCGCGAATTGGTCCGGCTATCTGACATACTTCGCGACCAGGAGGATCTGCTCGAGCGAACGCAGGCGAGGCAAGCGCTTGCGAATAACGATCGGAAAGATGCCAAGGATCTGGCCGATGAGCAACGGGAGCTGGCTGCTCGATGTGAGGCCTCCGCCCACATGCTGACGGACATCAGTGCCGAAGAAGCTCCCGACCTGGACGCCGCGGTCTGGGACAGTGCGCAGATCATGCGTCAGGCGGTCGGCGCACTGGATGCGGCGAAGCTGCCTGATGCCATCGAGCGTCAAGAGGCCGCGATTGAGCATCTGTATGGCGCGTGGAAAGTGGTGGCCAAGACGATGGGTAGTGAATCGGAGGGTCAGGAATCGGCCCAGCGCGACCCCGACGAAAAGGAAGGTCAAGCGAAAGAACCGGGCGAGCAGGGAACAGCCGGCGGCGCACCGGAAAAAGACGGCGGCCAGTCTTGGTACGTCGTCCTGCCTCCCCGGGCGCGCGAGGCGGTCAAACAATCACTGGCTGAGCCGTTCCCCGCTCGCTATGAGCAGGCCATCAAGCTGTACTACAAGCGACTTAGCCGAGGGACGCGCGGGGAATAGTTCGATCGGGTGCGGAGGCATGGCGAAGTGACGGTACGATTCGGCTCGTATCAAAGCGCTGCCACGATCGCAGCAACGAGCGCCCTGGCATGGGCAATGCTTAGTGTGGCTCCGGCAAGGGGCGCCCCGGTCGCCGGCAATTCAGACATTGAAGATCGCTACGTCGAGATCACGCCCGATACCGAGGCAGCCGTCGATAACGGGTTGAAGTTTCTGGCCGCTACGCAGCGTACTGACGGCTCGTGGCGCGGCCGACAGGGTCGCAACACGGGAATATGCTCCTTCGCGGTCCTTGGCTTTCTTAGTGCCGGTCATCTTCCCGAGCGCGGACCGTACGGTCGGATCGTGGCCCGCGGGATTGACTACGTGATGAGCTGCGCGCAGCTCAGCGGACTTATCGTCCAGCCGCAGGACAGCTCAAACGGGCCGATGTATGAGCATGCCATGAGCACGCTGATGCTCGCCGAAGTGTGGGGTGCGTATGATCGGCCGGGGGTCCTGGATAGGTTGCAGAGAGCGGTGGACCTGATCATCGGGGCGCAAGGCGATCAGGGCGGATGGCGTTATCTTCCGCAGCCGGCTGACGCTGATATCTCTGTCACTGTGATGCAACTGGTAGCACTTCGTGCAGCCGCCAGTGCGGGCATAACGGTTCCGAAGCGCGTCATTGATATGGCAACGAATTATGTCCGCTCCTGTGCTTTACCAGAAGGCGGATTCGCCTACATGCCCGGCACGGGCGGGCCCGGATACGGGCGCACCGGCGCGGGCGTGTGCTCGCTCGAGGTGGGAGGAGATTACGACTCGCCCGAAGTGCTCGCAGGCATCCGCTACCTGCAAGCCAACAAGAACGCCGAGGACCGGGATCGAGCTCACTACCTCTACGGGCTGTACTACGCAGCACAGGGAATGTACCAAGCGGCTGAACCCAAGCAGTGGGAGCGGTGGTTTCCCGTGATCCGCGACGAGCTACTCAAGGCGCAGCACGCCGACGGACACTGGGACGGCGAAGCGGGCGAGACTTATGGCACGTCCATGGCAATTCTCGTGCTGTCCGTGCCGTACAGGTACCTACCGATTTACCAACGGTAAGACCGCGCGACTTCGAGATGATAGCTCCCGGAGCTCGTGCCCGCGGGCTCGTCACGGGGCAAGGGCGTTGAGTCTGATGCCAGGGGTGGCGCTGGCGGCTGCGATCGCGCTCGCCGGGGACACGCCCGGATACGATTCCCAGCCGTTTTCGCGGCAAATCGGGGGGCCAACCGCAGTAATGTTGATTACGCACGACAAAGCTATCTGCGGAGCGAGCGTTTCGTTGTCCGACGAGTACAAGTTGCTTGTTCACGATGATCATGGCGGACCGGCAGTTGCTATTGCGCGTGACGCTGCCATTCTGTTGAAGCGTTGTGCACAGCCGGTGGTGCTCCAGCCACGCGCGTGGCTGTGCTTGCGCGACGGTCAGCGCATGGCCGGCGAGTCTTTGAGCTTCGAGACCAATCGCGTGTTCCTGCGAACATCGGACGGAGCAGTCCGGTCGGCAACGGCAGGCGAACTAGCAGGACTGTTCTTCGATTGCCGGTGGCCGGTGATGGCTGATCTGCCTCCGCACGGTGCTCGGGTCGTGTCTCGAACGGGGGATGTTCTGCAAGCGAGAAGGGTCCAGCTACGAGCCGACAAGCTTATTGCGGAGCTGGACGCGGCTCGCCCCGAGATTCCCTGGGTCCGGGTTGCCGCGGTTTTGTGGAGTCAGGGTCGTGCGCTGGACCGTAGCGCGCCATCGCTCCCCGCTTCTGTTATTGCGACGGCGCCTATCTCGTCACGGCCGGGGGCTGGGTCTGATCTGGTCGAATTACGCGACGGCAGCCGGATCGCCGGCCACCTCGCAGCGATGGACAATCGCGAGCTTGTCCTCAAGATCGGCGGAGCCAGCATCGCCAAATACGGATTCGCCGAGGTCGAGCGGCTCTGGTTCGGCGGACATCGCCCGAAATACCTGTCGGATCTCGATCCGGTGGCGGCAACCCACCAGCCGTCCTTTGATCGGTCGTTTCGCCATCGCAAGGATTGGAACATCGATGGCGGACCTTTGAGAATCGGCAGACGTTGGTACCGTAAAGGCATTGGAACGCGCGCGCGAACAAGGCTTACTTACCGGCTTGACGGGAAGTACCGCTGGTTCCTGGCAGAGATCGGTATCGACGAAGCGGTCGGCGACGGCGGCAATGCCGACTTCATCATAAGGACCGACGAAAGAGAAGCCTTCAGGCGCACCGGGGTGACGGGCAGGGACGATGCAATACTTGTCCACGTGCGCTTGGACGGGGTCCGAGAGCTGACCCTAGTAGTGGATTACGGGCAACGAGGTGATGTGGGAGACTATGGTGATTGGGCTGATGCGATGCTTATTCGATAGAAGGTGCATCTGTATCACGGGACTTGTTGCGGCTGTCTCATCGATGGGTGGTCCTGGCCGGCCATACTATTCGCGTACGGCCGACGCGACCTCCAGAGCGCCTGCGCATCGCGGCGACCCCGCAGGTTCATCAGGCCATCCCTTGCGAGCGGCCCCTGCGGCGCAAGAAGGCAAGGACCTGCTGGCTAACGGAAGCTTCGAGGAGAATGGCGGCGTAGGAACGATTCCGTATGGTTGGAACGCGCTTGACGAGCACGCCGGCTATAAGGGCTGGGTCGCCCCGCGGGCCGAGCGATGGCTGGGCGGCATCGGACCACGAAGCGGCAAATGGCTCGCAGGGATCGACACGGAGCGGATGGCCGTGGATACGAACGGAAAGGATTACAACACCCCGCGGGCAGCCCTCTATCAGACGATCGGTGTCCCACGAGGCATCACGGGCACGTTTCGGATCTTCTACAACGACATCGGGTCCTTCGGGCTATCGTACGTTTCAACGCTAAGGCTTGCCTACACGCTGGATTCGGAAGATATTCGTTCCATCAGCTCAGACGATCGCCCATGGCAGCGCGATCGTGGCACGTTCGGAGGTAGGGCGGCGACGTCGCGACCGCGCCCAGGCCAATCTCACCAAAGGAGCCCGCGAACAGGTCGCAGCAGCACGCCGGGTAGATGGGGTCCGCTGCTTCATCGGGTTGCGAAGAACCTGGCGGACAGTCCCACGGCGATCGGGAACTGGGCTCCCGGTGAGCTTCGTGTCGTGGTCCCACCCGGAGAAGGCCCGGTTCAGCTGACCCTGTGGATCGGTGTATTCGACTACCAGAACAGCACGGAGCGAGGCTACTGGCGGGTCGATGACGCCTCGTTCGTTGTCGATCAGGTGTCGCCCTGACGCAGCGATGGACGCTGCCATACCGGACGGGCTCGTGGGGCTGGCCGCCGGCGTGATTCATCCCCCTGTGCTTCGCCGGGCATATCTGTCGATTCCGGTCCGGCCGACTGCGTGTCCTGGCGTTCGAACTCACAATGCACTTAGCTGCCATGTGGGAGTCGGATCAGCCACAGGAAACGGGCGCAAGCAGGAATCACAGAAGTTCAGTTCACCATAACGGCCGATCGGGCCGTTGACGCGCCGCCGGACCGCTTCATAGACTTCGTGCGTTTCCGTACACAGCGTGATTGTGACGTCCGGCGAATGAAGACGCGCTTGTGTTATGATGTGCACGAGCGCTTCGATGCGCTGATCAGCAGGATAGCGCGTCCCGTCGGCCTCCATACGATTGCCGATAGGCCCAATCTCGAACTGCTCAGGCTGCGGCACCTCGCGAAAGATGACATCCC
>CAYGAN010000070.1:6061-11401 GCA_964347585.1 uncultured Planctomycetales bacterium | reverse complement strand
CATATGCTTCGGGCCAGCCGTCCGCGAGGATCACCGGGTCGATGCGGAAGCGAACACGGTACCCGCCCTCAGAGACGCGCCGCGCAGCCCGCGCACGATTCTCCAGCGTGGCCGTACGCGGCTCAATGTTCGCGCATGCCAGGCGAGTGTTCATGCTCCACGTAATGACCGTGTGTCCGTTGTGTTCCAGTTTCAGCAGCGGCTCAACAAGATCGCTCTTGGTAATGATCAGCAGGTAGCCGTTCCGCGTGCGTGCAAAGTAAGGGATTGTCTCGGCGCACAGTCCGAACAAGGATTCCACCGCTAGCGCTTCCGCTTCGGGCATTAGCGTCCACATCATCGGTTGCTTGAGCTGTGGGATTTCGGCATCAAGTTGCTCTCGCAGCCGCTTCCACATGGTTACGTCATAGCGCACGACCGGCTTGACCACACCGGGAAGGTGCTCGCCAGCGTACTTGATCCGGCCGCTGGTAAGTTGCTCCAGCATGCCTTCGTCCCAGGCCAGCTTGCCGCGAAACGCTGGATCGTCGATATGCGCTGTGCCGGACCAGCAGTACAGGCAGCGGTGGACGCAGGCGCCTCCCACCAGGGAGGGGATTCCCAGAATCGTAGCGCAGTTCACGCCGGTCCGATACCCGCTGCGAACTCTGGCGAGGAACTTGCTCGGGGTGCAGTTCAGTTCGGCGGCATCCCCTCCCAGGAAAAGCACGAGGTGACGGGCAGCCCCCCTGTAGCGCTCAGGGATAGTTGGGAGCCACTCGGACGCTGCCGCAATAGCATCGTCCTCGTATGGTCCGTCGTAAGGCACTGCCGGCACGCCCGCCGCCCTGATGATCCGGCGAGCCGCCGGGTGGTCCATGTATCTGCAGTCGCAGATGATCTCTCGTGGCTGATAGCGTGCTGACATAAGCGAAGTTAACGCTGCCTGCAGAATGCCCTGACTACTATCGCCCTACTGCCTGAGACGTCTGGCTCGAGGCCGTAGCACGGTCGCACAGTCGATTGTCTTGTTACCTTACCGGAACAGGGACAAGGCAGGGCCATCCGCAAACAGTGGCGTTGTCGCCCGGGCAAGGCCCGCTTGCCACGGACGCTCCGTATCGCACGAGCCGCAAGCATCGTCCGCAGCGACCGCCCACCATACTACGAGGCCATCTGGCCTCGTGCAACGGCGCGCAGCGCGACGACTCGTCCCTGGATCTTCTCAGGACGGCGTTGCGGAAGTGGTCGCGACGGGTGCGCGACTTCAGCTCTCCGGTTCGGCGCGGGGGCAGGAACCCACCGGCCTGCCGGATGCGCGACAGCGATACGGTTAACCCGGCGCCTGCTCGGCAGCTTGGTCGCCAGTCGCTTGAGATGCCCCCGTGTCTGGCTGCCAGCAGAGGTCCGGCCTGCGAGCAGCGGCCACCTCGTCCAGCCGGTAAACGGGCATCGTATGCGGGGCGTGGTACAGCAGTTCAGGGCGCTCGCGGGCTTCCTCGGCGATGGAGATCATCGTGTCGGCGAACTTGTCCAGTGTGGCCAGTGACTCACACTCGGTCGGCTCGACCATCATGCACTGCGCGACCGGCCAACTCATCGTCGGAGGATGAACCGCGTGGTCGATCAGACGCTTGGCCACGTCGATCTCGGTGACGCCTTGGTCGCGGAACTCCGGGGCCATGATGAACTCATGAGCGTAGGGCGGCTCGAACGGGAAGTGGTAGTGATCCCGCAATCGGGCGGCCAGGTAGTTTGCTGAAAGCACCGCCTTTTCGCTGACGTCCTTCAGGCCCGCAGAGCCGAGTCCACGGATATAGGCATACGCCCGGATCAACACCCCAATTTGCCCGAAGAAAGAACGCACGCGGCCAATCGACCTTGGCCCCGGCGAGGCCCAGCCATAGGTCCGATCTTCCCGCAGCACGACCTGCGGGCCGGGCAGGAACTCCCGAAGCGGCTCGGCCACCGCCACCGGACCGGCGCCAGGCCCGCCACAACCATGCGGTGTCCCGAAGCTCTTGTGCATGTTCAAGTGCATGACATCAACACCGAAGCTGCCCGGTCGAGCAACCCCCATAATGGCGTTCACGTTCGCGCCATCCAGGTAAAGCATCGCTCCCCTACCATGCAGGATCTCGGCAATTTCGGTGATCTGTGGTTCGAACAGGCCGAGCGTGTTGGGGTAGGTCAGCATCATCGCCGCCGTCTGTTCGTCCACTTTCTTCTTCAGGTCACCGAGGTCCATCCGCCCATCCGGTCGCGAGGCCACTGTTAAGGCATGTCGGCCGCAAACGGCACATGACGCTGGGTTGGTCCCGTGCGCTGAATCCGGCGTAAGGACCTTCGGCCGGGATTCGCCGCGGCTGCGATGATACGCACTAATAATCATCAGGCCCGTCATCTCACCATGCGCGCCCGCAGCCGGCTGCAAGGTCACCTCGGGCAGACCCGTGATCTCGGCAAGGAAGACACGCAGATGGTAGAGCAGTTCCAGAATGCCCTGCGTGTCGGCCTTCGACTGCAACGGGTGAAGCATCAGAAAGCCCGGCAGAACGGCCACGCGCTCATTGACCTTTGGGTTGTACTTCATCGTGCAGGAGCCGAGCGGGTAGAAGTTGCCGTCCACGCTGAACTGACGATGCGCCAGCCGCGTGTAATGGCGGACGAGATCCAGCTCGCCGATCTCAGGCAACGGCGGGGGACTATCGGCCAGCAACCCTTTCGGGATCACTTCTAGCGGATTGACGGAGGGCACGTCCGTTGCGGGCAACGAGACTCCGCAAGCCCCTGGCGCACTCAACTCGAAAACAAGCTCCTCGGAGGGGACTAGCCCTGCTCCCTGCAACGTCTCGGTCATCTCGGGCATCCTCGGCCTTCCTTCAACCGAACGATCGAGCACGCACAAATCGTCCCGTCGCCAAGTCAAAGCGGTCTAGACGACCATTCGAGAAAGCCAGCCGCGACGCGGGACCGTCTGCCTTGTGAACTCGGAAGCGGCAGCACACGGTTGCACTCCACGAAGAGAAACTGCCGGACGCCGCGAGCCATCCGGCCGCATCGTTCTGGCTAAGCTTGATGCAGCGCTTCGACCAACTTGTCGATCTCGGCTCGGGTGCGTTTCTCAGTCACCGCGACCAGAAACGAATCCGATAAGCTCTCTTGGTGCTGCCCGAGTGGGACGCCAGCCAGTATCCCGCGCTGCCGACAACGGTCCAGCACCTCTATGACGTCCTTTGTGGTTTGAACGACGAACTCCCTAAAGAAGGGCGCACTGAATCGCAGTCGAAAGCCGTCCAGGGCCGCGATCTGGCGGGCGGCGTAGTGCGACTTGTCGAGGCAGAGCGAAGCCACCCGGCAGACCCCGTTGCGACCGAGTGCACTGAGATATATCGCCGCCCGAAGTGCCATCAAACCCTGATTCGTACAGATGTTGCTTGTAGCACGTTCCCTTCGAATGTGCTGCTCGCGTGTCTGCAGGGTCAGACAGAACGCGCGCCGCCCACTCCGATCTTTCGTAGCGCCGATCAGGCGCCCCGGCATCTTTCGCATAAACTGCGTTTTGCAGGCCATGAATCCGACCGTTGGCCCGCCCAATGACATGGGGATGCCGAGAGGTTGGCCGTCACCGACCACGATGTCGACGCCGAGCTCACCGGGCCTCTTGAGCAGGGCACAGCTGATCGGATCCACCGAGGCGATGACCACAGCGCCGGCTTCATGCCCGATCGCGCTGAGCTCGTCCAGGGTTTCTACGCACCCGAAGAAATTGGGCGTCTGGATCAAGATGGCGGCGACTTCGTCGTCAATGACTTGACGCACGTCCTCTGGATTCGTTCTCCCGTCAGCGCTTTCGGCGAGCACCGGCTTCACCGGCAGCTCTTGGAGATACGTCGCAAGGACGCTGCGAGTTTCCGGGTGCACCGCGGACGAGACAACGACCCTTCGGCGACCGGTGATTGATCGGGCCATTAGCACGGCCTCGGCCGCCGCCGTTGCACCCTCGTACAGTGAGGCGTTCGATACGTCCATTCCGGTCAGTTGGCAGATCAGCGTCTGGTACTCGTAAAACGCCTGCAGGGACCCCTGCGATGCCTCCGCCTGGTACGGCGTATAAGCCGTGACAAATTCGCCTTGCCGAGCTAGCTCGTCCACGACGGTCGGAATGAAGTGATCATAGATGCCCCCGCCAAGAAAGCAGACGTAATCTTCACACGTCCGATTGGCGCAGGCCAAGCGGCTCAGGTCCGCTAATAGCTCGCCCTCGCTCAAAGGCTCGGGCAGATTGAGGGGATGGTCCAGCCGAGACTCGGGCGGAACGTCCTTGAACAACTCTTCGGCTCGCTCTACGCCGATCGTCGCCAGCATGTGCTCGACGTCACGCTCGGTCAACTGCGTGAATCTCATGGTTGAACACCGGTGTCAATGCACGCTCTAAAGCCGCCAAGATTGCGTTTGGCCCGGTCTAAGCTCGAGCGATCATCTCATCGTATGCCGCGGAATCCAGCAGGGCCTCCAAAGGCGACAGATCGCTCGCGCAGATCTTGAGCATCCAGCCTTCACCGAATGGATCGTTGTTGACCAACTCCGGCGCGCCGCTCAACGCGTCGTTCACCTCGATGACTTCGCCGCCGACCGCGGTGAACAGCTCACTGGTCGCTTTGACCGATTCAATCTCCCCGCAGGACTCGCCCGCAGTCACTTTCGAGCCGACCGCCGGTAAATCCACGAACGTGATGTCGGTCAACTCGTCGGCGGCAAACCGCGTGATCCCCACCGTGACCACATCGCCCTCGACACGAAACCATTCATGGGTTTTGGCGTACTTCCGATCCGTGGGAATCGAACTCACGATGATCCGTCTCCTTGTCGCGAACGGCCTGTGCCGTGTGCACCTATCTCAGATCAACTCAACGCTCATAAAACGGCAGCTTGACGACGACCGCGTCAGCCTGTTTGCTGCCGAGATCAACCGTGACGTTGCGGCCGGGTTCTGCGAAGGGGGACTCGATATAGGCTATCGCAATACTCCGCTCCAATGTCGGCGAGAATGTCCCGCTGGTCACTTCGCCGACTTGCTGCTTCCCGTTCAAGACGATCGCATGTTGTCGCGCGATGCGCCGACCTACCAGTTGGAGCCCGGCGAGTCGCTGCCGCAAGCCGGACCGCACGAGCTGCCGCAGTGCTGGGGCGCCAATGAAGTCCTTGTTCAGATCGACGCACCAACCCAATCCTGCGCTGAAAGGATCAACTCCTTCGTGCAGTTCGTGGCCATAGAGTGGTAGCCCGGCTTCCAACCGCAGCGTGTCCCTCGCGCCCAGCCCACAGGGTGCAACGCCGGCATCGAGTAATGCCTGCCAT
>CAYGAN010000070.1:5403-6051 GCA_964347585.1 uncultured Planctomycetales bacterium | reverse complement strand
TTGAGGCCCGCTTCGCCTCTCTGGGCGCTCTCCAGAAAGCCTGTTAACAGTTGCGCCACCGTTGCGGGCAAGATGAGTTCGACGCCGTCCTCCCCCGTGTATCCGGTGCGGAAGATGGAATACGGCGTGCCCACGTACGCGCCCGTCCGGAAGTGGTACCGCCGAAGATCGCCGATGGGCATCGGAAGTAGTCGGCTGAGCTTGGTGATCGCCTCGGGACCTTGAACAGCCAGCATGAGCGTCGCCTCGGTCGTGTCGGCGATCTGGATTTCCTGTCCCTTGCCGTGTTTCTGCAGCCACGACAGGATCTGCTCCCGATTGCTCGCGTTGCAGACCGTGAGCCAGTGATCCTCGTACCTGGACACGATGACGTCGTCAAGGACCCCGCCCTGTTCGTTGCAGACATGGCTGTACCGCGACTGCCCGGGGGCCAAACCGCCGATTTGTCGGGTGCAAACCCGCTGGAGCAGGGCCTCGGCGTCCTTGCCGCGCAATTCGATCCTCCCCATGTGTGAGACGTCGAAGACCGAAGCCGACCGGCGCGTGGTGCGATGCTCCTCGGCGATGCTGGTGTAGTACGGATCCTGCGCCGGCGCCGTGGGGTCGTCGCGCGCCCAGAGCAGATAGCGATAGAGCGAGCGCAGGCGC
>CAYGAN010000070.1:1527-5393 GCA_964347585.1 uncultured Planctomycetales bacterium | reverse complement strand
CGATGCTGGTGTAAACGATGGGCATCTCCCAGCCCGCGAAGTCCACCATCCTCGCGTTCGACCGAATGTGAAAGTTGTACAGAGGCGTCCTTCGCACGCTGCCGCCTCACAAATGTCGATCGCCTCGGACTGCGGCGGTGGTTGCGCCGATCGCATCGTCAGGCTAGCCCTCGCCGAGGACGTTGTCAAACGCGGAGCGTGACGTATTCTGCCTTTGCAGCTCGCTCCCCTATTCTCAGCCTGGCGCCCGCGGCACTGGGGTTGAACTGGGAGGTCATGAACGGTATCCTGGAAGTTGTTGTGCGTCAGCGGCGCGAAGCGCCAAAAGCACCTCGATCGCCGCTGGGGCCGAGCGGGGAAGGAAAGCATCTGATCGGACTCGCCAAGAAAGGGCGAAGGCCAATTCAACGACCCCTTCCTCGCTTTTGCCCGGACACAGTGAGGTCCATTGTCCACGCACGACCGGAGGAAGGGCTTGCCGGTGGGTGTGTGGTCCATTCCCAGAACAGCCGGCACGCTGGGTCTATGACAGAAAGAGCTTCGGCGCTTGGCGCCGTAACAGCACTGGCGGGCGACAGTTCCCGGAGGAGTTCTCCATGCGGTGGGCCCTGTGGACAAGTCTGGCCGGCGTGATCCTGACCGGCGCGTCGCGAGCGGGCGCGGTGTGCACGATTACCGGTGATTATACGATTGAGTGCGACGGCACGGTCTATCGTGCAGTGGACGATGAGTGCGTGTACTTCGTCGATCTGGCGGCCCACAACGCGGCGCATCCCGATACGCCCCTGCCCGACCTGAAGAAAACGATTGCAGACAACTACGATGCCGACGCTGTCCCTCAACCCGTTGTCGTCGCCCTCACAGACTATGTCGATTGCACACAGACCGACCACAACTTCAGCGACGCCAACATCATCCCATCCGTGGACGTCCCCTTGCCGGGCAATCCGTTCAACACGAACCCGCACCCGAATCAGCCGTCGCGCCTGATGACCATCGGTGGCAAGACGTTCCGCGTCACGGCCGCGCCGGACGACGGGTTCGCCACCTACTACTTCACTTACGACGTGTCCACGGGCGGGACGGCCGGCGTGCCGCAC
Organism: uncultured Planctomycetales bacterium; assembly: GCA_964347585.1. Taxonomy (GTDB): domain Bacteria; phylum Planctomycetota; class Phycisphaerae; order UBA1845; family CAYGAN01; genus CAYGAN01. The sequence continues at coordinate 4,293 of CAYGAN010000070.1, read as the reverse complement.
CTGCTCATCGCAGAGTCCATCAACGACCAGGAGCGTTACACCAGCCTGGCCATTCACCACGGCGATCAAATGTACGAAGACCCTCAGCTCGAAACGCAGCGTCCCTTCCCCACGTACGACTGGGCGCCTCCATATACGGGTGAGGGGACGACCGACCCCTGGGGCGACGGCCAAGTCTTCGAGCGTACGCAGAACGGAAAGGTCTTCGGGCCGGACGTCGGCCTGGCGACGTACACGGGACGCGAAATCCCGATCGACGATCAGCCTTTCAACATCACCATGCTTTTCTATCCGAAGCAGACAACCGTTCGGGTCGTTGTCTCCACCTCGGGCGCGAACGAAGTGCGCACCGGCGATGACGGCGGCGCCGTCTCGCAACTATGGATCTTCGCACTCGCTGATCCGATGGCATACGGTTTCCCGGCACATACCCCGCCGGATGATCCGGCCGAGGAGCGTCGGATTGGCATTTACATGACGCATCCGTGGTACTTCTACGAGCACTATGCGGCGCCGCCGACGAGTTTGGCATTCCGTCAGCAGAGCCTGGAGCGCCTCGTCGAGCACATGAAGTTCTGCGGCATGAACTACATTGTGTTCAATGCGATCAACGGTTCCGACCGGAGCGAGCGGCGGTGGTACGAGAATGGTCAGTACTTCTCCTGGAATTCTGCCGGCGATTTACTTGTCGAGCTACCTCCAGTCGCGCAGGCCGAGGGCATTCAGCTCGTCCCGCTCATCACTTCGCTCCAGCGAACCTCAACCAACGGCCTATCGATCACCAGCCAAGCGTACCAGGTGGGGGCGGACGGCGATTACACGCGTGCCTTCGGGGAGCCCACGCTCGATCCGCTTCACCCTGCCACGCAGAGCATCATGTTCGATCTGCTTGAAGAGATCGCGGCGATCACCGCGTCGAGCCCGGCGGTCCGCGGGATCGGTATTCGCGTCAACGGAAAGATCGGGACGTGCTACACGGCGGATCAGGACGGTCTTGACGGGGCCATGAAGTCCGGCTACTCGGAATGGGATCTCCAACAGTTCAAGAACGACACGGGCAGCGGTGTCCCGACCTCACCGCCGTCGAGCGCCTACAACTGGCTCGTGACTCGGCCGAACGACTGGGAATCGTGGATTGACTGGCGATGTCAGAAAACGCGCGAGTTCTGGCTGGCCTGCAGGGACCTCATCAAGACGTGGCGATCCGACCTGGTCTTCTACGTGCAATGCGACCTGCCTTCTGAAGTGCCCGGCACGAACATAGACTGGCCCGCCGAAACGCCCTACAACCTGCTCCGCCACCACGGCTACGATCCGGACATGTTCGAGAGCGACACCGGCATCGTGATATCGCGCGGCATGATGGTGGCGGCGGATCGGTACTTCGTCGGCAGCCGATGGGCGCACCCGTTCGGCACGAATCATCAGGACTATCGGTTATTCCACTTCGCGCCCGACCTGGCGGAACTGTACCGAACCGCCGAGGGCCGGGCCTGCGAGATGTACCAGAACTATTGGGAAGAGGCCCGCCACCCCTACTTCGAGTTCGGCGACCCGCTCAACCCGCTCGGCTACTTCCGCACGACCACGCCCGCAGCGCCGGGACGGGCCTTCTTCGAGGGTCCGATCATGTCCGTACGACGCCAGGACCCGGATACGATCACGTGGCTGGGCTGGAATCGGCCGACGCTCGGACATGAAAACGATTTGCGCAAGTTCGCGCAGGCGTTTCGGGCGCTGCCCGGTGTGGATTCAATTCCGTTTGACGGTACGGTCGAACCGGCAATCGAGCAGATCGTAGCACGTTGGTACCGGGATCGCTTAGCCGTGATCAACGACACGAATACGGCCTGCACGATCACGCTGCACTTTGCCGAGCCGGTTCCGTCCGGAGCAGAGCTTACGGATGTTGTTACGGGCCGTAGGCTCGTTTCGGCCCATCAGACGGAGCGGCAGCACCTCTCGTTCGAGGCCGATGCCTACAGCCTGAATATCTTCCTGTACACAGAGCCGGCGGGGCCCGTCGCCGTCAACATTGAGTCGGTGGCTACCGTGGCCGACCACGGTCCGGCAGGCGAGATCGGCCTTGCCATCAACCTGGCCGCTTCGAGCTTGCCCGACGACAGTCAGATCATCACTACCGAAAGCCGCGAGGAAGGTATCACTAGACTTCTAATTGACTGCGACGACAACGTGATACTCCCCAGCCCGCCGGAGAGCCTGGTCGAATCGATCATCGGGATCAACAACGGCGATGTCGCCACCAGCGTTGTCAGCGTAACAGCTGTCGGCGACATCATCACGATAAGCCTGAGCGCCCTGCCGGATCAGGATACCTACACCGTCACGCTGGCCGGTTCGGTGATCGCCGGCGACAATGACTTTCTGATCCGTGCGCTGCAGGGCGAAGTGGACAACGGCGGGAACTCCTCGCAGGTGGTTAATGCGCTGGATCTGAGCGAGCTTCGAATCAACTTCAGTGCTGACGTCACAGCTGGCGACAATGCCAAGTACGATATCGTCTCGGACGGAGCGATCAACGCACTGGACCTATCGCAGTGTCGCATCATGTTCACCCATACGGCTCCGTAGGCCGAGCACTCGCACTTGCCCCGCGGACGAAGTGACTTAAGCGCCGCGTATGATCCTGAGGCAGTTATGTTCGTTGGCGCTGGGCGCACGTGAGCTACAGATCGACGAGCTTCCTGATGCGAACGACCCTCCATTCTGTGGCCCCGATGCAGCAAAACACCAAGATAAGCAGGT
>CAYGAN010000070.1:0-1517 GCA_964347585.1 uncultured Planctomycetales bacterium | reverse complement strand
TCGACTATCGTTGACACACGTTTGGCACGGCGCGTTGGTGAGCGTTTTAGTTACCACAGGCGCTCTGTCAGGCTGCGGTCCCGGGGAGTCTCACATGTACGACGTGGTGGTTTACGGCGGTACAGCGAGCGGGGCGATCGCAGCGATTGCTGCGTGCCGTGAGGGTGCATCTGTCGCCCTTCTGGAACCCCGGCGGCACATTGGCGGAATGGTTTCGGGCGGGCTGGGTCGCACCGACTTCGGCAACAGGCAGGTCGTCGGGGGCATGTCGCGCGCCTTCTTCGAGCGTGTCGGAAAGCACTACGGTCAACCGATTGCCTGGTACTTCGAGCCCCGGGTCGCCGAGCAGGTCTTCCGCAACTGGCTGGCTGACGCCGGTGTCGCCGTCTTCTTTGAGCATCGCCTCAATGCCGTCTGCAAACGAGGGCCGCGGTTGGTCTGGCTCAGAATGGAGAACGGCGCGAAGCTCGCGGCGCGCGTGTTCGTGGACGCAACCTATGAGGGCGACCTCCTGGCCCGGGCACATGTCTCCTACACCTGGGGACGCGAGGGGCAAGGCCAATACGGCGAATCCCTGGCCGGACGCCACAAACACAGCCCCAAGCACCAGTTTGACGTAGCGATCTCGCCTTACGACGAGAACGGGAAGCTACTCCCTTGCGTGTACGGCGGGGACCCGGGTCTGCCCGGCCAGGGCGACAAGAAGGTGCAGGCGTATAACTTCCGACTGTGTTTGAGCAGTCGCAAAGATAATCAGGTCCCTTTCCCGAAGCCCGCCGATTACGATCCGAATCGATATGCGCTACTCAAGCGGTACCTGCACCAAGCAAAACCCCGCAAGCTCACTGACGTCATGCACGTTAGCCGCATGCCCAATGACAAGACCGACGTGAACAACCTCGGCCCAATCTCCACGGATCACATTGGGGCAAGCTGGGAATACCCCGAAGCAGATTACCGCCGTCGAAACGACATCTGGAACGATCACGTCAGTTACGTGCAAGGATTCTTCTACTTCCTGGCGAACGATCCCAGCGTCCCCCAGTCCCTTCGGGATGAGCTGAACGAGTGGGGCTTAGCCAAGGATGAGTTCGTGGATACCGGCCACTGGCCGCATCAGTTGTACGTCCGCGAAGCCCGACGCATCATCGGTGCCTACTTGATGACCCAAGCCGACCTGCAAAACCAACGAACAAAGAGCGACTCGATCGGGATGGGTTCTTACAACATCGATTCACACCACGTGCAGCGCATTTCCACGCCCGATGGGACCGTCGTGAATGAAGGCGACATGCAAGTGTCGGTTCGGCCTTATGAGATCCCCTATCGCGCGATCACGCCGAAGCCGGACGAGTGTCAGAATCTGCTGGTACCCGTCTGCATGTCGGCCTCGCACGTCGCTTATTCGTCGATTCGTATGGAGCCCGTGTACATGATCCTGGGCCACAGTGCCGGTGTTGCCGCAGCATATGCGGCAAGGAACGAGGTATCGGTACAGCAGGTCGATGTCCCCTCGC